>JADKJR010000003.1:0-300000 GCA_016720925.1 Betaproteobacteria bacterium | reverse complement strand
ACCGGAGATAATGATGAGGTTGCGCACCGCGTCGATTTGAACCGAGGCAGCCGGATCGGTAACGTACGGCCCCAGAATGCGTTGCATGTCCACTGCGCCGACAAACTTGAGTTGCACAATCTGCACCGAGAACCCGGCAGGCAGGGGTGTCGTGGTGCCGCCTGCTTGCGGCGTGATCGAGCCTCGCGTTCCTTGCGCGGCAGGCATGATTTTGTAAAGCCCTTCTTCGCGAAGCATGATCTGCCCGTTCTGACGCAGCATCATTTCCAGAATTGGAATCAGGTCCTTGCGAGAAACGGGCTTGGACAGTCGAATGGTGCCTGTCCCCGTCGTTGCCGGATGAATCGTGAACGACTCACGCAAGTAATCTCCCATGATCGATTGAACGATGGCGCGAATGTCCGTTGCCTCAAAATTAAGGCTGAATTCTTCCGGCCCCGACGGCAATGCGGGCTGAGGTGGCGTCGGTTTCACAAAATTGCCGGTACCGGATAGCACCAAAGCATCTTTGGCATGAACTTGTGTGACGGTTGCTCCAGGTGGCAGAGGACCAGGCATCGCATTAACTCTAGCTGCGTCACCCTTTGCGGGAGCGGGCAGCGGTGGCGGATATTGTTCGTGCTGCAAGGTAGAGCACGCGCTCAACACCACGACGACGAATATCGTCAATGCGGCTGATATTGATTTGGTTTGACTGGGCATCATCGTTTTCAATTCAAGAAAGTTGCAGAAAGCATACGGGAGCGTCCAATTCGGAGTGTTCAGAAAGTCTCCCCGAATCCCACAACACGCGATTGGTTTGGCGAACGGCATGAGATGGCGTCGTATAGCGTCGTATGGCTATCATTGTTGCGGTGTCGTCTGAAATCGTCTACGGCGCTGCGCAACAGCGCTTTCGGCCGGCGCCGCTGAAGGTGTGGCAACCTGCGCTGTTCCATTTGGCAGAACAAACCCAGGTAGTTGCGATGAACCTGATGCGGGCACAACTGGGTTCGGCACGGGCCTCGGAGCGGGTTGTGCGGTTTCGGCCATTACGGTGGCAACCGCCGGCTGTGCGCCTCCGGGCGTGGGCGTCACCACGCTGGGCGGCGCATGTGCCGCAGCCATCGGAGCCGGCGGTGGAGATGCCGCCGTTCGCAGGGTCAACTCTTCCGTTTCTTCCCCCTGTTTCAATACCACTCGGTTTGCCTCGACGGCCTCGAGAACCATGCCGTTGATTTCCTTTCCTTTCGTGACTCGCACTGTCTTGCCGGTAGCGGTCTCACGCAGAAAGGCGACCGTGAGATCATTGCTAACTGAAGTACCACTAAGCTTGAACTGGCCTTTCTTCATCACGGGAACATTTGCCGCCAAATTAGCGGCAGCAGGTCGACGCGTCGGCGTAAACAGCGGGCGCTCAGCCGTTTCCCTGAAAGCGCTGTCCAGTGCCAGCATCGTAAAGCCCGGCAAGGTGGCGACAATATCCGGTGCGCGCGCCGCATCACTTGCAGTGGGCAGCGGCGACCGCAGCGCTTGTCCCCAGTCTGTTTCGTAGCCGATCGCAGACATACACCCAACGGCTGCCACACCAAGCATGGCGGTCAGGCCGTAACGTTGCCAAAATACCGGAATCGCGGGGCTCATCATTTTCCAACGCCCGCGGGCCGAGCAGAGATCGCGGCGGCGGCCGAGCCATCGGCACCGATATAGGCGACGCCGGAAACATCCATTTGCACAAACAGTTCGGGCTCAGCCGTGCCGGCCGGTGGCCGGTAGCCAAAGGGAACTTGCGAACGAATCACCAGAGTATCGTTGAACAGGTAGGGTTCCCTCGCTTCCAGGGCATGCAACATGCGCCGCAAATTGACGTTGCTGATATTCAATTGAAAATTGGCATTGGCGAAGCGATAGGTGCCGTCATCCTTGTGAGGATTGGCGCTGGCTGAAATAAGTCTGCCGCCGTTTGCTTCGACTACCTGCCGCACCTGATCCTGCAACTCCGCGGATGCCAAGGCGCTGGTGGTCCCCTTCAGGAAGTACTTGCGAACATCTTTCGCGCGAAGGGCCTCCAGCGCGCGGGTGACTTGCGGGCGCATGGCATTGAATGCGGACTGGCTTTTCCACTGACGAGTCATCCGCGAAAGATTTTGATCATAGTGCCGATTAAGCATTGCCACAGGGACCGCAATGGCGGCTACCAGCATCGCAACAATCAAAACAAGCAGCGCGACAGCAAGAATCCTGCGGTCACGTGGATTGTGCGGAAGCCAGGACTGACCCGTCACTTTCGTCATGGCAGTTTCCGGTTGGTCGGCGCCGGCATCGCCGCTGGCTCGGCTGGCGGCGACTGTCTGGCAGGCGCGGCGGGCACTGTTGCAGCGGACGCTTCAACCTTTGCCGGGCCCGTAATGGACGGCGCCGCCCCCGTGGCCGCTTTCGCAGCGGGTTCGGTCGCTGTAGCTGGAGAAGCAGCAACCGGAGGTACCGCAACAACGGCCGGCGGCGCAATTATTGGTTCCAAAGTTTTTTCCGTAAGTAATTCCGCGGCCGGCAATGGCTTCGGCTTCAACTCCGTGGCGATATGAAACCATTCATTGGTGCCGACGCTACCTCGCCGGGTTATTGAGCGTTGCGACGCATTCTGAAACAAAGGAGACTGTTCCAGAGCTTCGATAACCTTGGATGACGCCAGTGCCTCGCCAATCAACGTCACTTCCCTCGTTTTCCCGCTGGATTTCAAATCCATGCTTTGCGCAACCGTCGTATCTGGAGAGATCTTGGTCAGTTCTTCCAATATGACCAGCGAGGGGTGCATGCCCTGCTTCTTGCCGGTGATGTAGTTATATTCATTGGCCAATTTTGTGTATTCGTCATGCACGCGCTGGTTGATTTCGTATTCGGTGCTCGCTTTGGTAACCAGCGGATTGAGGGCGATGACGGCTTCGCGTTTCTGCCAAATCGGCAATAGCAGGGCAACCAGCCCAAGCAACAGCGCAACCGCGAGCAATGCGAGATTCAGCCTGAGCAGATTTCCCCATTTCCTCGCCGGTTTATCGGCAACCGGCAATAATTCAATCGCCTGCCCAGTGGATTCCGCGGTGACCACCGTAATGCCATCCACAGACAAGCCGGCCTGTCTCAACATCACCAGCAGCGGATCAACCGTGGTACGAGCGGCAACGGCGAGAAGGACATCAATGGTTTCGCGCTGAGGGTCACGCTTTTGCAGTTTAACGTCGTAATAGGCCTGACTCGACACAAAGGGCGTATGCCGGTCTAGCTCAAAGCCCATCACTTCGCGAAGATTCTCTTCTATCGCAGCGGGCAAGGTAATGGTTTTCTGCAGCACCTGATCAGGCCCGAGCAACACACGTACCTGATCGTGGCCTTTTGCACGCAACTCGCGTAACAGCGGGTGCGTGGTCACCTCGGCAGCGGGGATTTTTGTGGCGACGGTCGGCTTTCCGGCTTCTATTCGGACCTGAGAGATGCCGGCCACATCCACCATCACATCCGTCACCGCCACATCGCCAACCACCCAGCTCATGAGCCGCGGGGGAACGAGCGCGCGCAGCTCGCCCGTCCACCAGTGCCAGAAAGTATTCAGGCGCGACGGATTCGGCGGTGCATTGCTGATCGCTGCGATGTTGCTGGTCGCTGTCATGGAATCGTTCATGTTGAATATGCCGCGGGAAATCCTAACTTACTCCACCATTGCCCGATATTGCGTTTGCAATCGGTGGCGTTGATGGGTTGACCGGGGAACCCTCCTGCCAGCGCAGGAAGGTATAGGAACGCTTGGGAAAGGGCAAGCGCAGAACTACTGCTTCCCTTATGAAGGAACTGCCATCCTCACTGGTTGCTTCGACACGCACTTGCATCAATCCGTTCCCGAAGCTCGGATATAGCGCTGCCGGCGAGAACACCGGGATAGGCTGTTTATTGGCACGCGCCAGCTCACGCAGCTTCAGGTACTCGTCAATCTGCGCCTCGGTCGCGCCGGGTATCGCACGCAGTACTTCGCGCGAGGCGATTTGCGAATTGATTCCACCGTGCCGGGAATAAATAGTGATCAATGGCGCCAACCGTTGATACAGCGCCGGCGTCATGCCCATCACAAGACGTAATTCCTCGATCGATTGAAACGTTGCGTTGGCGGGCTTATATGACAGTCCTGCCGCGGCATATTCGGCCTCTTCCGCACCGTGCAGGCGCTTGACGTTGTCGGCATCGCGCCAATCCAGTATCGCGTCCATCAATGCGATGGCTTCTTCTTCGGTGGCGCCCTGGGAACGAAACAACCCACGCATCAGCGCCTCGTTGCCAACATTGATGTCAATTTTACCAGACTCGTCCACGATGCTTACTTGCATGGACTGCCCGTTAAAGCTCCAGGCCTGCGGAACGCCGAAGGTGTTCCATCGATCCGGTATCTGCGGTGGCTTGAATATTTCCAGAATGGCCCGCTGCACGCCAGCATTGGCCGCGGCCTCCAACTTCGCTCGCGTAACGGAGTTGCCGACGATATTGATCTCCGTGCGCATGGCATGAATGAACGAAGAAGAAATCAGCATCAGCAATAAGTCAGGATCCACAGCACGATAATCAGCGCGATTCCGCGCTGGCATCGCCGACCATGAGAATTGCCTGCGTCAATCATGTGCATCGTCACGCCCTGCGCGCCGGGCATTGGCGCTGGAAAGCGTTCTCGTAGCAGCCCGCCTCTTCACCAAGCTTCAGCGCCACAACCAACTCGGGAACGTCGCGCCCCAGGTCGGTCTTGATGGAAATCTTGACCAGCAACGGCATCCGCAATGGCTGCTTCCATTCGTCCACCCACTTCGGATCAGACGTATCATTTTCCGCTCCGAAATAGGCAATTTCAATTTCCTTCACACCGGCAATCAGGCGTGTGGGCTTGGCATTGCCGAGACCATCCCAGTCCTTGGCCTGCAAATCAAACACCTCGCGCTTCAGAAACAGCGATTGACGGCGCCGGCCATCCACACCCTCCTCAGGATCGTCCGCCAGGTATAAGTGCCCCCATTGCAAGCCGCCCTCTTTCACGGCGGCACCCAAATTGAGCGCGGTCACAAATTTGAGCTCTTTCTTTGCACCCTCGAAGGCAATCCTTGATTCCGGAATGCCGCGCCAGCGAATAGGAAATACTTGTCCCAGTTCACGCCGCAGAAAACTTTGCACGATACGCTGATGGCTCGCTTCACTGGCGCGCTGGTCGCCGGTATCCCAGGCGCGAAGGCCGATGTTCAGCGCCGAATAAATCAGGATCAACAACACGCCCAGCAGGGTCAGCCCCACAAGCATTTCGAGTAGCGTAAAGCCCAAGGTCGTGTTGCGCGTTCGGACACCGGCAATCATGTCGGTCCTCCCGCACGCGGCCCAAGTTGCAGCGTGGACAATGTCACAACCCGCTCTTTTCTCGGTCGTCGGTCGCGAACGTCACTTTCGCTTCAATTTCGTAGAGCTGCGCGAAATACTGCTTCTCGAAGTCAACTGACATCTGATCGCGCGGCGCGGTATCGAGATAGGGTTTGATCGTCACCTGCCAGGCGAAATCATCATTGAATTTTCCGCTGGTGGTGCCCTCCTTGATCGTTTCCTCTAATCCGATGGCAGCAAGCCGGGATTCCGCATACATGGTCGCTTTCGCGTAGTGGTCCGCGATGGAGGCACCATTGACGCCGCGCGAAAATATCTGCATAAGCACGCCCAGCGCCACCGCGAACAAAGTGAACGCAACGAGCACCTCTATGAGGGAAAAGCCGCGCGTATATTGATTGCCGGGACGCGTGCTGAGACGGCGCCCAATCGGCATACCGGCTGGAGACGCCCTATTCATGCGCTTCTCCGAGGCAATGCCGTGGAGAACGCCTATCCACGAGCTTCTCCAGCGGGTGCATCTTTGATGGAGACACGCCCGGTGAGCCAATCCACATCCACCTCAAAGGACCGGCCCCCGGCACTGACGGTCACGCGGCCACCATTGGATGAACCGTCGGGATAGAAACGAATCGTGCCGACTTTGTCGGTGATCAGGTCCGCCTGCGAGGTATACAGCTTCACATCGATCTTTTCGTGCAGCTTGTGGACTTTCGAATCGTTCTGCACCGTGAATTCGCGACTGTCCAGATCCAGTGTCATGACGGCTTCGCGCCGCGTGTTGATCGCAGCATCGCGCGTCAGGCGTAACCCGGTCGCCACCGCGCGCACGTTCGATCGCAACTCCGCGCCGGAGACGCCTGAGAACACCATCTTTGGGAGCAACGTGTACGACAGCCCGATGATGACGATCACCACCACCAATTCGAGCAGGGAGTAACCCCGCTGACTTGGCGGCAATCGTCGCGAAAATGGTGCGTGAGAACACATGGGTGGTCACCGGGAAAGTATCACTCCCAGGATTTGATGTCCTTGTTCGCCGGGCCTTCGCCGCCTTCTTGGCCATCCGAGCCGAGTGAAACAATCTCATAGGGCCGGTTGTCGGACCCCGGCGAGCGATAGATAAGATCGTTCTTCCACGGATCTTTCAACTCGTCCATATTCCTCACATAAGGACCGTTCCAGCCGGTGACACCGGATGGCGCCGTCAGCAGCGCCTTCAATCCGTCATTGGTGGTTGGGTATTTGCCGGTATCGAGCTTGTATAGGTCCAGCGCGCCGCTCATTGCCGTGATTTTGCTCTTGGCGATCCGCCCCTGTGCCTGGTCTTGCTTGCCGAAGATACTGGTCGCGGCCCAGCCGACGATGAGCCCGATGATGGTGATGACCACGATGATTTCGATCAGCGAGAAACCTTGCATGCGGGCCTGTGCGCGCCCGGCTTGAATTCCTGAATTCATATAAATCTCCAGCGGGAAAAATAAAATTTAGAGCGGAATATCCATCAGGTCGAACATCGCCACCAGAATCGACATGATGATGCCGCCAATCAGCAGCGCCAGTCCGACAATCATTACCGGCTCGATCAATGCCAGCGCGCGCTTGATCGCGGCGGCCACTTCGCGGTCATACACTTCCGCAACCTGCACCAGCATTTCATCGAGCTTGCCGGTCTCTTCGCCGACACCGATCATTTGGACCGCCAGCTTGGGGAAGACGTTCGCTTCCATCATCGGCTTGGCCATGCCGCGTCCTTCCTTGAGATCGCGCGCGACCACATCGACCGCATCGCGAAAGACCGCATTCCCCAGCGTATCCTTGAGGATCGACAGGCCCGCCAGCAACGGCACGCCGTTTTGCAGCAACGTGCCCAGCGAACGCGAGAACCTTGCCATCTCCACCTTGCCGAGCAAGTTGCCAAGAATTGGCCAGTGCAGAAACCGGGCATCCCAACGCGCACGTGTCGCCGGATTCGCGAACGAGCGGCTGAACAGCCAGATGGCCAGCACCACGCCCGCAAGAATGATCGGCCAGTTCTTGCGCAGGAAAATGCCAGTGGTCAATACCACGTCAGTCGCAAACGGCAGTGCCTTGCCCGACTGATCGAAAATCTGCTTGAACTGCGGAACGACGAAGATCACCAGGATCATTACCGAGGCCACCGCCACCACCAACAGGATGGCGGGGTAAATCAGCGCGGACACCACGCTTTCCTTCAATTCGGCCGAGCGTTCCATGTAGTCAGCCAGCCGCTGCATCACATTGCCAAGCGACCCGCCCGCTTCGCCGGCTTTCACCATATTGATATAGAAGCGCGAGAATACGTCGCGATGCTTGTCGAGCGCCTTGGATAAAGACGTGCCACCGCGAACCTCATTGCGAATTGTCACCAATAGCTCGGAAACGCTCTTCTTCTCGGCGAGGCCAATGAGGATTTCCAGGCCACGATCCAGCGGCAGTCCGGCACGCAGTAGCGTTGCCAATTCGCGTGTGAACGATCCCAGGTCGGTCTGACTGACTTTGCCGCGTCCGCCAAAAACAGATTTCCGGGGTGCCGTGCTGCCAGCACTGGCAGACACGCCGCTCGCCGCGGCCACGCCATCGGCAGTGACTTCCGCCGCACGGATGGGAATCAACCCCAGCGATTGAAGGTGCGCGATCACGCCCGCATGCGTCGCACCTTCGAGGACGCCTTCCTTGACTTCACCGGAAGACGAGACCGCCTTGTACTGGAACATCGGCATGGGCTATTCCGCGCTAGTCTTCACGCGTCACGCGCAGAATTTCTTCGATCGTCGTCACCCCGTTGACCGCCTGCTTGAGGCCATTCTCGTACATGGTCTCCATGCCCTCGGCGATGGCGGCGCTGCGCAATTCGGTCGACGTCGCATGACGCATGATGAGGCTGCGCAGCGTGTCGGTCATCGGCAGCACTTCCATGATCGACTGTCGGCCGAAGTAGCCGGTGTGTGCGCAGTGTTCGCAGCCTTTGGCGTGATATAGGGTTAGCTGTGGCGGACTGGCTGACGCGGTCTTGCGAACAAACCGCATCAAGTCCAGTTGCTGCACCACTTCATCGACCGGGTGATAGGCCTCCTTGCAATGCGGACATAGCGTGCGAACCAGCCGCTGCGCCTGTATGCCGACAATCGTGGAAGTCAAAAGATAATCTTCCAGGTTGATGGTCGCGGCGGCGTCGTTGGTGTGGATGGTGGAAAGCACCATGTGTCCGGTAAGTGCCGACTGCACGGCGATCTGCGCGGTTTCCAGATCGCGGATTTCACCGATCATGATCACGTCCGGATCCTGTCGCACGATTGAGCGCAATGCATTCGCAAAAGTGAGATCGATCTGCGGTTTGACCTGGATCTGGTTGATACCCGCCATCTGGTATTCGACCGGATCTTCCACGGTCAAAATCTTGACGTCGGGCTTGTTCAGGCGATCCAGCGCGGTGTACAAAGTCGTGGTCTTGCCGCTGCCGGTCGGGCCGGTCACCAGCAGAATGCCGTGCGGCAGGTCGAGGATCGAGAGGAAAACCTTCAGGTTGTCGTCATCGAATCCGAGCGAATGAAAATCGAGCGCCACGCCACCTTTGTCGAGGATACGCATCACCACACTTTCGCCGTGCATGGTCGGCACGGTGGACACACGCAAATCGATTTCCTTGCCCTGTACACGCAATTTGATACGGCCGTCCTGCGGCAACCGGCGTTCGGCGATGTCGAGCGTCGCCATGATCTTGATGCGCGAGATGACCGCCGCGGACAAGCGGCGCGGCGGTGATTCGGTTTCATGCAACACGCCGTCGATGCGGTAGCGGACAATCAGCCGGTTCTCGAACGGTTCGATATGAATATCGGAGGCTCGCCGCTCCAGTGCGTGGTTGATGATCAGGTTGACTAGTCGGATGACGGGCGCTTCCGACGCGAGATCCTTGAGTTGTTCGATGTCGCCAAAGTCCTGCTCGTCGTCACGGGTGGCAATGTTATCGACGATCTGCCCCATCGACGATTTGCCGCTGCCGTAGAGCTTCTCGTATACCGCATCAAAATCGGTTGACGACAAGAGCTTGGGGACAATGTGTTTCTGCGTGGCGGCGGCAAGTGCGCGCAACGTGAACTGGTCGGCCGGGTCGGTCATCGCCAGTACCACCTCGCTCTCGGACTCTGTCACCGGTATCGCTCGCGCTTCCTGCAGGAAGCGCGACGAAACCGTTTCTTCCAAAATCGGCAGCTCAGGAAACTCACTTGATTCGACGATCTTCCAGCCGCGCTGGAACGCGAGCGCCTCGGCGACATCGCGCCCAGAATTCATACCCATTCGCGTGAGGATGGAGCCCAGCTTTTCGTGCGACTCGCCAGCGTTGCCTGCGGACTCCTGCACTTTCAGCGCCCGATCCAGATTGGCGGCGTCAAGTTTGCCGTGGGCGATCAGAATTTCGCCGAGCTTTTGGACCGTGCTTTCAACGGTGTTGGCGCCCGCATGCTCAGCCGGGTTTTCAACGAGGGTTTCGACGGGTGTAAGCAAAACAATGCCTTTGATTATTAAGCCAAAAAGCCAAGACGCAGAGTATAGCAGTGGCGTTGTTGGCGGCGGTGCGCGATCGCGGTATCCAAACAGAGGATTCTGCAACGAATCCTAGGGACAGCGATACCGCCAAATGAGTTCGGCACCATTTACGTTGTGTATAGAAAACGATACCGTCGGGATCATTTCGCAACTACGCAGAATCGAGATAACCGCTCGCATCCAGAAGAAACCCTAGCACTGGCGCGGCTAACCAGGTGAAAACGCGAGTTAAACAACGAGTCCCGACACTTTTCTGGTGAATTTAGGGGGTGAGGAGTGAAGCCGCGGTACCCTTTTGTTTCTGAGACGAAAGGAGACCGAAATGAGTGGCACACACCTCACCTTGGAGGAAAGATACCTGATTCACAGCGCGATGTTGGGAGGAATGAGTCCGACGCGGATTGCGCGTCAGTTGAAGCGTGACCGTTCAATGATTTACGACGAGCTCAAGCGCGGTCGGGACGGTCGGGGTCAATATTGCCCGCATGTTGCCGAGGTCAACCGTGCCGCCGCTGCTGCGCGCAGCGCGGCGAATAGCGTGAGGAAGCCGGACGAGGTATGGCGGCAGGTTGGGGAGCGGCTAAGGGAAGGCTGGTCGCCGGAGCAGGTCAGCGGCCGGCTGGGGTGCATCGCACATGAAGTGCGTATCAGCATTCCGGCGATCTACGCGGCGGCGGACCGCAACGGCTGGCGGCAGTTTCTGCACCACACCAAGGCGCGGGCACAAATGAAGCGTCCCGCGCGCCGCCGATGGCCTGGCAAGGCGCGGTCGATCGATGAACGGCCCGAGGATGCCAACCTGCGGATCGAACCCGGCCACTGGGAGGCTGACACCATGTCCGGCAAGCGGAAGGATAAGAAGCGCGTCCTGCACATGGTCGAGCGCAGGAGTCTGTACTGGGAATTGGTGCTTCTCCATGGGGGCGAAACCGTGCCAACGGTCAACAGGATCAAGCGTCGGCTTGAAAATAACGGCCTGCCCTTCGAAACCGTCGCCACCGACCGGGGCGCGGAGTTCACCGCCACCGGTGACATCCTGGGGGACAAGGCGCTCGTCTGCGCCGCCTACTCGCCCAACCAGCGCGGCACCAATGAAAACCAGATCGGCGTGCTGCGCATCGATCTTCCCAAAGGCGTCAGCATGGACAATCTGACACCAAGAAATCTAAGGCGTCTTCAAGAAAAGTACAACCATCGACCGCGCAAATGCCTGGGATTCCTCACCCCTTATGAGGTAGCATTCAACCGCCAACCGCGCGTCGGGACTCGTACTTGAATTGGCGAAAAAGGCTGCAACACCCCGTCAGTGCTAGGGTTTGATGTCTTTTCGCTCAGCGATACAACCCGCCAACTGCACGCGCCAATCGTCTGGTGTGATACCAGACGCCAACTGCAGCTTGGCCAGTGATAGCACCGAATACGCAGGGCGCTTGGCGGGTGTTGGGTAGTCGGCGGTCGAAATCGCGACAGCGCGAGTCGCGCGTCGCGGTTCATCGGATGTGCTTTCAAGTATGGCCGAGGCAAAGCCGTGCCAGGAAGTATGTCCCGCTGCGGTGAGATGATAAATGCCCGAGGGAATACTGATTCGTGCGGCTGTTGACGTCGCGGTCACGCATTGCGCGGTGGCTTCACTCACCGGGCGCACCCAAGTCGGCGTGCCGATCTGGTCGGCCACGACACGAAGTTCATCGCGCTCGTGTGCGAGACGCAACATGGTCAAAAAAAAATTCTGCCGGCGATTGCCGTAGAGCCAGCTCGTACGGAGTACCAGATGCGATTTCGCCACCGCAGTCACGGCTTGTTCGCCGGCCAACTTGGTGCGTCCATAGACACTTTGCGGGGCGGTCGCATCATCCTCTTGGTAAGGTATCGTTGCGTTACCATCGAAAACGTAGTCAGTCGAATAGTGAATCAAGGGCGCGCCCAGGCGGTTGGCTTCTTCGGCGAGGATACCCGGCGCATCACCATTGATAAGTCTCGCAAGTTCGGGCTCGCTCTCCGCTTTGTCAACGGCAGTATAGCCGCCAGCATTCAGGATCAGCGATGGACTGACTTCCCGGCAACGCGCGCGTATGGCATCCGGCATTGACAGGTCCAGGCCCACTCGATCAAATGCGAACACCTCGCCCAGTGGCGCAAAGGCACGCGCGAGTTCCCAGCCCAATTGTCCCTCGCGACCGGTAATGAGGATTCGGGGCCGACCGACGGAGACTGTCATCACGCAAATACGTCGGCGTCGGCAAGCCGCTTGCCGCCCAGGTCTGCCGGCTTGAGTTGCGGCGGGCCGACTTCATCAAGCGGCCACTGAATACCAAGCGCCGGGTCATTCCAGAGTAGACACCGGTCGTGTTGCGGCGCGTAGTAATCGGTCGTTTTATACAAAAACTCGGCGTTGTCAGACGTGACGAGAAATCCATGCGCGAAGCCTGCTGGCACCCAGAGCATGCGTTTGTTTTCAGCCGACAAACGCACAGAGACATGCTTGCCAAACGTGGGCGACAGCCGGCGCATGTCGACGGCCACATCGAAAACCTCGCCCCCCACCACCCTCACCAATTTGCCTTGTGGCTGCTGAATCTGATAATGCAATCCCCGCAGTACGCCCTTTGCCGACTTGGAGTGATTATCCTGAACAAAGCCGACGTTCACGCCGGTGGCATCCCGAAACGCGCGTTCGTTGTAACTTTCGAAAAAGAACCCGCGCGCGTCGCCATGGACTCGGGGCTCAATGATCTTCACGTCGGCGATGGCGGTATCGATAATGTTCATCAGCCCCCCTTAAAACACGCGCTCGGTGAGCATTTGCATCAGGTACTGGCCGTAGCCGTTCTTGAGCATTGGCTTGGCGAGGACTTCAATATCGGCGGTTGAAATCCAGCCGCGGCGATAGGCGATTTCTTCGGGGCAGGCGACCTTGAGGCCCTGACGGCGCTCGATAGTGGCGATGTACTGCGACGCCTCCAGCAGCGACTCGTGGGTGCCGGTGTCCAGCCAGGCCATGCCGCGGCCCATTACCTCGCAGGTCAGTGCTCCCTGCTGCAAATACAGGCGATTCAGATCGGTAATTTCAAGCTCCCCGCGTGCGGATGGCTTCAATGTGGCCGCCAGTTCACAGACTTGACTGTCGTAGAAATAGAGACCCGTCACGGCATAGCGCGATTTGGGACGCGCGGGCTTTTCTTCCAGTGAAATCACCTTGCCATCCGCGTCAAATTCCGCCACGCCGTAACGTTCGGGGTCATTGACTGGATACGCAAATACCGTCGCACCACTGGATTTATCGCGCGCTCGTTGCAGCGAGAGCGAGAGATCGTGTCCGTAGAAAATGTTGTCGCCAAGAATCAGCGCTGAGTCATCATCCGCCAGGAACTCCTTCCCGATGAGGAACGCCTGTGCCAATCCGTCTGGCGAAGGCTGGACGGCGTAGGAAAGCGACATGCCCCACCTCTTTCCGTCGCCCAGCAATTCCTGAAAATGCGGGGTATCGTGCGGCGTGGAAATGATGAGGATGTCTTGAATGCCCGCCAGCATCAAGGTTGACAGCGGGTAATAGACCATCGGCTTGTCGTAGATCGGCAACAACTGCTTGGATACCACCTGCGTGACCGGATAGAGACGCGTGCCGCTTCCACCCGCGAGAATTATTCCCTTTCGCTTCATGCGCTGACTTTCGTTCCATATTGTTGTTGCATCCACTGCCGGTAGTCGCCGCGGGTCACGGCTTGCGTCCAAGCTTGATTGGCGAGATACCATTGCACGGTCTTGCGTATGCCGCTGTCAAAGGTCTCTTTGGCGCGCCAGCCGAGTTCCCGCTCAAGTTTGCTTGCATCGATGGCGTAACGCCGGTCATGACCGGGACGGTCGGCGACGAAAGCAATTTGGGTTGCGTAACGCTGTCCGTCGGATCGGGGTGCCAATTCATCCAGCAACGTGCAAATGGTGTTCACCACCTCCAGGTTGGTGCGTTCATTGCGCCCGCCGACATTGTAGGTCTCGCCCGGGCGTCCATTTGCCAATACCTGTTCAATGGCAGCGCAATGGTCGGTCACGTAGAGCCAGTCACGCACGTTCTTGCCATCCCCATAGACAGGCAGCGTTTTCCCCGCCAAAGCATTCAGGATAATGAGCGGAATCAGCTTTTCCGGAAAATGATATGGGCCGTAATTGTTCGAGCAGTTCGTCGTCAACACCGGCAGGTGGTAGGTGTGGTGGTAAGCGCGCACCAGATGATCAGAAGCAGCTTTTGACGCCGAGTACGGACTGTTGGGCTCGTACTTGTGTTGCTCGGTGAAAGCCGCGTCCGCCATCCCGAGCGAACCGTAGACTTCGTCGGTCGAGACGTGCAAAAACCGGAACGATGCTTGTTCAATTTGAGGCAGCGTTTCCCAATAGCCGCGAACTTCTTCGAGCAGGTTGAACGTACAGACCACATTGGTCTGGATGAATTCGCCGGCACTGTGGATCGAACGGTCGACGTGACTTTCGGCGGCGAAATTGACGATGGCTTTTGGTCGTACTTCGCGCAATAGCGCATTCAACAACGCCCTGTCACCGATGTCGCCTTGGACAAATCGATAGCCGGGATCATCCGCCACGTCGGCCAGCGACATCAGATTGCCCGCGTAGGTTAGCTTATCGAGGTTCAATACCGGCCCGGCATCGTTGGCCAGCCAGGCGTGAATAAAGTTCGAACCGATGAAACCGGCACCGCCTGTAACGATAATCATGAAGTTTCCCGAATGCCCGAGTACTTTTCGACGCCGCGACAAATGTCTGCATCTGATGTCAGACGGCCATTTTAGCAGTGCCCCCGCACCTGGCCAGAGGCTGAATCGCCTCAGGACGCCTTGTTTCGAAGCTCTATCAGCTTGGCATACTTTGCGAAAGCCGCGAAACAGCCCACAGCCACATGGGCGAATCCCGGTCCGCCGTCAAGGAATCCCAGGCGCAGGAAGTAGAACTTGATGAAGCGCGCCAGCGGACTGAGGAACAATTTTAGATACCCGGCGCGCACGCCCTGCTGAAACAGCGCTTCCGCATGCAACGATGAATAGCGGTTCTGTTTTTGCAGGTAGGTGGTGACATCTTCGGCCGAGTCGTGCAAAAGATCACCTTGTAACTCGCCGACATCGGCCGTCGTGATCACCGCTTCGTGCACCGGGTCGTTACTCCAGCTCGCGTGCTGCCGGTGAAACAACCGCAACGACCAGTCAGGATAACCTTCACCGTGCGTGAGCCACTTGCCCAGGAAACGATTGCGTCGCGGCATACGAAACGCCTTGTGTGCCGCCGCCGTCGATGTCACCAGGGCGGCACGAATACTGGACTCGAGTTCGGGGGTGACGCGTTCGTCGACGTCCAGGCATAGCACCCAGTCGTGCTTCGCCTGCGTCACGGCAAACTGTTTTTGCTGGCCGAAGCCCAGCCATTCTTTTTCGATTACCCGCGCCCCCATCACATCCGCAATCGCGCGAGTCTCATCCTCTGAGCCCGAATCCACAACTAGTACTTCCTGGGCAAAACCGACGCTTTCCAGACACGCGCCAATCAGCGAAGCAGCGTTCTTGGCGATGATAACGACAGAAAGTGGTATTTTTTGTGCGGGCACGGTATCGGAAGATCAAAAAGTACGTCAGAAAGTCCATCAGGTCGGTTGTCGCGTTGAGACGAATTGTAATCGACCGCAGCGGCTCCGTTACAATCGGGCGATGCGTGTATTGCTGGTCAAGCTTTCGTCATTAGGCGACGTGATCCACAACCTGCCGGTTGTCAGCGATCTGGCCCGCGCACGTCCGGATGCCGAAATTGACTGGGCGGTTGAGTCACCCTATGCGGAAATTGTCGCCATGCATCCGGCAGTAAAGAACATACTGCCGATCCCAATGCGCGCACTCAAGAAGCATTGGTGGTCTGCCGCGGCATGGCGCGATTTTTTGGCCAGCCGCTCGTGTCTCACCGGACAGCGCTACGAGCAGATTCTGGATACGCAGGGCCTTATCAAAAGCGCCTGGGTGGCCCGCTGGGCGGACGGACCCGTCGCCGGCTACTCGGCAAGCTCGGTACGTGAGCCAATGGCGGCGCGCTTGTACGACCAACGCATTGGTATTCCCCGGGAACAACACGCAGTCACGCGCAATCGCATGCTGGCGAGCAGCGCGTTCGGCTATGCGCTTTCCGAGCCGGTCGATTACGGACTTTCCGCACCGGCAATGTCACCCGCGTGGTTGCCGGTGACGCCTTACGTGGTTTTCTTGCATGCCACCAGCCGCACCGACAAAATGTGGCCCGACCGCGCATGGGTTGAGCTTGGTACGCGCCTGCTGGCGCGCGGGTTCAGCATATTGTTGCCGTGGGGAAACGACCAAGAACGGCAAACCGGCCAGCGAATTGCCCAAGCGCTTCCGCACGCAATTGTGCCGCCGCGCATGACGCTGACTGAGGCCGCCGCCATGCTGGCGCATGCCACCATTGTGATCGGAGTGGACACAGGCCTCGCACATTTGGCCGTCGCGTTGGGGCGGCCAACGATTGGCATTTACATTTCCACCCAGCCGCGACTGACGGGATTACTTGGCGGCGATATGGCGATCAATCTCGGCGGAGGCAGCCAAAAGGCACCTTTGATGCCGGATGTCGACGCCGTCTGGCAGGCGCTACTGCCTTGCTTGAATTCGCCGGAGCAGAGATAAATCCATGCTGCGCCTCGTCTACTCTCTGCTGCTACTACTGTTGATACCCCTGATACTTCTGCGCTTGCTTGTGCGTGGTTTCCGGCAGCGCGGTTATTGGGAAAACATGGGCGAACGCTGGGGGCGATATAGTCAAGCGCCACGCCGCACCAGCCTCTGGATTCATGCGGTGTCAGTTGGCGAAATGCGTGCCGCACAGCCCTTGATCAATCGCCTGCGATTGACCTATCCCGGTCGCCCGATAGTCATCAGTTGCATGACCGTCACGGGTCGCGAAACCGCGCGCGAGCTATATGCCGATACCGTCGAGTGCATTTATCTGTCTTACGATTTCTTCCGCTTGCATCGGCGATTCATTGCTCACTTCAGGCCCTCGGTCTTGATGATCATGGAAACCGAAATCTGGCCGAACTTGCTGGCCGCATGTCACGCCGAAAATGTGCCTGCTGCCCTTGTAAACGGGCGCCTTAGCGAGAGATCCAGGCGTGGGTACGCGCGCTTTGCGCCGGTCCGTGCACTGATTCGCGACGCACTGCAGTCGCTCCGCGCGGTGGGGGCGCAATCAACTGCGGACGCCGAGCGTCTGGCGTCACTTGGCGCGACTAATCCGTTTGTCACCGGCAACATCAAATTTGACATGCCAGTCGATCCTTCGCTCGCTACGCGTGGTCGCCAGTGGCGCGATGGCCTTGACGAGAAAAAGCGCGTGCTGCTGGCGGCCAGCACCCGTGAAGGCGAAGAGAAGTTGCTGCTCGATGCTTACCGGAATGTTTTTTCTGTCGTGGAGCGCAAGCATCTCCTGCTGGTGCTGGTGCCACGTCATCCTCAGCGATTTGATGCGGTGTACAAGTTGATATTGCTGGCTGAGCTCAGTGCCGGGCGCCGAAGTCTGGTTGACCGCCTACCTGCCGATGTCGAGGTCTGGCTTGGTGACTCGATGGGTGAGATGGCCGCCTACATTGCCTTGTGCGATGTTGCGTTCATCGGCGGTAGCCTGCTGCCGTTGGGCGGGCAGAATCTCATTGAGGCCTGCGCACAAGGCAAGCCGGTCATCATGGGGCCATCCACCTTCAATTTTTCGGACGCTGCACGGCTGGCGAGCGAGGCGGGCGCAATGCGGCAGGCCAGCGACGCATATGCCGTCATGCGCGCGGCCAGGGAGTTGCTTCTGCACGAGGATATTTGCGAGACGGCATCGCAGGCCGCCTTTGCTTTTGCTGGCGCACACGCGGGCGCGACTGAAAAAACAATGGGGCTGATCGCCCCATTGTTGAATGCAAAGATCTGACAGGGACTACTTCGCCAACAGCCGATTTACTTCAGCCAAATCGTCTTCTTTTAGGCGGCCTGCCGCGGACTTCAGGCGCAATTGCGAAATAATAGTGTTGTACCGCGCCTGCTGAAGATCGCGCTGCGCCTGGAACAGTTGCTGCTGCGCGTTCAGGACATCCACATTGGTGCGCACGCCGACTTCCTTGCCCAGGACCGTGGCATCAAGCGACGATTTGTTTGACACCAGTGCGGCTTCCAGTGCCTTGACCTGCGACACGCCATTGGTGACGCCAAGATAGCTCTGACGAACGTTTTGTGCGACCACGCGCTTCGTGTTCTCCAGATCCTGTTCAGCCCGGTCCTTGTTGGACAGGGCCTGACGAATCCTCGACTGTGTGCCGCCTCCTTGATAGAGAGGAATATTGAGGGTCAACCCGATCACGCCGGTTTTGGTGTCAACCAAGGAGTTCAGTGAACCCGTCGCGGTCGTGAGTGGGGAATTACCGTTTGAGTAGCTGCCGGTCAAATCCACCGTCGGCCAATGTCCCATCTTGTTTCGGGAAACTTCCTTTGTGGCGATTTCATGGGCCAGACGCAGTTGGGCAATAACGGGGCTGGCTTCTTCGGCGGCTTTGACCCATTGCTCCATTTCGTTCGGTTGTGGCAGTGCCAACCCGGGGTTGTCTCGCAATGGCGCCAAAGTGGCGGGCATCTTGCCGATCAACTGCTGAAGAGCGCGCTTTTTGATTTCCAGATCATTCAAATCGGAGATTTCCTTGGCCACGCCCAGATCAAATTTCGCCTGCGCCTCGTAGGTGTCGGTGATGGTCGCGGTACCGACTTCGAAATTGCGTTTTGCCTGCGCGAGTTGCTCGCTGATCGCGGTTTTCTGTGCGCCGGAAAGAGAAACGTTGTCCTGCGCAAGCAGGGCGTCGAAATAGGCCTGCGCGGCTCGCACGATCAAATTTTGGCTGGCATCGGCAAACACGGCTTCGGATTGTTTGACCTGCAATCCGGCCTGGTCCACGGCGATCCAGTTCTGCATGCGAAACAGTGGCTGTGAGAGCGACAAAGTGTAGCTGTGTGCATTGTAATCCAGGTTGGGGAATCCTTCCGTTTCGCGGTGATTGCGGTTCATCCCCGCCGCAAGGCTGATGGATGGCAGCACGCCGGCGCGAGCCTGCGGCAATGCCTCTTTGCCGGATTCATAGGCATAGCGGGCAGAGGAGTAGACGGGATCCTGTGAGAGCGCGTCGCGGTAGACGTCGATCAGATCAGCGGCAAATAGTGGTGTGGTCGCAAAGAGTGCCGCGGAGAGTGTTACGCGGAATTTTGCCTGGCGCGTCATGGAAGGTATGATTTTCATTGTTGGCTTTCTGGGTGCCCTGGAATTCATTCGCCAAAGTTCGCAATGGCAAGAATGTGTTGGACGTTTTTGGAGTTGGCAACGGATTTCAGTAAACAGGCACGGCCGGGTCGATATTGCGTGCCCACGCGTCGATACCACCGTGCAGATTATGCAGGTTCGCGAAGCCTTGGCGCTGCAAGAATGCGATGACTTGCAGACTTCGCACCCCGTGATGACAAATTACGACCGTGGGATGCGACTTGTCGAGATCATCGACCCGCGTCGGGATCTCGCGCATGGGCAGATGCTGGCTGCCGTCGATCCTTGCCAAATGCCATTCCCAAGGCTCGCGGACATCGAGCAACAAGGGCCGTTCATTGGTATCGGCAGTCGTCAGCGCAGTCTTCAGCTCCTGAACGGTCATTTGTTGTAGGGGTATCCGGGCTAGAAATTGAAGCGCGATGGCTGCGCCGCGTTGATCAGCGGCGGTATCACGGTTTCGAATATTTCCACTGACGCAAACTGGTTCTCAACGGTTTTGGTGATCAGCGTGGCCTTCATTGCCGGTGCATCACCGACCACGGCGAAAAAACGCCCACCCACATTCAGCCTCTGAAGATACGCTTGAGGTACCGTCGGAACCGAGCCGGTCAGGACGATGACATCGAATCTGGCTTGCGCGTCGAGGAGCGTGTCCGGAGACTGCGCGGCGTCACCGATTTTGAGCACGACATTGGTGATATTTGCTGCATGGAGCCGGGTAGCCGCACTCTTGCTGAGATCTTCAAAATACTCGATGCTTGTGACGTGTTTGGCGCACTTGGCCAGCAAAGCGGTAAGGTATCCGCTGCCTGTGCCGATTTCCAACACGGTTTCACCCGATTTCGGCGCCACTTCCTGCAAGAGACGCGCCTCAATTTTGGGCGGCATCATGGCCTGATCATGGCCAAGCGGGATTTCCATGTCGGTGAACGCAATGGCGCGATAAGCCATTGGCACGAAATCTTCACGCTTGACGGTGAAGAGCAAATTGAGCACATCCTGATCCAGCACCTCCCACGGGCGAATCTGCTGCTCGACCATATTGAAACGCGCTTTCTCGAAATCCATGGATGTCATTTGAGGTGCCTGCCGGTTGTCGTGATGGTTGTTTTCGGTGCGATATCTTAACAAAACTGGGCCGACATTCGTGACGGTCTGCAAGGGCTAGGTTTTTTCGGCGGCCAGTGCATGCAGCAACATGTCGGTGTGAGCGTCGAGAAATGCGGTGGAATCCATTTGGTGCGTGCCGCACAAATCAAAGGAATTCCGCCACAGCATCAACATGATGACGGGCGCACACGCGACGATTGGCGCGTAGTCCAGCGCGACCTTGCGAAACTCACCCGATGCAATACCGCGCTGGATAGCGGCGGCGAAAAGCCCTGTACCGCGTACGACGACTTCGTCGTGATAGAAATTGGCCAAATCGGGAAAATTTCCCGCTTCCGACATCATCAACTTCGTGATGCCCGCCAGTTTTGTGGCCCCTATTTGCGTCCACCAACTATTGACCAGTTCGCGTATCAGGTCCGCGCTGCTTCCCTGGAAGTGCTCCATTTTTTCAGCAAATTCGGTAATGCGTGAGACATAACCTTCGCGGATGACCGCTTTGAAAAGATCTTCCTTGCTATCAAAATAGAGATACAGCGTGCCCTTGGATACGCCTGCGCGACGGGCCACATCGTCAAGTCGGGTCGCGGCAAATCCACGCTCGACAAACAGATCCAGTGCGGCGGCAGCGAGTTCGCCCGGCCTTGCATCTTTGCGGCGCTCCCAGCGCGGTTCAAGTATTTTTGCAGCGGATGACATGAAGTTTCATAACTGACCAATTGGTCATTAAGATACTCGCGCGCGCTAGCGTCGTCAAGTTTCTCTCGATGTGCGCCAGCGGAACAGTGGCCTTCAATACTCGTGGACTAGTCCAACGTCTGTCGGTAGCGCTTTAGCGCCACAGCGCCGGCTACGGCCATGAACACCGCAATCGGCCATAGTTCCGGCAGCACTTCAGCTAGCCCGTTACCTTTCAATAATATCCCGCGCACAATTCGCAAAAAATGGGTCAGCGGCAACGCCTCACCGATTACCTGTGCCCAGTCCGGCATCCCGCGAAACGGGAACATGAACCCGGACAAAAGCATCGAAGGCAGGAAGAAAAAGAAAGTCATCTGCATCGCCTGCAACTGGTTTCTCGCAACAGTGGAAAAGGTAAACCCAACCGCTAGGTTGGCAGCAATGAACACGACCAAGGCTACGCTCAACAGCACGAGGCTACCCACCATCGGCACGCCGAATAACAACTTGGCCGCCATCAGAATCAGGCTCACCTGCAGGTAGCCGACAATAATGAACGGCGCGATCTTGCCGACCATCACCTCAAGCGGCCGCACCGGTGTGGCCAGCAGGTTTTCCATGGTGCCGCGCTCCCGCTCACGCGTCATGGCCAATGCAGTCATCATGATCATGGTCATGGTGAGAATCACTCCCATCAGGCCGGGCACGATGTTATAGCGCGTGATTCCTTCCGGGTTGTAGCGGCGCTGAACGCGCAGGTCCACCGGCAACTCAGCGGTCTGCAAAGATTGCAGCGGTCCGGTCAATTCGCGGTTGAGCGACTGGCGCACAATCTGGGTTAGCGCCGCCAGCGCATTGCCGGTGGCCGAGGGATCAGTGGCATCAGCCGCCAATAGTAGTTGCGGATGTTCGCCGCGCTGCAGTTTCCGCGAGAAGTCGGGCGGGATGACCAGCGCGAATTGCACCTCGCCGCGCTTGAGCAAGTCCTCCGCTTCGGCTTCGCTCGCGACCCGATGGGTAAACTTGAAATATTGCGAGTTTTCGAGTCCGCCGACCAACGAGCGCGTGAAGGGACTCTCATCGGCGGCCACCAGCGCAGCCGGCAGGCCCTTGGGATCGGTATTAATGGCAAACCCGAACAACACCAACTGAAGAATCGGCACGCCAACGATCATGGCGAAGGTGAGCCGGTCGCGCTTCATTTGCACGAACTCCTTCATCAAGACCGCCATGAAACGTCGCCAGGAAAAGAACCCACTCACTGGAAATTATCCTGGCAGTACTCATCAGGCCGATGAATACGTCTTCGAGCCTGGCGCGATTTCCGTCCACACCAAACCGGGCCTGCGTGCGAAGTGGCGCCAGCGACTGTTTCAGCGTCGCCGCGTCACCGCCGCTGACATGCAGCGTGGTGCCAAAGGGCACCACCATGTCCACTCCGGGCAGGGGCCGCAATGCCCGCGCCAGCGCATACAAGCCCTTCTCCAGTCACCGCCCACGTGGAAAGGCCAGACTGCGCGACCACTTCGGCGGCGGTGCCCTTGGCGAGTAAGTTTTCCGTATGCGATATACGCGAGTTCGTGGCAACGCTCGGCTTCGTCCATGTAGTGCGTCGACACCAATACCGTCAACCCTTCGGCGGCAAGGTCATGGATCTGGTCCCAGAATTCGCGCCGCGCCTTCGGATCAACGCCGGCCGTGGGTTCATCCAACAGCAGCAATTTCGGCGTGTGCATGAGGCAGGCGGCGAGCGCCAGGCGCTGCTTCCATCCTCCAGACAGCGCGCCGGCCAATTGATCTTTACGCGCGGCAAGGCCAAGTCGATTGAGGGTTTTGTCCACTGCGCCTTTGCGATCTTTGACCCCATATACGCGGGCGATAAAGTCGAGGTTTTCGCGAATGCTCAGATCTTCGTAAAGCGAGAAACGCTGCGTCATGTATCCGACCTCGCGCTTGATTTTCAGCGCGTCGCGGCGAATGTCAAAACCCAGGCATTGCCCTTCACCGGCGTCCGGCGTGAGAAGGCCGCAAAGCATACGAATCGTGGTGGTCTTGCCACTTCCGTTCGGACCAAGAAAACCATAAATCTGCCCGCGCTCGACCTTGATGGAAAAATTGTCCACCACTGCGCGGTCGCCATAGCGCTTGGTCAAGCCCTTCACATCAATTACAGCGGGCCGTGTGTTCACAGCTTCACTTCAACCGGTTGTCCGGGGTGCAGCTTGACCGCGTCTTCAGCTTTTGGCCGCGCCTCGACCAGAAACACCAATGTCGCGCGATTTTCTTTGCTATAAATGAGCGGCGCGGTGTATTCCGCCTGCGGCGAAATAAAGCTAACCGACGCCGAAACCGGTGCGGCGCAGCCATCGCAGGTGACTTGTACGGCTTGCCCGACCTTGATGGTACTGAGCAGTTTTTCCGGAATGAAGAATCGCAGCTTGATATTTTCCGGCGGCAGCAGTGACACCACCGGCGCGCCGGCCTGTACCCATTCACCGCGCGTGTACAACGTGTCCACGACAGTGGCGGCCATCGGTGCGCGTTGCGACTTTTGTGAAAGTTTCCAGTCGGCCTGCACCAGAAATTCGCTCGCTGCCTTTACCTCTGCGGCAGCCGCAGCAAGTTCGGCGGGCCTGCCGGCGAGCTGTGCGACTTTGAGTTGTGAATTCAATTCCGCGACGCGCGCGCGGTCGCGTTCGAGGGCAGACCGCGCCTCATCGAGTTTTGTCGGAGACAGGAACTTGGCCGCGACCAGCGGCTCGGTGCGCGCGAGTTCAGATGCGGAAAGTTTCTGCGCGGCATCGGCCTGGGCAAGTTGGGCACGTACCGCCGCGATTTCATCCGGGCGCTTGCCGGTGCCGATATTGCTCATCAGCGCTTCCGCACGTTTGAGCCGCGCGGCCGCCTCGTCCCGTGCGGCGCGCTCGTTCTCCTGTTCCAACGCGAACAGCGGTGCGTTAGCCGCGACCTGATCGCCGCGCTTGACGTTCAGCACTGCGAGGCTGCCGGCGAAGGGCGCCGCCAGGCGGACATATTCGCCTTCGGCGTAGCCGGGATACACATCGGTGGTGCTTTTTTGACAGCCCAACAAGAGGACCGCAAAAACGCCCATGAAAAATACATGCTTCATTTGCTTGCTCCCTGATGGGATTGGGGATTCGCAGGAATATGGCAGCCCAATAACCGCGACGTTTGTCATTATGCGGCCATGGCAATGATTCTTGATGAACGCGGTTTGCGCGCCGTGGAGCGTTCGCGTATCGTATGCGGATCGCTAGGGGTTCCGTGTCGCCAACTGGCACACGGATGAGAGACACCCTCGAACCTGAACCGGCTGATACCGGCGTAGGAAAGCGAAGCAGATAGGCTTGATTTCTATCACTTCGCGCTTCCGCAATTGTTTATGGAGCGCAACATGAATGCTGTAGTTTCCACTTCCGTTTCCACATCCGCGAAATTCCTCGAGTCCACGGCTCATGTCGACGAAGCAGCGGTTCAACCCCTGCCCAATTCGCGCAAAATCTACGTTGAAGGCTCGCGCCCCGACATCCGCGTGCCAATGCGCGAAATCTCGCAAAGCGACACACCTACCGGTATGGGCGGGGAGAAGAATCCGCCAATCTTCGTCTACGACACGTCCGGTCCATATACCGATCCGAAGGTGAAGATCGACGTCCGCTCGGGCTTGTCCCCTTTGCGCGAAAGGTGGATCGTAGAACGCAACGACACCGAACAACTCACCAGCATCACTTCACAATACGGTCTTGCGCGCCTGCACGACCCGAAGCTTGCCGACATGCGCTTCAACCTGAAGCGCCATCCGCGACGCGCCAAGTCCGGCATGAACGTCTCGCAGATGCATTACGCACGCAAGGGCATCATCACGCCGGAAATGGAATTCATCGCCATCCGCGAAAACCAGCGGCGCGATGGACTGTCGGAGCTGCTCACCAAACAGCATCCCGGCGAATCTTTCGGTGCCTCGATTCCAAAATTGATGACGCCCGAATTCGTCCGCGACGAAATCGCCCGTGGCCGCGCGATCATTCCCGCCAATATCAATCATCCGGAATCGGAACCGATGATCATCGGCCGCAATTTTCTGGTGAAGATCAACGCCAATATCGGCAATTCGGCACTCTCCTCGTCCATTCACGAGGAAGTGGAAAAAATGACCTGGTCCACCCGCTGGGGAGGCGACACAGTGATGGACTTGAGCACTGGCAAGAACATCCACGAAACCCGCGAGTGGATCATCCGCAATTCGCCCGTGCCGATTGGCACGGTGCCGATCTACCAGGCGCTGGAGAAAGTCGATGGCAAGGCGGAGGAACTGACCTGGGAAATCTTCAAGGACACGTTGATCGAGCAGGCCGAGCAAGGCGTGGATTACTTCACCATCCATGCCGGCGTGCTGCTGCGCTACATCCCGATGACCGCAACGCGCATGACCGGCATCGTTTCTCGCGGCGGCTCGATCATGGCCAAGTGGTGCCTCGCGCATCACCAGGAATCGTTCCTCTACACACACTTTGAGGACATCTGCGAAATCATGAAAGCGTACGACGTGTCGTTCTCGCTGGGCGATGGATTGCGCCCCGGTTCCGGCTATGACGCAAACGATGAGGCGCAGATCGGTGAGCTGAAAACGCTGGGTGAACTCACGCAGGTGGCGTGGAAGCACGACGTGCAGACCATGATCGAAGGTCCCGGCCACGTGCCGATGCACCTCATCAAGGAGAATATGGACCTGCAATTGAAATATTGCCACGAAGCGCCCTTTTACACGCTCGGCCCGTTGACCACCGATATCGCGCCCGGCTACGACCACATCACGTCGGCCATCGGCGCGGCGATGATCGGTTGGTATGGCACCGCAATGCTTTGCTACGTGACACCCAAGGAACACCTCGGTCTGCCGGACAAGAGTGACGTGAAGGACGGCATCATGGCCTACAAGATCGCCGCCCACGCCGCCGATCTCGCCAAGGGTCATCCGGGCGCGCAGATCCGCGACAACGCACTCTCCAAAGCCCGCTTTGAATTTCGCTGGGATGATCAATTCAATCTCGGCCTCGATCCGGAAAAAGCCAAGGAATTCCACGATGAAACCTTGCCGCAGGAAGGCGCCAAGCTCGCGCATTTCTGCTCGATGTGCGGCCCGCATTTCTGTTCGATGAAGATTTCGCAAGACGTGCGCGATTTCGCGAAAGCCGAAGGACTGAGCGATGAAGCGGCGCTAAAGAAGGGGATGGAAGTAAAGGCGGTCGAGTTTGTAAAGAAGGGCGCGGAGATTTATCACAAGGCTTAGTAAACAGGCGCAACAAGCAGGAAAACCCCACCCGCGTGACAAGCCATAGTATTCGGCCGGCGCGCATCTCACGGCTGTATGATGCGGCGTTCGGGTTTGAACTCAATTCAAGACAATTCTTACGGCAACCTCAAGACAGGACTCCCATGAAGATTCGCTCAACTTTATTCGCACTCGCAAGCGTTGCAATACTCTCAGCCTGTACGACTGCCCAGGTCAGTACACCACCCCTGACAGTCTCGACCGAGGTCAAATCCCTGCTCTGGGTCGGCAACAGTTTTTTCTATTACAACAATTCCATGCATGGCCATGTCGGACAGCTCTTGTCGGCCAGCGGCGCAAAGGGCCTGCGCGCGAGTTCGGCAACCATCAGCGGTTCCGGCATCAACTGGCATGACGTCGAGGCGCACTTCAAGCCGGGCGGCGTCGCGAGCTACTCTTTTGTCGGTGACAATGAAGTCAAGTTCAATACGTTTGACAAGCCCTTTGACGGCGTGATGATGATGGATTGCAGCCAGTGTCCGATTCACCCGAAGCTGCAGTCGATCTTTTACGAATACGCCGCCAAGCACAGCGCCACCGCGCGCAAGCATGGCGCCGCACCGATTCTCTTCATGTCATGGGCGTATCAGGACAAGCCGGAAATGACCGCACAACTCGCCGCCGAATATGTCAAAGCGGGCAAACAGAACAATGCGCTCGTGGTGCCTGCAGGCCTGGCATTTGCCAAGTCAATCGCCGCCCGACCCGATCTGAATCTTTATGCTACCGACAAGCGCCATCCGAGCTTGATGGGAACCTATCTTGCCGCATGCACGGTGGTCGCGTCGGTTTACAAGACCAATCCAAATGGCCTGAAATACACAGCCGGTCTTCCTGCCGATGTCGCGACATTCCTGCAGGGTATCGCCTGGGATACGGCGCAGGCATTTCATGCGAAGGAAGGGCGCGGCGGACTCTGATCGCCATTTCCTCCGCGCTGCATCGCGCCAGCAGGCTGTTGGAATTATTGAGAACTCCCCATAAGTGCAGCGCGTCCCCTCACGACCCTTCTCTGGGGGGATGCGAGGTGAGCAAGGCGACGCGATCTCTGTCGTGAAATACGGAAGCATCAATAAAGAAACGAAAAATGTCGACCGCCGCCGCAATCGGCGCGCGTCGGCACGCGCTAGGAGCGGTTACAGTCCGCCAGCCGCTGAATTGGCCGATCAACCCGCCGACTGGAGCCCCCGTGCACATTGCCTGCCTTGACCTTGAAGGTGTACTTGTCCCTGAAATCTGGATCGAATTTTCCAGGCGAACTGGCATCCCGGAGTTGTCGCGTACCACGCGCGATGAGCCCGACTACGACAAGCTCATGGGCTTTCGCATCGCGCTTCTCAAGCAACACGGGCTGGGGCTTCCCGATATCCAGCAAGTGATCGCCGGCATGGCGCCGCTGCCTGGCGCCATTGAATTCGTCGCCTGGCTGCGCGAACGCTTTCAGGTGACGATTCTGTCCGACACGTTCTATGAATTCGCCATGCCGCTGATGCGTCATCTCGGCTATCCCGCCCTGTTCTGTCACAAGCTCGTCATCGACGAAAGCGGCATGGTGAGCGGGTACCGCCTGCGGATGCCCGACCAGAAACGCCACGCGGTGAATGCGTTCAGAGCGCTTAACTTCCGCGTGATCGCGGCAGGAGATTCATACAACGATACCGCGATGCTCGGCGCGGCGGACGCAGGAATTTTCTTTTGCCCGCCGGCGAATGTGATTGCCGAGTTTCCGCAGTTTCCGGTTACGCGCGATTACGATGCGTTGCGGGCGGCGTTTAGTGAGGCGGCGGCGCGGCTTCCTGTTGCATAGGGCATGCCGTTCGGGGATCCGGGCGTTTCTTCGCTTCGTCTGGCTTGACGCACGTTTGTCACTTGCAATCGGCCCCGTTCCCAACTCGCGAAGCCGAAACGCAAATCACGCTACAATCCTGACCACCCGGTCAGCATTGGAGACGCCGCATGTCCGATCACATCGTTCTCAGTTCGCATCCGAAAGCACGGCGCGCCGGTTCGTTTTTTGATATCCGCTGGGGTGCGCCGACGGCGACTGAACGCGGGCCGGTCATCGCCAGCCTCACCGATCCGACGCAGCGTAACGCGATCGGCACGCACTCGGGCGCGTACGCGGTCTATCGTGCGCTGGCGGTGGCATCGGGTGCGCTACAGCGCGATCACCGTCCCGACCTGACGGACACCGCGCCGGCCGAGTCGATCGGCCCGCATCCGCAGTGGGCTGACCCCGACAAAATCGTGTCGATGGACCCGTGGGGGCATCTCATCGCCAGCGCGTTCGCGGCGGAAATTGCCTCGGGTGCTGACGTGCGGCCGACGATTGCGATCACCAAGGCGCACATCAACATGCCGGAATTGAAGGCCTCCATGGTCGCCGGCAGACTGAAGCCTGACGGCGACATCCTCACCGCCAATGGCGATGTGAAAGTCACCAAGGCGGCGATCGATCCGGTGTGGTATTTGCCCGGCCTCGCGAATCGATTCAAGGTCAAGGAAAGCGCATTGCGACGCGCGCTGTTTGAACAAACCGCCGGCATGTTTCCCGAATTGGTGACACGACCAGACCTGAAGGTTTTCCTGCCGCCTATCGGTGGCATGACGCTCTATTTCTTTGGCGACGTGAACAAGCTCGGCAAGCCCGAAACGAAAATCGCCTGCCGCCTGCATGACGAATGCAATGGCTCGGATGTATTCGGCTCCGACATCTGTACCTGCCGCCCTTACCTCGCCCATGGTATCGAAGTCTGCATCGATATGGCGCAGCGAGGCGGTGTCGGTGTGGTGATCTACAACCGCAAGGAAGGCCGCGCGCTGGGTGAAGTCACCAAGTTCCTGGTGTACAACGCGCGCAAGCGCCAGGCGGGCGGCGACCGCGCCGAGACTTATTTCGCGCGCACCGAGTGCGTCGCGGGCGTGCAGGACATGCGCTTTCAGGAGTTGATGCCCGATGTGTTTCACTGGCTGGGCATCACCCGCATCGACCGTTGGGCATCGATGAGTGACATGAAGCATGGCGCGCTGGTCGAGCAGGGCATCGAGGTCGTTGAGCGCGTGCCGATCCCCGACGAACTGATTCCGGCAGACGCCAAAGTCGAAATGGACGCGAAAAAAGCCGCCGGTTATTTTTCCAATTACATGCCCGATGCGGAAGAGCTCGCCGTTTCGAAGGGTCGCGGACTGGAAGAATGAGCTTCGCGGTGCGGGGTCGCCAACATGAGTGATGCGCGGGGCTGGCATACGTATGTGCCGGATGATCATCCTGCCGCGGCCTTGTTGAACGCAAAAGCCGTGCGGCGTCATTGCGAACAGATCATGGCGCATGTGGTCAAGGGTGATTCCCCTTACTTCATCTGGCACGCGGAGCAACTGCCCGCGACGGCAGCCTACGTGACAGAAGTGATTCGCGAGCGCTATCCAGACTTGTCGGTTCCGTATCACAGCCGCTGGCGGCACTTTGAAGCGGGCGGCGTGGATCGATGGGGCGAAATCAGGCGTGTGCACGGACTCGATGCACTAGAGCAGAAAGATGAACGGGCGCGCGTACGCATTGATCTGGTCATCCCGAGCGTGTTACTTGATGCGGGCACCGGGTCCGGATTGGCGATTTCACGATGCGGCAACCGGTCAGACGCTGTCCCGCTCGGAAGGTCTCGGCGTTGCCAGCCTCGCGTTGTTTACGGCGGGCACACTTTCCGGCGACGGCTCGCAGCCGTTGCGCAGCGATGCGAATGCGCTGTCACGCATCCAGCCGGACGATATTGCCCATGCGTTTCAGGTCAGCGCCGGCAACCCGTTGGTCGGATTGGACGGACGCGCGGCATTGCTCGCGCGGCTCGGGGATATCGCCACCGCCACGCCCGCCGTGTTTGGTTCTCCAGCACGACTCGGCAATCTGTACGACTACCTGAAATCGCACGCGACCCATAATAAAATCGAGGCGGGTTTCATTCTCGCAACGGTACTGCGCGCATTGGGACCGATGTGGCCCGGTCGCATGATGTTCGAAGGTGTATCGCTGGGCGACTGCTGGCCGCATCCCACCGCCGAGGGCGGACGCGTGCCGTTCCACAAGCTCTCGCAATGGCTCACCTATTCGCTGCTTGAGCCGCTCGAAGAAGCGGGGCTTACCGTGACGGGTCTCGATGACCTCACCGGCCTGCCGGAATATCGCAATGGCGGATTGCTGCTGGATCTCGGCGTCATCGAGGCGCGCGATCCCTCGTTTCAGACGCGTTCATTGGCGGTGGACGAGCCCGCCATCGTCGAGTGGCGCGCGCTTACGGTGGCCGGACTGGACCGGCTTGCACCATTGGTACGCAATGTGCTCGGCCTCACGGCATCGCAATTCCCACTGGCGCGCGTGCTCGAAGGCGGCACTTGGGCCGCAGGCCGCAAGATCGCCGCGCAAAAGCGGGCCGGTGGCGCGCCGCCGGTTCAAATCAATAGCGACGGCACGGTTTTTTGATTTGCCGAAAAGAAGCAAAAAAGGAGAACACGATGCACCCCGATTTCCCGAACCTGACTGTCATCTCGCATCCATTGATGCAACACAAACTCACGTTTCTTCGCCGCGAGGAAACCTCAACGGCAGGATTCCGCCGTCTGGTGAAAGAAATCAGCCAGATGCTGGCCTACGAAGTAACACGCGATCTTCCCACCGAAAATATCCGCATTTTCACGCCGATGACCGAGATCGAATCGCCGATCATCAGCGGCAAGAAGCAGTGCATCGTGTCGATCATGCGCGCCGGCAACGGCATGCTCGACGGCATGCTGGAACTGCTGCCGCTCGCGCGCGTGGGACATATCGGCTTGTACCGCGCGCCGGAAACTCTGGAGCCGGTGGAGTACTACTTCAAGGTGCCGGACGACATTGCCGATCGCATGGTCATCGTCGTCGACCCCATGCTCGCGACCGGCAATTCAGCCGTGGCCGCGTTGAATCGCCTCAAGGAATATGGCGTAACCAGTCTGAAATTCGTGTGCCTGCTGGCGGCGCCGGAAGGCGTGAAGAATCTGCTGGAACACCACCCCGACGTACGCATCACCACCGCCGCGCTCGATGAAAAACTTAACGACCACGGCTACATCGTGCCGGGACTGGGAGACGCCGGTGACCGGATCTTTGGCACGCGCTGAGGCGCTGCGCGCAGCGGCGGAAAGCCCCGTCGCATTGCGCCGCAAGGAGCATATCCGCCACGCAGCGGAGTCGGATATTCTCGCTGCTGCTGAGGCGGTGTTTGCCCGCGCCGGTTTTTCCGGCGCCACCATGGCCGCCATTGCGGAACTCGCCGACTTGCCGAAGGCGAATCTTCACTACTATTTCCGCACCAAGGCGGCGCTCTACCGCGCGGTGCTGGACCACACGCTGAGCCTGTGGCTGGCGCAGACCGACGGCATCAGGAACGACGCCGATCCGGCGCAGGCGCTGGGCGATTACATTCGCGCCAAGATGCGCTTGACTGCCACCCACCGCGATGCCTCGCGCGTGTTCGCCAACGAAATGCTGCACGGCGCGCCGCATATCGGCGGCTACCTGCGCAATGAACTCAAGGCGCTGGTGGACGAGAAATCGCGGGTCATCGAACATTGGGCGGACAGAGGTTTGATGGATCGCATCGATGCGCGTCACTTGTTCTTTACCATCTGGGCGGCGACGCAGACCTATGCCGATTTTCAGCCGCAGGTTTGTGCGGTGCTTGGAAAATCACGACTTACGCGGGCGGAGCTTGATCATGCTACGGAGCAATTGGTGACGTTGGTGCTCAAAGGCTGCGGCGTCCGTGATAGGTGAGTGACCGTAGGATGGGTTGCAACTTTTCAAACTCAAGCACTGGCGCTCCTTTCCGATGGTTTTCGGCCGGAACGCCGCGCCAGATGGCGTCTTTGGCAGTTTTATCGATTTGACATGACGCCACACTTGGCGTAACTTTGGAACTGCGCCGATTTGACGATCAGCTTGCGGGCGCGGAGGCCAGAAGGCGGCCCCCAATAAATCCGGCTAAAGCGGCTATCTGAATTCAGAAAGCCCGATAGCAAAAGCTGTCGGGCTTTTTTGTTTTGTTCATCCAGATCGCACAGATCGTCATGACATGATCGCAACACCACAGTCCGCGCATTTCGCCGAGCCGCTGCCGCTGGCCAGCGGCGCGACCTTGCGCGCCTACGATCTGGCGTTTGAAACCTACGGCACGTTAAACGCCGACAAATCCAATGCCATCCTGATCTGTCACGCGCTCAATGCCTCGCACCATGTCGCGGGCACGTACGAGAACGAACCCAATAACGTCGGCTGGTGGGACAACATGATCGGCCCGGGCAAGCCGGTGGATACCAACCGCTTCTATGTCATTGGCGTGAATAATCTCGGGTCTTGCTTCGGCTCCACCGGTCCGCTGTCGACCAATCCCGACAACGGTCGCCATTACGGCGCGGATTTTCCGCTGGTCACGGTGGAGGATTGGGTCGATTCGCACTTGCGATTGATCGAACAACTCGGTATCGGCAAATTGGCCGCGGTGATGGGCGGCTCGCTGGGCGGCATGCAGGCGATGTGCTGGGCGTATCGCTACCCGGATCGCGTGGCGAATTCACTGGTGATTGCGGCGGCACCCAATCTGTCGGCACAGAATATTGCCTTCAATGAAGTCGCGCGCCAAGCGATCATGACCGATCCGCAATTTCATGGCGGCGCCTTTGGCGACCTGCATGTGAAGCCCAAGAACGGCCTCACCGTCGCGCGCATGATCGGACACATCACCTATATCTCCGACGACCAGATGGAAAGCAAATTTGGCCGCGGCCTGCGCGAAGGGCTGAAGTTTTCCTTTGAACCGGAGTTTCAGATCGAGTCCTACCTGCGCTACCAGGGCGAAAAATTTTCCGAGTATTACGACGCGAACACCTATCTGCGCGTCACCAAGGCGCTGGATTATTTCGACCCGGCGCGTGACTACGGCGGCAACCTAGCCATGGCGCTGGCGCCGGCAAGCGCGAAATTCCTGGTGATCTCATTCACCACCGACTGGCGATTTTCACCGGCGCGTTCGCGTGAAGTCGTCAAGGCGCTGCTGCACGAAAAGAAGAACGTGACCTACGCGGAAATTGAAGCGCCGCACGGCCACGATGCGTTCCTGCTTGATGATCCGCAGTACCTCGGCGTGGTAAGGGCGTTTCTGGCGAGGGTCGCGACGTGATCACCCGCAAAGACTTTGAAGCGATCTCCAACTGGATCCAGCCCGGCACCTCGGTGCTGGATCTCGGCTGCGGCGACGGCTCATTGCTGGTGAATCTGCAGGAGACCCGCAACATCATCGGCTACGGTATCGAGAATGACGACGCCGGCATTCTGCAATGCGTGGCCAATGGCGTGAACGTGATTCAGTCCAACCTCGAATCCGGCCTGAAGGAAATCGACGACGGCGCGTTCGACTACGTGATTCTTTCCCAGACCCTGCAGGCGATGAAACGCACCGAAGCCGTCATCGACGAAATGCTGCGCGTCGGCCGCGAAGCCATCGTTACCTTTCCCAATTTCGGCTATTGGAAACACCGCTGGCAAATTCTCAATGGCCGCATGCCGGTCTCCGACAATCTTCCCTACCAGTGGTACGACACGCCGAACGTGCACATGTGCACGGTGGCAGATTTCGATGCGTTCTGCGCACGGAAGCACTTGCGGGTGCTGAGCCGATTGGTGATGAACCATGATCGCGAGCAACCGGTGCTGCCGAACTTGTTGGGGACGCTGGCGCTGTATCGCTTCGCGAAGTAGCCTGGCTGACCAGTACACCAAGTACGCCGAGGGCTTCCTCAACTCCACACCGCCCACCCTTGACTGACAGCTACGCCGTTCCGGCACCACGACTTGGCTGGTCAAAAAAACTCTTCACGCACTCAATACTGATCCGCGTGTTCACCGGCTTCGCTTCGGGCCTTCCGTTGTTCTTCCTCATCACCTTGGTCCCGGTGCGGCTGCGCTCGGACCAGCTGGACTTGATGGACGCAGCAACTAGGCGGTGACTTCTTCCAGCTTCTGCTGAACCTCAAGCCATTGCCATTCGAGCGCGGCAATACCATCGGCGACTTCGCCCTGACGCTTGAGGAAATCCAGCATCAGGGTTTTGTTTTCTTCGGCATAGGCGTCTTCCTGCGCGAGCCAGGTTTCGATGTCGGCCTTCTCGCGGTTTAGCGTGGCCATTTCCTTTTCAAGCTTGTTGCGCTTGTCTTCCAGCGGTTTTTTCGCGGCATAGCTTTGGCGCCGGATTTCGGCTTCCGCGCGCTTCTGCGCCTTTCGCCCCGATCCATCCAACTCCAGCATGGGTGCGCCTTCCAGGCCTTTTTCGCCTGAAACACCGCGTGTTTGCTGGCCTTTGCCCTTTTGATGCGCAATGGCGTACGTGCGCGCCCATTGCTTGTAATCATCGAGGTCGCCATCAAATTCGGCGACTTTGCCGTCCGCCACCAGCCACAAGGTGTCGGTGGTGGCTTTCAGCAAATGCCGGTCGTGCGCGACCACGACCAGCGTGCCATCGAAATCCTGCAACGCTTCCGCCACGGCTTCGCGCATGTCGATATCAAGGTGATTGGTCGGCTCATCGAGCAACAGAAGATTCGGTTTTTCCCAGACGATCAGCGCCAGCGCCAGGCGCGCTTTTTCGCCTCCGGAAAACGGCGCGATGGGCTCCATCACCCGGTCACCACGAAAATCGAAGCCGCCCAGGAAATTGCGGAATTCCTGTTCGCGCACATTCGGGTCGAGGCGCTTCATGTGCTGCAGGCAGGATTCCTCGCGCCGCAATTGCTCGACCTGATGCTGCGCGAAGTAGCCGATCTTCAGCCCCTGGCCTTCGTAGCGCCCACCACGCTTCAGCGGCAGCGTGCCCGCCAATGATTTCACCAGCGTGGATTTGCCCGCACCATTGGGGCCGAGCAGGCCGATCTTGTCACCGTAAAACAATCGCCATTCGACGTTCTGCAGGATGTCGCGATTCTCATATCCGAGTGTCGCTTCTTTCAGATGCAGCAACTGGCGTGGCTTGGCGTCGGGCTCGCGAAATGAAAATTCGAACGGCGAATCGACGTGCGCGGCGGCGATCAGCTCCATTTTTTCCAACGTCTTCACGCGGCTCTGCGCTTGCTTGGCCTTGGTGGCCTTGGCCTTGAAGCGATTGACGAACGACTGCAAGTGCGCGATCTGTTTTTGCTGTTTCTGGTGCTGGGCCTGCTGGACGGAGAGCTGCAGCGCGCGGGTCTTTTCAAACGCCGAATAGTTGCCGGTGTACTCGTTCAGTTTCTGGTTGTCGACGTGGATGACCTTGTTCACCACCGCATCCAGAAAATCGCGGTCATGGGTGATCAGCAGCAGCGTGCCGGTGTAGGCCGCCAGCCAGTCTTCCAGCCACATCACGGCATCGAGATCGAGGTGGTTGGTGGGCTCATCGAGCAGCAGCAGGTCGGAGCGGCACATCAGCGCCTGCGCGAGGTTGAGCCGCATGCGCCAGCCGCCGGAAAATTCCGCCACCGGACGATTCTGCTGTTCTTCATTGAAACCCAGGCCCGACAGCAGCGCCGCGCCACGCGACTTCGATACATAACCGCCGATGTGGTCGTAATGCGCATGCAGTTCGGCGATCTTTTCGCCGGATTCGTGTTCGAGTTCCGCCTTCGCCAGATCACTTTCGACCGCGCGCAATTCGGTATCACCGTCGAGCGCATAGTCGATCGCGTTGCGGTGGCTTTGTGGCGTTTCCTGCGCGACGTGGGCGATGACCCACTTTGACGGCATATCGACTTCGCCAGCGTCCTGATGCAACAGGCCGCGCAGCAACGCAAACAGGCTGGTCTTGCCGCAGCCGTTCGGCCCGATCAGGCCAACTTTGTGGCCGGGGAACAGGGTGAGGTTGGCGCCCTCGAACAGGCGCTTGGGGCCGCGGGCGAGGGTTAAATTGGTAATACGAATCATAGAATCACAATGCAGGCATTTCTTTTATAGGGTGTAGTCGTAATCGATACACAGCGGCGCATGATCGCTGAAGCGTTCCGCCTTGTAGATGCGCGCATATTCCGCTACCGCCGCGATGCCTGGCGTGGCGATGTGGTAATCGATGCGCCAGCCGACGTTTTTTTCCCAGGCCGCCCCGCGATTCGACCACCATGTGTATTGATCCGGCAGCGGTATCAGGCGGCGGAATACGTCCACATACCCCACGTCGTCGAACAATTTGGTCAACCATTCGCGCTCCTCGGGCAGGAAGCCGGAGTTCTTCTTGTTGCCGCGCCAGTTCTTGAGATCGATTTCCTTGTGCGCGATATTCCAGTCGCCGACGATGATGACCTCGCGGCCGCTCTTCTTGAGCTTCTGCAGATAAGGCATGAAGACTTCAAGAAAGCGGAATTTCTTGGCCTGTGCGGCTTCCGACGCCGATCCCGACGGCAGATACAGTGTAATGATCGACAGATTGCCGAAATCAGCCTGCAGGTAACGGCCCTCGGCATCGATCCACTTGATGCCGGTGCCAATCTGCACACGATCCGGCTCGCGTTTGCAATACAACGCCACGCCGGCATAGCCCTTCTTGTCCGCGGAGTGATAAAAAGCGTGCCATTTCTTCCATGGCCGCGCCTCGTCCGGCACATCGGCTTCCATCGCCTTGATTTCCTGCAGACAGATGACATCGGGCTTCTGGCGCTTCAGCCAGGTGAACATGCCCTTGGAGGTGGCCGAGCGGATGCCGTTGCAATTGACTGTAATGATGCGCATGGTTGAATTTGGCTGACGAAACCGCGATTATGAGGGATTTACCGCAAAGCCCACTGAACCCATGACTGCCCCGACCGACTTTCGCCAGCAATTCGTTGAATTCGCCATCCGCCAGAACGCGCTGTGTTTTGGCGAATTCAAGACAAAGGCGGGACGGCTTTCCCCCTATTTTTTCAATTCCGGACTGTTCAGCGATGGCGCGTCATTGGCGGCGCTGGGCCGTTTCTACGCTAAGGCGGCACTGGCCTCGGGCATCAAAATCGACACCATTTTCGGCCCCGCCTACAAAGGCATCACGCTGGCCGCGGCCATGGCGGTGGCACTTGCCGAAATGGGGCACAACCTGCCGTTTTGCTTCAATCGCAAGGAAGCCAAGGATCATGGCGAGGGGGGATTGATCGTCGGCGCCCCGCTCAAGGGCAATGTTTTGATCGTTGACGACGTGATTACCGACGGCGCCTCCAAGCGGGAATCGGTCGAAATGATTCGTGCGGTAGGCGCGACGCCAGTAGGCGTACTAATTGCTTTGGATCGACAGGAGCGCGGCGTCAAGGACGGCAACACACGTTCCGCGGCGCAGGAGTTCGCGCAAATGTACGGTGTACCGGTAATTGCTGTCGCCACCCTGGACGATATCGTTGCTTTTCTAATGCGTCAGGGAGACGAAAACGATAAACTCACCAAAATTCAGGCGTATCGCCAAAAATATGGCGCCGACCTTTAACCATAAAATTCAAAGCGCATGAAATTCATTACTTTTACTACTTTGTCTGTTTCGCTGGCGGCAGCAATCGCCGCCATGCCAGCCCATGCCTTGTTTAAATGTGTAGACGAGAGGGGTGTTACCCTCTACGGCGACACCATGCCGCCCCAATGCGCCAAGAAGGCCATCACCGAGATGAGCAAGCAGGGCAGCGTGATCAAGCAATACGACGCACCGCTAACCGCCGAGCAACTGAAGGTTCAGGATGACGAACGGGAACGCCGCAAGGAGCACGAAAAGAAGTTGACTGAACAGCGGCTGAAAGATCATGCCCTGATCGCCACCTACGGTTCTGAGCGGGAATTTGACATGGCACGTGACAAGGACCTCGCCACGCTGGAAGCGCGCAAGAAGACGCTCGCCTCGCGCAATGAGGATATCGACGCGAATTTCACCAAGCTTCAGAACGAGATGGAGTTCTACAAGGCCGGCAAGAGCAAGGCGTCCAAGAGCAAGGAGGCGCCGCCGCAATTGGCGCAGGATTTCAATCGCGCCAAGACCGATCGTGCGAATCTCGACCGTGAACTTGCCAAGGTCGATACGGATCGGGCCGCGGTCACGGCGCGCTACGATACGGAGAAGTCGCGCTGGAAGAAACTCAAAGGCGGCATGCCGGCCGGAACGCTGCTCGACGATAAAGGTGAAATCGCCGTCAAACCTGAACTGCCCACGCAGATTGTGGGCCAATCGACGATCATTCCGGGGCGGCCGAAAGGCATCGCCACCTGCGAAGGCAAGATCTATGAGTGCTCACTCGGTCTCTCCTATACATGCCGCGCGCCCAACGTGGGCGGCCCCGGTATCAATGTAAAAATTGTGGCTTGCCTCGAGACGCGCCGCTGATATCCCGACTCATCAAGCTTTTCAGCGCGCCGGATTGGCGCGCTTTTTCATCCGGCAACCGCCATGGCCATGTATACCCCCGCACACTTTGCCGAATCGGACGGCGAGCGCGTTGCAGCGATAATCGAACGCTACGGATTCGCCACCCTTATCTCTGCCGCTGGCGAAAACGTGCATATTACCCATGCCCCGCTGTTGCTCGATCGCGATCGTGGTCCGCAAGGCACATTGGTCGGCCATATCGCCCGGACCAATCCGCATGCGACCGCGCTAGCCGATGGCGACACCGTGACGGCACTTTTTCATGGTCCGCACGGCTACGTTTCCCCCACGTGGTATGAGGCACCGGGCGTGCCGACCTGGAACTATGCGGCTGTGCACGTACATGGCACGGTGCGGCGCGTGGATGATGCCGGCGCCAAGTGGCAGATCATCACCCGCTTGTCGGCGCAATATGAAACGGGTTCGGCGAACCCGTGGAATCCGGAATTGAAGAAAGAGCAATGGTGGAAGATGCTGGATGCGATCGTTGGTTTTGAAATCGCTATCACCGCCGTCGAAGCGAAGTTCAAGCTTTCACAAAACCGCCCACGGAAGGACCAGGAGAACGTGATTGCGCGCTTTGGGGCAGACGCGCATCCGGACAGTCACGCCATGGCGGCGATGATGCGGGAAAACCTGGAACGGAAAGAAATCAACAAATAACCGCCCTTTCCGCGAAGACGGAAATGACGAATCGTGGATGGCCGCGAAGATACACGGGCAGCGGCGCGACTCAGGATGAAAGTTTCCTTTTGAGAATCTCGGTCACCTGCGCCGGATTCGCGGTCTTGTTGCTGGCTTTCATCACCTGGCCGAACAGCGCGTTAAGCGCCTTTTCCTTGCCGGCTTTGTATTCTTCAACCGATTTTGGGATTGGCGGCGATCACCTCGTCGACCATTTTTCGATGGCGCCGGAATCGGACACTTGCTTCATGCCGCGCTTGCCGATGATGTCGTCTGCCTCGCCTTCGCCGGCCCACATATAGCCGAAGACCTCTTTGGCCATCTTGCCGGAAAGTGTGCCATCAGCGAGGCGTTTCAGCAGTTTCGCCAGCGACTTGGGCGCAATGCGACTCTGGGCAATATCGAGGTCATCGCGATTAAGTGCGGCCGCCAGATCAGACGTCATCCAGTTGGCGACCTGTTTGGCCGCCGCCAGTTTCTGGCCGGCATCAAACGATTCCAGCGCGGCGACGAAGTAGCTCGCGTGAGCGCGCGTAGAGGTCACCCAACTTGCGTCGTACGCCGACAGGCTGAATTCACTGACCAGGCGGTCGCGCATTTGTTGCGGCAACTCCGGCATTCCCGCGCGGACCTCCTCAATCCAGGACGCAGAAATCTCCAGCGGCAACAAATCCGGATCCGGAAAATAGCGATAGTCCATCGCATCTTCCTTTGAACGCATCGAGCGCGTTTCGTCACGCTCGGCATCATAAAGCCGCGTTTCCTGTACCACGGCGCCGCCGTCTTCGATCAGTTCGATCTGGCGATGAATTTCGTACTGGATCGCCTTTTCCAGGAAACGGAACGAATTGACGTTCTTGACTTCGCAACGCGTACCGAGTTTGGCCTCGCCCTTCCTGCGCACGGAAACATTTGCATCGCAGCGGAAAGAGCCTTCCTGCATATTGCCATCGCAGATATCGATCCAGGTAACGATGCCGTGCAACGCACGGGCATAGGCAACCGCTTCCTCGGCGGAAACCATGCAGGGTTCGGTGACAATCTCCAGCAGCGGCGTTCCCGCACGATTCAAATCGATACCGGAAACGCCCATCGTCTCCAGGCCTTCGTGCAAGGACTTGCCCGCGTCTTCTTCGAGATGCGCGCGGGTAAGTTCAACGATTTTTTCCACGCCACCCACGTCAATCCGGACCTCGCCACCCACTACCACCGGCAACTCGTACTGGCTGATCTGATAGCCCTTGGGTAGGTCGGGATAAAAGTAATTCTTTCGCGCAAAAATGGAGCGCTGCGAAATCTTCGCGTTCACCGCCAGGCCGAACCGGATTGCGCGCTCCACCGCGCCCTTATTCAGAACGGGCAATGTGCCTGGAAGGGCGAGATCAATCACACTGGCTTGCGTGTTGGGTGGTGCGCCATATTGCGTCCGCGAGCCGGAAAAAATTTTCGACGCGGTAGACAGCTGCGTGTGCGTTTCCAGGCCGATCACGACTTCCCAGCCCGCCGGAATGTTACTCATTTGAATGCCTCCGGTATTCGGAGGTGCCAGTCGGTGACTTGCTGATACTGATGCGCGATCGCCAGCATGCGGCCCTCATCGAAATAATTACCGATGATCTGCAGACCAACCGGCAAGCCGCCGAGGTCGAAACCGCAGGGTGCGGACATCCCGGGCAAACCGGCGAGACTCACGCCCAGCGTGAAAATGTCTTCCAGATACATCGCGACGGGGTCACTCGATTTTGCGCCGATGCTCCATGCCGTCGTCGGCGCGACAGGCCCCATGATGAAATCGCAGGACTTGAATGCATCCTGAAAATCCTGGCCAATCAGCCGGCGAACGCGTTGTGCCTGCAAATAATAGGCATCGTAGTAGCCGTGCGACAGTACGTAAGCGCCGGTGAGAATACGCCGCTTCACTTCCGCCCCGAAACCCTCGGCGCGCGAACGCTCGATCATGTCATTCAAGTCGCGATATTCCTGTGCGCGATGCCCATAGCGCATCCCGTCGAAGCGGGAAAGATTGCTCGAGGCTTCCGCCGGGGCGAGAACGTAATACGCCGGGATCGACAACTTGGTTCGCGGTAGCGAAATGTCGACGCGCGTGGCGCCGAGTTTTTCAAATTCCCTTAGGGCTTCTTCCACGCGATCCGCCACATCGGTCGCGAGACCATCGCCGAAAAACTCCCTCGGAACGCCAATACGCACCCCTTGGAGAGGCGCGCCAGCGCTGGCGTTTGAGGCGCATGCCTTGGAGAAGGCCGCCAATACTGGCGTTTGGGCCTCCGGGGTATTTAAACTCGTGGAATCGCGTTCATCGAATCCAGCCATGGCATCGAGCAGCAGCGCGCAATCCGCCGCACTGCGCGCCATCGGCCCGCCCTGATCCAGGCTGGAAGCAAAGGCAATCATGCCGTAACGCGAAACCCGGCCATAGGTCGGTTTGATGGCGGTAATGCCGCACATCGCGGCGGGTTGCCGCAATGAACCGCCGGTATCGGTACCAGTTGCGGCGGGCGTGAGCCCGGCGGCGACGGCCGCGGCCGAACCGCCCGACGAGCCTCCTGGAATTTTCTCCGGATTCCATGGATTCCTGACCGTGCCGAATGCGGAATTTTCATTCGACGAACCCATGGCGAATTCATCACAGTTAAGCTTGCCCAGGCACACCATGCCCGCGCCGGTTGGCGCCGCTGTTCCAAGTTTCTCGACCACGGTGGCATCGAACGGCGACACGTAGTCGGCGAGCATTTTCGATCCTGCCGTTGAGCGCCAGCCTTGCGTGACAAAAATATCCTTGTGCGCGACGGGAATGCCGGTAAGGGATCCCACCTCACCACGGGCGATGCGGGCGTCGGCGTCCTGCGCCTGAAGCAGCGTGAGTCCGCGATCGACGTGCAAGAAGGTATTGAGCGACAGCGCCCGCTCGGCGCGCGCCAGAAAATGCTCCGCCAACTCGGTCGCGGAGACTTGTTTCGCATCCAGCGCCGCGCGTAACGCGGCAAGCGACAATCGCGATGCGTCCGTTAATGGCATGCGCGCCTCACTCGAGAACCTTTGGCACCAGGAACAGTCCATTCTCCTGCGCCGGCGCATTGGCGAGGTTGGCGCTGCGCTGATCAGTTTCCGTCACGCGATCCTCGCGCAGGCGTTGGGCCATCGGCTGTACGACATCCAATGGATGCGACAGCGGCTCGATCCCCCGCGTGTCCACGGCCTGCAGTTCGTCAATCAGGCCGAAGATACCGTTCAGTTGCGATTGCAGCAGCGTGACATCGTTGTCTGACACAGCTATTCGCGCCAGACGCGCAAGGCGTTTCAAATCGTCGGTGTGGAGTTCCATGAAAAAACGGGGCAGGAGTCAGGTTTGTCGGCGATGTTCACAACCGCACGGCTGGGTTACCGAAAGGGTCGCGGAAAGAAAGCCAGCTTCCCCGCGAAGCACCTCTTTTGTGCCCGCAAAACACACGTTTTTGGCATGCTTTTTGGTGCGTTGATACGGTATTATAGGCCACTTGCCGATTTGCCCATGTTTGGCTAGGGGAAAAACGGACAAAACAGACCCAATTTTTGGCAACCGTCACCGTGAATTTCGGCGCACCGGCGGCGTTTGCAGGCAGGTCCGCAACTTGATGCATTGATCCGGCAATACCGGATTGATCGGCAGGCCGGATCAACTCCTCACCCCAACCCTCTCCCGAAGGAGAGGGCGAGAATTGCGGCACACAAGGACCTGTGTGCCGGAGACAAGAAAGGCCACATGTTTTCGCTCTTCCCGAAATATTTCACCACCGATCTCGCGATCGATCTGGGTACCGCCAATACGCTGATTTATTTGCGCGGCAAAGGCATTGTTCTTGACGAGCCGTCGGTCGTCGCAATTCGGCAGGATGCCGGGCCGAACTCGAAGAAAACCATCCAGGCGGTCGGCTTGGCCGCAAAAATGATGTTGGGCCGCACGCCCGGCAACATCACCGCCATCCGGCCGATGAAAGATGGCGTGATCGCCGACTTTCACACTACCGAGCACATGCTCAAGTTCTTCATCAAGAAGGTGCATGACGCGCAGTGGTATCGCCCGAGTCCCCGCATTGTGATTTGCGTGCCCTGCGGTTCCACTCAGGTTGAGCGCCGTGCGATTCGTGAATCCGCCGTGGCCGCGGGTGCATCGCAAGTATTCCTGATCGAAGAACCGATGGCCGCGGCCATTGGCGCTGGCTTGCCGATCGCCGAACCGACTGGCTCAATGGTGGTTGATATCGGCGGCGGCACCACGGAGGTCGGCGTGATCTCGCTGGGCGGCATCGTTTATTCCGCGTCGGTGCGCGTGGGTGGCGACAAGTTCGACGAGGCCATCATCAATTACATCCGCCGCAACTACGGCATGCTGATCGGAGAATCGACGGCCGAGAAAATCAAGAAAACCATCGGCTCCGCGTTCCCGGGATCGGAAGTGCGCGAGATGGAAGTAAAGGGCCGCAACCTGGCCGAGGGCATTCCGCGCTCGTTCACCATTTCATCGAACGAAATCCTCGAAGCGCTGACAGAACCGTTGAACTCGATCGTGTCCGCCGTGAAATCCGCTCTGGAACAAACGCCGCCTGAACTCGGCGCCGATATCGCCGAAAAAGGCATGGTGCTCACCGGCGGCGGCGCGTTGCTGCGCGATCTCGATCGCCTGCTGGTGGAAGAGACCGGTCTGCCCGTCATCGTCGCCGACGATCCGCTCACCTGCGTGGTGCGCGGTTCAGGCCGGGCGCTGGAAGAGATGGACAAGCTGGGTTCGGTTTTCACCAACGAGCTTTAATGAGTACTTTCTCCGTTCGCCTAGCGCGCAGCGGAGCGAAATCGACACGCTGCCCAGCCGGCGTGCCGATAGCTCGGTGGAACAAGAACGTTCCCGACACCTACCGCTAGTATGTCCGCATACCAGGAAAACTTTTTCGCCCGCGGCCCCAGCGCACTCGCCCGCCTGACATTTTTTTCGCTCATCGCGATTGCCGTGATGGTCGCCGATCATCGCTTTCAGGCCCTTTCGGTGGTGCGCCTCGGCGTATCGGCTGTGATTACGCCCATTGAGCAAGCGCTGCGTTTTCCGGGAATCTTCGCCCGAAATACCGGCGAATATTTTTCCGATCAGAAACGGCTGCTTGAAGAAAACGCCCGCCTGAAGGCAGAGGTGCTGGAGCTTGCTGCCGCCAGCCAGCAATCGTTGCTGATTCGGGCGGAGCAGACTTACCTGGGCGAGCTTGCCGCGGTCGACAAACGCTTCGGCGACCGTGGAATCGTCGCTGAAATAATCCGCGACGCCCGCAACCCTTTTGCCCGCAAGATCATCATCGACAAGGGTATTTCGCAAGGCCTGGCGAGCGGCCTCGCCGTCATCGACGGCAAGGGCGTGGTGGGACAAGTGACCGCTGTCGGCTTGCTGTCCTCGGAGGTCACCCTGACGACCGAGAAGGACCAGGCGGTGCCGGTAATGGTGGTACGCAATGGCGTACGCGCCATCGCTGTTGGTACCGGCCGCGAAGGTACGATCGATGTGCCGTTCATTCCGGTCGGGGCGGATATCCAGGTGGGTGATGCCCTCGTTACGTCGGGCATCGACGGCACTTATCCGGCGGGACTCTCAGTTGCACGCGTGACCCTGGTGGACAAGAATCCGGCGTTTCCGTTTGCACGCATTTCCGCCAATCCGGCGGCCGGCACCGACCAATATCGGTTTGTAAAAGTGCTGACGCAGCAAGAATTGCGCGAGTACCCGCGCCCGGATGTGAAGGCCGACGAAAAGCTTCCGCCGCGCGAGCGTGGTAGCGCCGGCAAGCGTCGCGAAGGCCGTGAGGGTAAATGATGGACCTCTCGCCCATTTCCCACGAACCAATGCGTCCACTGGCGCCATTGCGTTTGCTGGGCGGCTCGATCATCTGCGCGCTGATTTTGAATCTGCTGCCCTGGAGTGGCGCGCTGCTGCGCGCGCATCCCGACTTTGTGTTGCTGGTGCTGCTTTACTGGAGCGTGAACCAGCCGCGCAGCATTGGCCAAGGCTGGGGATTTTCGCTCGGACTGCTGATGGATGTAGCGGATAGCGTCCTGCTGGGGCAGCATGCGTTGGTGTATGTGGTGGCGATCTATCTAGCCCAGCTGTTGCGTTTACGAATATTGCAGCTGAGCTTGCTTGAGCAGGCGCTGCATATCGGTGCGATCCTGATATTCGCACAGGCGATCGTTGTCCTGTTGAATCTCTCACTTGGACGGGAATTTCCCGGCATGCTGCTGGCGGTTTCGCCGGTGTTGGCCGCGGTCTTGTGGCTGCCGATGGATTTTGTGGCGACCTTGCCCCGATTCCGGCGCGCGTCAAACTCAACGACGACGATGCGTTAGCTTGCAGAATCCCGAAACAAGATGATCGGCACCACCATCAAGAATCGCGAGGCGGAACTTACCGTGTTCCGCACGCGCGCCCTGTTCGCGGGGCTTTGCGCGCTCATCGCCTTCGCCATTCTGGCCGGCCGCATGATGTACCTGCAGGTCATCAAGCGCGAGTACTATCACACCCTCGCCGAGGCCAATCGTATCTCGGTGTTGCCGGTGGCGCCGAACCGCGGATTGATCCTCGACCGCAATGGCGAGGTGCTGGCCGCCAATTATTCCGCCTACACACTTGAGGTGATGCCGTCGAAGGTCGGCAATCTCGACAAGGCGCTCGACGAGCTCGCAACAGTCATCGACATTCAGCCACGGGACCGCCGCCGCTTCAAGAAATTGCTGGAAGAGAGCAAGAACTTCGAGTCCCTGCCGATCCGCACCCGCCTTACCGACGCGGAAATTGCCCGCTTTGCGGTGAACCGATATCGCTTTCCGGGTTTCGACATTCAGGCGCGCTTGTTCCGCAACTACCCTTTTGGCGAAATCGCTTCGCACGCCATCGGATATATCGGCCGCATCAATGTTTCAGAAGTAAAAAAAATCGAATCCAGCGGACTTGCCGCCAATTACAAGGGTACTGACCACATCGGCAAGCTGGGCATCGAGGGCAGCTACGAAATGGAGTTGCACGGCACTACCGGGTCGCGACAGGTGGAAATCGATGCGGGCGGCAGGCCGATTCGCTCACTCGCCAGCAGCGCGCCACAGTCCGGCAACAATTTGACGCTGACGCTTGATATCAAATTGCAGAAAGTCGCCGAGCAGGCGTTTGCGGATTTTCGCGGCGGCCTCGTAGCCATTGATCCCCGAAATGGGGAAGTATTGGCGCTGGTGTCCAAACCAGGATTTGACCCGAACCTGTTTGTCGATGGCATCGATCCGGTCAATTGGGATTTGCTGAATAATTCGCCCGACAAGCCGCTGCTCAATCGCATCCTCAGCAGTGCCTATCCGCCGGGCTCCACGATCAAGCCGTTTTTGGCGCTGGCCGCGCTCGAATCCGGCAAACGCACGCCGGCGCAGAGCATCCGCGATCCCGGCTATTTCGCTCTGCCCGGCGTTGCGCATCGCTGGCGCGACGACAAGGAAGGTGGCCATGGAGTCGTCGATATGGCCAAGTCGATCGTGGTGTCCTGCGACACCTACTACTACCAGCTCGCGTCCGAAACGGATATCGACAAGACGGCTGCGTTCATGGGAATGCTGGGATTCGGCGGGAAGACGGCGATCGATATCGATGGTGAAGTCATCGGCGTATTGCCGTCGCGTGCGTGGAAAGAAAAACGTTTTGCGCGTGCGGCTTCCGACGGTCGAAAGTGGTATCTGGGTGACAGTATCTCGGCGGGCATCGGCCAGGGTTACAACGCCTTCACGCCCATGCAACTGGCGCACGCCATCGCAACCATTGCAAACGACGGCGTTGCCCACCGACCGCACCTGGTCAGGAGTGTTACTGATTCGGCGGCCGGAAACATTCGTACCGTCGCCGCGGACCCGCCGCAGAAGTTGCCGCTGAAGCCTGAAAACGTGGCGATCATCAAAGATGCACTCATTGGCGTTACCCGGGATGAGGGCGGCACCGGCGTTCGCGTATTCGCCAAGGCCGGCTACGTCAGCGGCGGGAAAACCGGTACCGCGCAGGTGTTTGGATTGAAGGGCGAAAAATATCGGGAAAGCAAAGTGCAGGAGCGCTTGCGCGACCACGCCTGGTACATCGCTTTTGCGCCCGCAGAACAACCTGTTATCGCGATGGCCATACTGGTCGAAAACGGCGGTTTTGGCGGAACCACCGCCGCACCGATCGCGCGCGAAGTGCTGGATTATTTCCTGCTGGGCAAGCAACCGGATCCCAAGAAATTGAAGCTGAAAAAAGATGAGCCTAAAGACGCTGATTAACCGGGTATTCGATGCGCTGACCCGCCGCCTCGACGGCCCGCTCATGGTCACGCTGATCGTGCTTGCGGCACTGTCAATGACGGTGGTGTTTTCGGCCAGTGGCGGTCAAACTTTCGACCGCTCGCTGGGTCAGCTGCGCAATTTCGCGGTTGCACTGGTGGCGATGTGGATCGTCGCGAATATTCCGCCGCAAACCCTGATGCGCCTCGCGATTCCGATTTACATCGCCGGCATGATTCTGCTGATCAGCGTTGCCCTGTTCGGCGAGATCCGCAATGGCGCGCGCCGCTGGCTGCACATCGGCGTCATCATCCAGCCGTCCGAGATCATGAAGATCGGCGTGCCGCTGCTGCTGGCCTGGTATTTTCACCGCAAGGAAGAGGGGCTCGCTCTCACCGACTACGCCGTTGCCGGACTGATGCTGATGCTGCCAACCGGGCTCATCATGCGCCAGCCCGATCTCGGCACATCCATCATGATTTTCGCGTCGGGATTTTTTGTCATCTTTCTGGCCGGACTATCCTGGAAGATCATCGTCGGCGCCGGTGTTGCCGTTGCTGCCGCGCTGCCGTTTGCGTGGAACATGATGCATGACTACCAGCGACAGCGTATTTTCACGCTACTGGATCCGACGGAAGATCCGCTGGGTGCCGGCTATCACATCATCCAATCGACCATCGCCATCGGCTCAGGCGGCGTGCTCGGCAAAGGCTGGCTGAACGGCAGCCAGGCGCAACTCGATTTCATTCCCGAGCGCTCCACCGATTTCATTCTCGCGGTATTCGGCGAGGAGTTTGGATTGCTGGGCAACTTGCTGCTGTTAACGCTTTATCTCATCGTGATCGGGCGCGGGTTGATGATTGCGATCAACGCGCCGACCACATTCTCCCGATTGCTGGCGGGCGCGATTACGTTGACATTTTTCATGTATGCCTTTGTCAACATCGGCATGGTCACAGGCATCTTGCCGGTGGTGGGTGTACCGTTGCCGTTAATCAGTTATGGCGGGACGGCGATCCTGACGATGCTCGTGGGCTTCGGGATATTGATGTCGATATCGACCCACAAGCGGTTGGTGTCGACGTGATGGTGGTTTTCCTGGCGATTCGATGCGTAGATCGCCATTTGGCGGGGGGTTTCGGGCGTTTACGGCCTGTAAGGCTCGCCAGTGCTAGAGTTTGGCATTCTGTTGGTGCCGCCATTTCCGCGCAGACGGGAGTTCAAGTTTCACGTAAGGCCTCCGCATTCACTTTTCCCCAGATCGATGCCGGGGGTAGCCCGGCGGCTACTCACTGTTCTTGCTTCGCCAAGAAAAGTAAGCAAAAGAAGGCGACCCCAGGTTCGTCGCCCTTCGGGTTCCCTGCGCGGCTCACAAACGCGGGCCGCAGCGGAACTCGTGGCTCGAATGTGCCGTTGCGCAAATGGTTCAGATTGTGCTCGCCACTCAAACAGTCCTCGCTGACTTCCCCCGCGTTTGCTGCGCTGCTCGGCGGCTCTCATGGGGACCCTTCTCGCATTGCGGCTACAGAGATAAGCAAGTCTGTCGCCCCGGATTTGGTCCGGCGCCCAATACTTGTTGTGCTTGTAATGGCGCTTTTGTTGGCGGGCTGCGGTGGCACCCCAAAGAAAACCGAACCGCCAAAACAATTCATCGGCAAACCCGGCGCCTACTACCTCGACGATGGCCCCGGCGACAACGCGCCGCTGAACCTCGACGCCATCGCCGACGCCACGCCGAAAATGGAACCCCTGCATCGCGGCGCAAACCGGCCCTACACGGTCTTCGGAAAGACTTACGTGCCCAATGTGTCGAGCGAGCCGTTTCGACAGCAGGGTGTGGCATCCTGGTACGGTCGAAAATTCCACGGCAGCATGACGTCCATCGGCGAGACCTATGACATGTATGCGATGACGGCGGCGCACCCGACGTTGCCGTTACCGTCGTACGTGCGTGTAACGAATCCCGCCAACATGAAATCGGTGATATTGCGCGTAAACGATCGCGGCCCGTTTCATTCTGATCGGGTCATTGACTTGTCCTATACCGCTGCGGCCAAGCTCGACATCGCCCGCAAGGGCAGCGGATTCGTCACCGTGGAACGGGTGTTCCCGGGCGATACCCGAGTCGCCGCCGCGTCCATACCATTGCCGTCGCTACCGCTTTCGCCAACATCGCTGCCGCCCGTGACACCATCGCCGTCCCCAACCATCACCACACCTGCCATTGTTCCGGAGGCAGGTGACCTTTACCTGCAACTCGCGGCGTTCAGTTCGCCGGAAAATGCCGAAATCTTTCGCGCGCGCATGAGCCGCGAACTCGAATGGAACCGCGAGCCCATTCAGGTTGTCCAGAAAGACAACCTGTTCCGCGTTCGCATGGGCCCCTACAAGTCGCGCGAGGAAGCCGACGCGATCGCGGCACAGGTCAGGCAATCCCACGATTTTTCACCCGTCATTCAAAAACCATAGCCCCTCAACATCAGGATCACAATGAAATCTGCAAGGAACTTCGCCGCCCTCTTTTTCACGGCCGCATGTGTCGCGCCCGCTCTCGTTCTAATGCTCGCTCCTTCCCCAGCCGCCGCGCAAATAACCGTCTCGCTTACCGACGTCCCGGCACCACAAATCGCCGCACGTGCCTACGTGCTCTTTGATGCCTCCAGCGGCCAGACTCTGGCGCAGCAAGCCGCCACCGACCGCTTCGAACCTGCCTCGCTCACCAAACTGATGACCGCCTACCTCGTCTTCCAGGCGCTGAAGGACAAGAAGCTCACGCTCACGCAAACCGTCACCGTGTCCGAGCGCGCGTGGCGCGCGGAAGGGTCGCGCATGTTCATCGATCCAAAACAGACGCCGGCCGTGGAGCCGCTGATTCGCGGCATGATCATACAGAGCGGCAACGATGCCTCCATCGCGCTGGCGGAGGCGGTCGCCGGGTCTGAGGACCTGTTCGCGCAAATGATGAACAAGCAAGCGCAGAAGCTCGGCATGAAAAACACCAGCTTCACGAATGCGACGGGCCTGCCGGATCCGCATCACTATTCGACAGCCGAGGATCTCGCGTTGCTCGCCAACGCACTGATACGCGATTTTCCTGCCGAGGTCGGCTACTACAAGGAACGTGAATTTGCCCACAACAAGATCACGCAGCCGAACCGCAACCGCCTGCTCTGGCTCGACCCGACAGTCGACGGCCTGAAGACCGGCCATACCGAAGCGGCAGGCTATTGCCTGATCGCCACGGCAAAGCGGGGGGATGCTGATAAATCGCGCCGCCTGATTTCGGTCGTACTGGGAACTACGTCGGATGTCGCGCGCACCCAGGAGAGCCAGAAATTGCTTAACTACGGTTACCAGTTCTTTGATGCGCAACGGCTGTATAAAAAGAACGATGCCATCGCCACGCCGGAAATATTTAAAGGCACGCAGAACGCGATCAAGCTCGGTTTCGATCGCGATATCTGGCTCACGCTACCCAAGGACAAATTCACCGGATTGAAAGCCACGCTGACTACCACCCAACCCCTGATCGCGCCGTATTCGCCCGGCCAGAAAGCGGGCGTAATGAAATTGACGCAAAATGACAAGTTGATCGCGGAAATCCCTGTGGTTGCGCTGGAGAATGTGCCGGTTGCCGGCTTTCTGGGGCGCGGCTGGGATGCGATCAGGTTGCTTTGGAAGTAGCGATTTTATTTATTGCTCGTTGACCCCTCACCCTGCCCTCTCCGAGGGTTCCAAAAGCCCTTCTCCCCGGGGAGAAGGGTTGGGATGAGGGGTAAGCGAGCTGACCTGCCAAGAGAAAGAACCAACCATGACCACCTCAATGTGTCTCCCCACCGTCTATCTCAACGGCGAATTCATGCCTTTTGAGAATGCGAAAATCTCCCCGCTGGATCGCGGCTTCATTTTTGGCGATGGCGCATACGAAGTCATCCCGTTCTACGCCAGTCGCGGCCTGCGCGCGGTCGAACACCTGGAAGCGACTGCAACGCAGCCTTGGATGAGCTGCAAATCGATAACCCCTATCCACTCGCACAATGGGAATCGCTGATCGCCTCGCTGGTGGACCAAAATGGCGGCGGCAATGTGGGTGTCTATATTCAAGTCACGCGCGGCGTCGCCAAGCGCGATTTTCCGCCGCCCAAGGGCCTGAAGCAGACCGTGTTCATGATGGCCAATCCACTCGCAACGCCGAAGCCCGAGATTTACGAAAACGGTATTTCGTGTGTCTCGCTGGACGACAGCCGCTGGTTGCGCTGCCAGGTCAAGGCGACTGCCCTGCTCGGCGCGGTATTACTGAAACACGAAGGCAACCAGGCTGGCGCGGATGAGGTCGTGTTGTTTCGCGACGGCTATCTCACCGAGTCCTCGGCCTCCAACATCGCCGCGGTCAAGAATGGCGTCATCCTTTGCCCGCCGATGGATAACCTTATTCTGGGCGGCATCACCTATGAACTGATGATTGAACTCGCGCGCAAGCACAGCATGCCGCTGGAAATCCGCCGCGTGCATCGCCGCGAGGTGAAGAAAGCCGACGAGTTATGGATCATGTCCTCTACCAAGGAAGTCGTACCGATCGTGAAACTCGACGACAAACCCATCGGGCACGGTGAAAATGCGGGGAAACCCGGTGCTGTGTTCAAGCAAATGCGGAAACTCTTTGATGAGTACAAGCGTAACCTCCCCGCGGCGCCTTCGTTAAAGGCTGCCGAATAAGGCGGCCGAATAAAGAGAAGATGCAAAATGAGCGATCATCCGAAAATCATTGGTGATGCCGACTTGGAAACGACGGAATCCCTGCTCCAGTTTCCGACGACATTTCCGATCAAGGCGATGGGCCGGCGCGAGGATGGATTTGCCCAGGCGGTGCTGGAAATCGTCCTCAAGCACGCGCCGGACTTCGATGCCAAGACGCTCGAAATGCGGCCCTCGAAGAACGGAAATTTTCTGTCCGTGACCGCGACAATCAACGCCACATCCAAAGCGCAGCTGGACGATATTTATCGGGGACTGACTTCGCACCCGCTGGTGTTGATGGCGCTATAGGAAATTTGCCGTGAAGGCTTAAGTAGACATGCACAACTTACCTCTTATCAAACACTTGGGCGTCGTCCCCTACGAACCCACCTGGCGCGCCATGCAGGCCGCCAATAAATCGCGCTCCGCCGCCACGCCCGATGAATTCTGGTTGCTCGAACATCCGCCCGTCTTCACCCTCGGCCTCGCCGGCAAGTACGAGCATGTGCTGGCCCCCGGCGACATTCCCGTCATCAAGATCGACCGTGGCGGCCAGGTTACCTATCACGGCCCGGGGCAACTGGTGGTGTACCTGTTGCTCGACATGAAGAAGCTCGGTTACGGCGTCAAGATGCTCGTAAGAAAAATTGAACAGTCAGTGATCGATCTGCTCACCGAATATGGCATCGACAGTTATCGCCTCGCCGGCATGCCAGGGGTCTACGTCAACCTGAACGACGCCGACGCCAAGATTGCCGCGATTGGTTTGCGTGTCGCCAATCACGCGACTTACCACGGCCTGTCATTGAATATCGATATGGACCTGGAGCCGTTCTCGCGTATCAACCCCTGTGGCTACGAGGGCCTGGCGGTGACGCAGGTACGGAACTTCGGGGTGACCGATAAAATGAATGTGATCGGCGAAAAACTGGTGTCACGTCTGAAAGCCAATCTTTACGAGCTGGCAAACTGAGCAAAGCGAACGATCATCGCGATTACGCGAGGCGCTCATTCGCCTGCGCTGACAAACAACGGGAATCATCATGGCCGAAGCCGGCGTCAAACAGAAATCCGAATCCAAAACTGCACGCATTCCCATCAAGGTCGTCGTGCAAAATGCGGCTGAACGCCTGAAAAAGCCCGACTGGATTCGCGTCAAGGCAGGTTCGGCTTCGACGAGTTTCTACGAGATCAAGCAGATCCTGCGCGACGCCAAGCTGCACACCGTCTGCGAGGAAGCCTCGTGCCCCAATATCGGCGAATGCTTCGGCAAGGGAACCGCGACCTTCATGATCATGGGCGATCTCTGCACGCGCCGCTGCCCGTTCTGCGATGTCGGTCACGGCCGACCGTTGCCGCTGGATCCGGACGAGCCGCGTCACCTGGCGGAGACGATTGCGAAGATGAAATTGAAATATGTGGTCATCACCAGCGTCGATCGCGACGACCTGCGCGACGGCGGCGCCGAGCACTTCGTCAACTGCATTCGCGAGACTCGCGCGCTGTCGCCACACACCCAAATCGAAATCCTTACGCCTGATTTTCGCGGCCGCCTAGACCGCGCGCTCGGCATCCTGCGTGCCGCCCCGCCGGACGTGATGAATCACAATCTCGAAACCGTGCCGCGGCTGTACAAGCAGGCGCGCCCGGGTTCAGATTACGCGCATTCCCTGAAGCTGCTGAAAGATTTCAAAGCCGAACATCCCGGCACACCGACCAAGAGCGGGCTGATGGTGGGGCTCGGCGAGACTAACGAAGAAATTCTGGAAGTGATGAAAGATTTACGCGCGCATGATGTGGAAATGCTGACCATCGGACAGTATCTGCAGCCGTCCGGGCATCATCTGCCGGTGTTGCGCTATGTGACGCCGGATGAGTTTGATATGTTCGCGCGGGAGGCCGGGAAGATGGGGTTCAAGCATGCGGCGTGCGGGCCAATGGTGAGGTCTTCATATCATGCGGATCAGATGGCGCATGAGGCGGGGTTGCCAGCAACTTCAACTTAGGCCAAGCCACTGCATTGGCTTGGCGTTCAGCGGGCGTAGAGCGGGCTCTGCGAATTCCCCGCTTCACCCCCGGACTAAATCCGGGGTGACAGCGGTAGTGGACTACCCGGGTCCCGATGAGAGTCGCCGAGTAACGCAGAAACGACAGGAGCAGTCCGCGAGGACTGTTTGAGGGCGAGCACAAACGAAATCTCTTGCTTGATTCATCCACGAGCCCGAGTTCCGCAGCGGCCTGTCGTTCCGAGGTGAGGCAGGGTGTTGCGCGCCTGCAACCGGGCTGCGTTGCGGGGGACGAACCTCGGGTCGCCTTCTTTTGCTTACTTTTCTTGGCGAAGCAAGAAAAGTGAGTAGCCGCCGGGCTACCCCCGGCAACCACCCGCAATCAAATGCCGCAGGCAACCCTTTGCAATAACCTGGATTCGCGTCGCCACGGGAACGACGAATCAGCGCTTGCCTAACTCGTTCAGCCGCCCATTCTTCAGCACCAGTTGGATAGCAACCTTCCCGCTCGGTGCATTCGCCGCATCACCCTTCACATTTTCCAGCGCCGGAATCGAAATGCTGGTCTCACCCGACTTCTGGTTGTGCGTGACCTTCGCCTCCAGGCGCTCAATGGCACGTACCCCAGGCGCACCCACCCGGACAACATCAACAAGCCGATAGTGCTGGGGATACGGGGTCTTGTTTTCCGGCACGAAAACCGCAAAGTACTGCATGGTGCGACGGCTGGCGCCATAGCGCTGTACGCCGAAAACGGCCAGCGCGATTTCATCACCGGGTCCACGCATGACCGGCTGGATCATTCGGCCATCCACTTCTTCAATTTCATCCCACGCGCCATACAGCTTCGCCAGCCGCTGTAGCTGGAAAACCAGCGGTTCGGGAAGTTGATCGGCAAAAGCCGTCCCGGCAGTCAAGACGCCCGCCAGGCAAAAGCAGGTAAGAAACACTCGCCATTTCATGGATTCCTCCGCATTTCAATCAGTGGTTCCGTGACACCCGCCATCGCCGCCTAAATTCCCGCCTGAGTCACGCGTGAAGTCAGCGCCTCGCTCAATCGCGCCTGCGTCACCAGTCGCGACAACTGCGAATTGCTGCGCGCCAGCGATTGCAGCAAATTCCGATGAATGGCGTGCTGTATTTTTACCGCCGCACCGGATGTGCCGTTGTAGAACGCCATGAAACCGGCGGCGGGAAATTCCAGCAACAGGACGTTCTCGCGGGCACGGGCGTTGGCGCCATGCGGCTTGCCCGCCAGCACACTCATGTAACCGACCAGCATTCCCGGGCCGAGCAAGGCCATGCGCCGCTCGTGGCCATCGAGGCGCGCATTGACTTCGACCGCGCCGCGCACCACCAGATAGCAGGCATTCGCAGGTTGTCCGGCAACGAACAGCCATTGTCCCCGCGCGACTTCCAATACGTTTGCCGCTGCGGCGGCAATATCGATTTCGTCAAGCGAAAAGCCGTCGAAAAACGGCAGCGCCGGTAGAAAACTGCGGTGGTCAAACGACGCACGCCGCAGGCGAGGCACGTCGGCAAGCGGATCGCCAGCAGGCAGCGCCATCGTCACGGGCTTGTCCTCCGGCGCGGGGCAACTGAGCAATTCGCCATTGAGCGCGCCCAGGCGCGCAACCAGCCCGGACGTGATGGTGCGCTGGATCGCCAGCGCGACAGGATTTCGTCCGGCGGTCAGCGCGCGAAACGCCTCGCGCTCGATGAACCAGCCATCGACATCGCTCACGGCCATGACATTGGCGCTGCAGTGGCCGTGTTCCAGCAGCGCCATTTCGCCGAACATCTCGCCTGCGCCCAGCACCGCCACCGTCTTCGCGCCGCCGCCCGGCAGCGACACGCGTGCTTCGACTTTTCCCATCCGCAGCACATAGGCGCCGCGCGATTCTTCGCCCTGTTGCACCAACCGGCTGCCTGATGTGAACGAAACAGGCTCGGCCACCGCCAGCAATTGCGCCGCGGCGGCCTCGTCCAGCCCGCGACAAATCGCAGTGGCGCAAAAAGCGTCGAGAGTGTCGGTGGCGTTCATGGCAAGATAGCGCAATACATTTAGCGAAGAGTTTACACGGGCGCAAGAATTGGCCCGTCACAATCTGCCCCTGACCATGTGCCGCGCACTGCTCTATCTGGGCCAGCCCGTCCTGCTGGACAACCTGCTGTATCAGCCCGATTCCGCGCTGGTAAAGCAAAGCTACATGCCGAAGATGCTGCACCTGCTGAACCTCGCCGGCTTCGGCCTGCGCGCATGGGACCCGCATTCGCACGCGCCGGACGCCCCTTTTACCTACGGCTCGTCGTCGCTGCCGGTATTCGATCGCAATCTGAAGAACCTCGCCGAAAAAGTGCGCGCCACCTGTGTGCTCGGGCACGTGCGCGGCGTGGCCTACAGCACCGTCGTCGATATCTCGCTGCAAAACGTGCACCCGTTCCAGTTCCCCGGCGTGCTGCTGGCGATGGCGCACAACGGCGATCTGGCGCGCATGTCCGAGATGAAGCCGCTGCTGGCGAAACACGTCAATCCGAAATACCTGCCGCATATTCGCGGCACCACCGACAGCGAATGGATCTACGCGCTCATCGTCTCTGCGCTGCCGGATCCGAATCGCCGCGCGACACGTGATGAGCTGCTGACCGCCATTGAAACCGCGCTGAAGTTGATTCGCGCTGTCCGCGCCCAACTCGGTATCGCGGTGTCCTCGTCGGTCAACCTGTTCATGACTGACGGTCACCAGCTTGCCGCCGTGCGTTACTGTTTCGACTTCGGCTGCTACGCCACCAATGACCCGCGCGCGTGCAAGAAGCCAACATCAATTTCCTGTCACTCTGGTACACGCTCGGCCGCGACTACGGCATGAACGAAGGGGAGTGGCGCATGACGGGCGGCGCAGCGAACGCGGATTCCATCATCGTCGCCTCCGAACCACTGACCAAAGACACGTCGACCTGGGTTGAGGTGCCGGAGTATTCGGCGCTGCATGTGGAGCTCACGGGCGGGACACCGGCGGTGACGGTGCGGTACCTGGAGTAGAACCGGAAATACCAGCACCGGCGAGCCTTTCGGGCCATTTTTGCTCCAAGCGTCGCGCCAGCTATAGACTTTCGACCTCAGTGCCGGACCAAGACTACAACCGTGATTGGCGAATAGCATCAATGGCCCCAATGGTAAGCCATAGGACAGTATTGGCGTCGGTTTGAATCAATTCAATGATGGCCTCGCGAGGGCCGTTTCTCCATGCGTCTGTCGAGTAGAAGGCAGCCTGTGATTGCTTGAGGTCATCGAGGTCGCTGTAAGCCCGAATCAGAAAGTACGCATCCGGGTCGTGAAGAGATTGCCCGAAAGCGACTACTTCCATGCCCCACTCTTTGAGAAGGGGGACGCTCTGGTTGGAAACCAGGTCGTGGAACTTTGGGCCACTTCCGGGCTTTAGAATGTAGGACCGAATTTCGACGAGGCGTTTCATGGCGGCCTAACGAGACTGAAGGGAGCAAACTTGATTGATATTAGCCCTCATTTCGGAAGATAGCCGCTCTACTGCCGGGGGAGATGCGTTGATTGCGCCGACAAAAAAGTAGCCGTCGTAATCGGGCAACAACCGCCGATCAAGTTCTACCAGCTTCGGCGAAGAACGGTCATTCATGGGGAACATTCCGCGCTTGACACCGCAGCTGGACTTTCCCTCTGTATCGTTTGCGCAGAACCACGCGGAGCCCCCCGCGTGTTGCATAAGTAGAGAAATGATTTTTACTTCGCTCATCAAGTTGACGGCCGATCGAAAGGAGGCGTCAAACGGTGCGCCCTCGGCCTTTCTATTGTGCATGTTTCCTACAAGCAACATTATGGTTGCGTCAGGTTCGGCGTGTAACGCGCTTTCCAGGTTTAGGGCCATGATCTTGTCGCGAGTGATACCTGGCGTAACTTGACTGGGCATCGCGTCGATCGCCAGCACACGTACTTGCCGTCCTCTCATGCGAAGCGCGCGCGCGAACTCAATGAGAGTCACCATCGCCTTGCTTGAGCGGCCATCTTGAAATTCCCTGTTCCAGAACCTGCTGGTTCTCATCGAGGCAAGGAATTCGACCTCAGAGCCGCCGCTGACGAATGCATCGATCGTTGGCTGCTCAGATCCAGGGATTTCGAGGCCAAGCAAGGTCGGTTTCTTTGCATTCGCGAGAGCGCAGAGCAGTCTTGCGGCAAATGCCGGCGCCTCCATCGTGCCATGCGTTTCGCCCAGCGCGACGAGTCGAGCTTCGCGAATTCGTGTGGGTACTTCCGATAGGCTGAGGCATTGGCCCATCGCAACGCCGGAGATTGCGAACAGCGCGATTGAGCTAAGTGCAAAACGGTAAACGGAAATGTATGGGTAGTTCATCTGATGGCTACAGACGCTGTAGAAAAAGTCCCCGACGCAATGTTCGGGGTAAATATGGGAACGCGTTCACCACTGAGCGCCGCGTGCTATGCTTCCCGTAGTGGAGTCGCGTAGCGCTAACGACGCTCAAAGGGCAACCGGCCCTCACCCTGCCCCGCCAGGTCACACAGTTGGGCAACTGCTGGTGCGCGACAATAAACGTTGGGCTCTTGTAACGCAATAAGGCAAGCTGACCGAGAACACCGAACGAGTCTTGGCTGTACATGGTTGAAGATCAGTTCAACCTGCTCCAGATGCGCGAGATCGGGTGGAGTTGGAGAAGCAGACGAAAAGCCAGCTAGACGCTAACGGAGCGGCCTCGCGGCGTCCCGGCGAGGGAACGGGCCGGGCCGGGGGGCAACCCAGTCCTTGAGCGAAACAGCTCAGCTCCTCGCTTAACATCGGCCAATTCGGCACCGCCAGATAACTACGCATTTGGGCGCGAAGGCGCGAGCTTGGGCGGCCGGCACTGCAAGATTCTTCGAAAGTGCCTGTAGCCAGTGCCTGCATTACGGCGCCGGATAGCTCACCCGAAGGCATAAGTGCCCTTACTGTGCCAAGCAGCTTTGTGGCGGGGTCTTGATCTCACTAGTACGGCCTCTGAGACCTGAGAAAACACGCGCACGGCAAGGCGACGTCGCGAAGCCCGCCCAACCCTCGTCGGCCTTTTTTTTTTTTTTTTCCCCTCCGGGGGGGGGGTCCCCCCCCCCTTTCGCGGTTTCCCCCTCCCGGCCCCCTCCCCCGGGTTCCTCTTTGAACGGGAGCTTGACCTGCAACGTTCAACACCCGCCCTCCTGCTGAGTAAGTACCAGCCCACCATTCGATGGACTCTCTGGTCCTTGAGCGTGGCAATGATTTGGTCGCGTGTTCTGGGTTGGAAATATCAGGCAAAGCCGGACGCCGCAATCTCTTTCAGGAATGCCCCCGCAAGCCGTACCGGACTGACCTGAACTCTTTAAAGGGTTAAGAGAGGCCAACCGTCACGGTCACCCTTGCGGATGTGAGTCCGGAGCGCGGTTCGTAATATGCAGCTCACGGCCACATTCTTCCATTCCAACAGTGTGCGGCAGGTCGGCAGCTCAACAATGTGCTCACCTTGGGACAGGGCGGGCCGGGCGCTCCCCGCGGGCCGGCCCGCCCGAGGGCGGGGCGCCGGGCCCCCGCCGAGGCAACAAATAATTCCGCCGTGGCGGGCGTGGCGTCGGGGGGGGGGGGGTGCGTTGGGGGTCGCCCGCCCCCGGGGGCCGGTTTTGGGGGGGGGGGGGCCCGGGCCCCGGCCCCGGCCCCCGCCCGGCGGCTGAAAAATCCCGGGGGGGGGGTCTCCCCGGGGGGGGGGGGGTGTGGGGGGGGTGTTTTTTTTCCGCGGGGGGGGGGGGGGCGGCGGGGGGGGGGGAAATTTGGGCGGCCCCCCCGCCGGTGATGTCGCGCGAGGACTTGCGCCGCCAAGAAAGCAAAGACCCTCCGCGCCGTCCAAAAAAAACCCCCCCCCCCCCCCCCCCCCCCCCCCCCCCCCAAACCCCCCCCCCCCCCCCAAACCCCCCCCCCCGGGCCCCCCCCCCCCCCCAACCTCCCCCCGGCCGGCCCCCCCCCCCCCGGGAACCCCCCCCCCCCCCCGGGGCTCCCCCCCGGCCCCCCCCGCCCCCGCGAAACCAAAAAACACCCAAAAATACCAAAGGGGGGGGTGAAACCGAAGAAGGACGGCGGGGGAGGGGGAGGGGGGGGGCCGGGGGGGGGGGAGCCGGGGGGGCGGCGCCCCCCCCCCCCCCCCGGGCCGGCCCCCCGGGGGGCCCCCCCCCCCCCCAGGCCCCCCCGGAAAACCACGGCCCCCCGGCCCGGACAAACCCCCCGCCCCCCCCCCCGGGGGGAGGCGGCGCCCCCCCCCCCGGGGGAAGGGGGGGCGCCCCCCCCCCCCCCCCCAAGGGGACGGTACCCGGCCCCCCGCCCCGGGGCCTTTGAGCCCGTTTTTGGTGTTCTTTGGGGGTCCCCGGGGGGGGGGGCCCGGGGGGAAAACCGGGGGGGGGGGGCCCCGGGAGGGGGGGCCCCCCGCCCCCCCCGGGGGGCCCGGGCCCCAAACCCCCCACCCCCCGGGAAAACAAAAAGGGCGCCCCCAAAACCCCGGGGGCCCCCCAAAAAACGGGCCCCCCCCCAAACACCCCAACAGAAACACAAACAGTCCTGCGGGGCCCGGAGGGACCGGAAACCCCCACCAAAAAAAAAAAAACCTTACCCTTTCCGGCTCCCCCCCTTCGCCCCCCCCCCCCCCCCCCCCCAAACCCCCCCCCCCCCCCCCCCGCCCGCCCCGGGAAGGGAAGGAAAAAAAAAACAAAAACGCCCGGCCCCTCCCGTTGTCCCCCCCCCTTTTTTCCCCCCCCCCCCCCCCGGGAAAGGGCCCCCGGCCCCGGGCCCGGGGGGTGCGGACTTCCCCCCCCCCCCCCCCCGGCACCCCGAGAAAAAAGGCCGGGAAAACCCGCCGGCCGGCGGCCCCGGAAACGAAAAAAAAACCCCGAAAACAAACACCAAAACCCCGGCCGCCGGCGGGACCCCGGGGGGGCGGGGGGCGGCGGGGCCCCGCCCCCCCCCGGGGGCAAGGCCCCCGGGAGGGGGCGCCCCCCCGGGAGCCCCCCCGGACCCCCCCCCCCCCCCCCCCTGCCTCCCCCCCCCCCCCCCCCCCCGGGCCGGGGGGCCCCCCCCGCCCGGAAACCGCGGCACCCCCCCCCCCCCTTTTTTTTTTTCCCCCCACGGCCGCCCCCGGGGGGGCCCCCCCCAATAAAGGGGGAAAGCGGGGGCCCTCCCCCCCGCGGTGTGGGGCAAATACAAAAAAACAAAAAACAAAAAAAAAAAAAAAATGTTGTTTGGTGTAAATTTGTTGATTGAAAAAAATTTTTTTTAAAAAAAAAAAAAAAGAAAAGGAAAAAAGGGAGGGGAAACCCCAACCAAACCCCCCCCCCCCCCCGCCCCCCACAAGGGGGGGGCCCGGGGCCCCCGGCACGCCGGGGAAAAAAAAGACCCCCCCCCGCCCCCCCCCCGGCGGGCCCCCTAAAAGGCGGGGGAAGGGGGGGGGGGGGGGGGGGGGGGCGGGGGGGCGGGGGCCTCCCGCGGGCGGAACCGGGGGGGCTGTGGGGGGACCAAAGGGGAAAATTGGAGGGGGGGGGGGGGGGGGGGGGGGGGGGCGGCCCGGTGGAACCCCCGCACCCCGCCCCCGACCAAAATCCGGGGGGGCGGGGGGCCGGGGGGGGGGCGGGGGTCCGGGGGGTTGGGCGAAAAAAAAGGGGGGGGCCGGGGCCCCCCCCGCCCCCCGCCCCGCCCCCGGGCCCCCCCCCCGGAAACCGGGGGGGGGGGGAACAAAAGGGGGGGGCCCGCCCCCCCCCCCCCCCCCCCACCCCCCACCCCCCCCCCCCGGACCCCCCCCCCCCGGGGGGGGGCCCCCGGGGGCCCCCCCCGGCCGCCCCGGGGGGGGAGTAAAGGGGAGGGAAAAGGCCCCGGGGACCGCCCCGAAAACCCGCGGACCAGGGCCCCCCGGGGGGCCCCGGGGGGGGGCAAACGGGGACCCCCGGGGGGGCCCCCAGAAAGGGGCCGGGGGGAAAGGGAAAAACGCCGCCAGGGGGGCCCGCCCCCCCCGAGGGGGGGCGGGGCCAAGAAAAGGGGGGGGCGGCAAAAAAAGGGGGGGGGAAAGCCGGGGTCCTGAGGCCTCTTTGCCCCCCCCGGCCCCCCCGGGGTCCGGGGGGGGGGGGGGGGGGGGGGGGGGGAAACCCCGGGGGGGCCGGGGGGGGGGGGGGGGGGGCGGGGGGGCCGGGGGGGGGGGGGGGGGGGGGGGGGCCGGCCCCCCGGGGCCGGGGCCGGGGGGCCGGGGGAAGGGGGGGCCCCCGGGGGGGGCGGGGGGGGCCCGGCGGGCGCCCCCCCCGCCCCCCCCCCCCCGACCCCCCCGGCCCCGGCCGGGGGGGGGGGGGAACACGGGAAAAAAACGGGGGGAAGGGGGGGGGGCCGGGCGGGCCGCGCCGGCGCCCGGCTCCCCCCGGGCCCTTTTTGAAGGGGGCCAAAAGGGACAGGGGAAGCCGGCCCCCCCCCCCCCCCAAACCCCCCCCCGGGGGGCCGGCCCGCCCCCCCCGCCCAAAACCCCCCCCCCCCCCCCCCCCCCGGGGCGCCCCCCCCCGGGAAGGGCCCCGGAACCACCCCCCGGGCCCCCCCCCGGGGGCCGCCCCCCCCCCTGGCCCCCCCCGGGGCCGCCCCCGGGCGGGGCCGCCCCCCGCAACCCCCCCCTCCCTCCCCCCCCCCCCCCCGGGCCCCGGGGGGGGCCCCGCCCCCGGCCCCCAGCCCGGGGACGGGCGTGGCCCCCCGGTTCCCCCCCCCCAACCAACCCCCAAAACCCCCCATCCCGGGGGGGGGGGGGGGCCCCCCGGGCCCCCGCCCCGCGGCGGCCAGTTTTACGGGGGGCCCCCTGTTGGGGGGGGGGGGGGGGGACCCCCCCCCCCCGCCCCCCGGGGCGGGGGGTCCCCCCCCCCCCCCCGGGCCCCCCGGGGGGGGCGCCCCCCCCCCCCTTTTTTTCCTCCCCCCCCAAAGGGGGGGGGGCCCCCCCCCCCCCCCCCCCCCCCCCCCCCCCCCCCTCCCCCGGGGGGAGGCTTCAGTTCAAACTTTTGCATTGACCGCTAACTAGAAATGAACACCTGTCGAGGTGTACACAAACGGTGAAAAAAGTATTGCGTACATACAAGCTTCATGAATGGCTGCCTTAGCAATCAATGGCGTGATGCCAATTATCACACCCTGCATGAATTCAACAAACGCACCCGTCGCCGCATCGGCATTCAGCGATCAAACCCGATCGCCGCACGGAATCCTGCGGGGCCGCACAAAGTTACAAACACACGCACTGGCGCGGCGTTCCGGTCAATAATGGCTGAAACGCCGCACCAGTGCTTGTGTTTTGTTCCTAGTTGCTGCAATAGACCCGCCTTCAACTTCCGGCAGATTTGCTTTCGCCCTTCACCCTAAATAACATGCGATGGAACCACGACACGTTCGCCACGGTCTGCAAAGAGTGTGGACATCATCGTCACGCTTCACCCACGGTAATTCGATTGTTGAAAAAATGAGGAGCACGTCATGGCAAAACTGAATGTCAACGGCAAGATGCTGGATTATCAGGCGGACGAGGGAACACCGCTGCTCTGGGTGCTGCGTGAGCAGTTGGGGCTGACCGGCACCAAGTACGGTTGCGGCATCGCGCAATGCGGCACCTGCACGGTGCTGATCGATGGCGTGCCGATTCGCAGCTGTGTGCGCACGGCGGCGAGCCTCAAGCCGACGGAAAAAATCACCACCATCGAAGGGCTTTCGCCCGATGGCTCGCACCCGGTGCAAAAAGCCTGGGTGGCGCTGGATGTGCCGCAGTGCGGTTTCTGCCAGACCGGCATGATCATGGCCGCGACTGCGCTGCTGAATGCCAAGCCGAATCCCACCGACAAGGACATCGACGAGACGATGACCAATATTTGCCGCTGTGGCACTTACAACCGCGTGCGCGCGGCAATCAAATCCGTGGCGGCAGGGGGTGCGCTCAAGAAAGTGGACGCCAATGACATCATCCACACGGAAAGGAGCGCGACATGAATACGATTGCGCCGCCGAAAGTTTCACGCCGCCGTTTTCTGCAAGGCTCGGCCGCGACCGCGGGCAGTCTGGTCGTCGGCTTTCATGTTCCCTTTCTGAAGTCGGCCGAAGCGGCCGAGGGGTTGGTAGCCCCGGAGGTCAACGCATGGGTGGTGGTGAAACCTGACGACACCGTGGTGGTCCGCATCGCGCGCTCGGAGATGGGCCAGGGCACACTGACCGGCCTCGCGCAATTGGTGGCCGAGGAACTGGAATGCGATTGGGCCAGGGTGAGTACCGAGTATCCAACGCCGGGACAAAGCGTGGAGCGCAAACGGCCATGGGGAAGTTTCAGCACCGGCGGCAGCCAAGGCATTCGCGGGTCGCACGACTATGTGCGCAAGGGCGGCGCGACCGCCCGGATGATGCTGGTGCAGGCCGCCGCCGATGAATGGAAAGTACCGGCGGGTGAATGCACCGCCGCCAACAGCGTGATCACGCACACGGCATCGAAGCGCACCACCACATTTGGCAATGTGGCGAGTGCCGCCGCGAAGCTCACGCCGCCCACGGAAGTAAAGTTGAAGGACCCGAAAGACTGGAAGATCGCTGGCAAGCGCCTGGCGCGGCTGGATACCATCGACAAGACCACCGGCAAGCAGATCTACGGCATGGATCTCACCATGCCCGGCATGCTCAACGCGGCGATCAAGGATTGCCCGGTGTTCGGCGGCAAGGTGAAGAGCGTGGATGATGCCGCAGTGCTGAAGCGCCCCGGCGTGAAGAAAGTGGTGCGCGTGGGCAACTCGGCAGTCGCCGTGGTGGCCGATACCTGGTGGCGCGCCAAGACCGCGCTCGACGCATTGAAGATCGAATGGGACGAAGGCCCCCATGCGAAGGCATCCAGCGCGAGCATTGCCGAATCGCTGAACGCCGGTCTCGTTGCCAAGGACGCCGTGGTGGGAAATCAGGTTGGCAATGTCGGGCCCGCGATTGCGGCGGCGGCGAAAGTAATCGAGGCCACGTACTCGTACCCGTATCAGAACCATGCCTGCATGGAGACCATGAACGCCACGGCAAAATGGACGCCGGATCGTTGTGAGGTCTGGACGCCGACGCAAAATGGCGAGGCCGCATTGGCCGCCGCATCCGAAGCCGCGGGGCTGCCGTTGACGAAATGCGAAGTGTACAAAATTCACCTCGGTGGCGGTTTCGGCCGGCGCGGCATGACCGACTGGATACGCCAGGCGGTGGCGATCGCCAAGGAAATGCCCGGCACGCCGATCAAGCTGATCTGGTCGCGCGAGGAAGACATGGCGCAGGGGCGCTACCACCCGATCACGCGCTGCAAACTCACCGCCGGCCTCGACGCCGCAGGCAATGTGACCGGACTGGCGATGCGCATTTCCGGGCAATCAATCCTCGCGAGCGTGGCGCCGCAGAATATCAAGGACGGCAAGGACCCGCTGGTGTTTCAAGGGCTTAATGCAGCCGGCCCGGAAGCCGGGATTGGTTATACGTTTCCGGCGCTGATGATCGATCACGCCATGCGTAACCCGCATGTACCGGCGGGTTTCTGGCGCGGCGTGAATCTGAATCACAACACCATCTATCTCGAATGTTTTATTGACGAACTCGCCCATGCCGCCGGCAAGGATGCGCTGGAATTCCGGCGGAAACTGATGGCCAATCATCCGAAACATCTGGCGGTGCTCAATGCGGCGGCCGAGCGCGCTGGCTGGAGCAAACCTGCGGCGCCCGGCGTGTTCCGCGGATTGGCACAGGCGATGGGTTTTGGCAGCTACGTGGCGGCATGCGCGGAAGTATCGGTCAATGCGGCAGGCGAACTGAAGATCCATCGCATCGTCGCCGCAACTGATTCCGGTCATGCGGTGAATCCGCAGCAGATTGAAGCGCAGGTGGAGGGATCGTTCGCCTATGGCCTGTCGGCCGCGCTATACGGCGAGTGCACCGTCAAGGATGGCCGTATCTTGCAGAGCAACTTTCACGACTATCCGGCGATGCGCATGGCCGATATGCCCGCAGTGGAAACCGTCATCATGCCGTCGGGCGGATTCTGGGGCGGCGTGGGCGAGCCGACCATTGCTGTTGCGGCGCCGGCGGTGCTCAATGCGATCTTCGCGGCGACCGGAAAACGTATTCGCGATCTGCCTCTGAAGAATCACAGCCTCAAAAAGGCCTAGCCACAAACGCATCGGCGCGATGGCATCGCGCCGATACCGGAAACACTGCCGGCTCGCGCCGGAAGCCATCGGTCAATTCAAGCGCGCGCAACGTCCGTATGTCGGCTTCTCAGGAAGCTTGTCGCCGGTCTTCGCGGCGCGCTCCTGCATGGTCTTGTGGTGCTCGTCCATGTAGGCCATGCACGACTTCTTGTCCGTCATGCCGTGCATCTTTTCCCGATGCGCTTTCATTTCGTCAGCCGACATCAGCTTGCAGCCAGGTGGCGCGTCCTTTTCCTGGCACATGGGCCCTGGCCCACCACCACGCATTTGTCCGGGGCCGGGGCCAGGACCGCCTTGTGCAATTGCCTGCAGGGCGGCCAGGGAAAGCGTGGCGACGATCAATCGATATTTCATGGTCTGCTCCAATCAGTTGAAAAGCCCGATTAGTTTGCCAATGCCGCCAGCGAGCGTATTGACGGCAATCAAAGCCCGCGAGGATTCCCGGGATGCGTACAAGCGGCGATCCAGTCCGGGCAAGCTGGCGCCACCGAAGCCGGCACAAACCGTCACAAAGCGCGATTCATGACACGGGATAATGGCGAATTCCCGCCATCCATGCGGCCCGATCTTTCGACTTCTCAAAAGGATTGCTCAAGATGAAAAACAATCACGTCCTCCGCGCCATTTCCGCGGCCATTCTATTGACTCTGGCAAGCGGTGCCATCGCCGCTGGCATGACCAAACCCACGACGCAGAACCGCGCGGAGATACCCGCCCAGTATCGCTGGGACTTCACGCCGATATACGCGAACTGGGAAGCGTGGGACGCGGCGATGAAGGAACTGGACGGCAAGATCGATTCATTTGTCACGCTGAAAGGTTCGCTCAAGAAAGGTCCGGCCGCGGTCCTGAAGGCCTATAAGGCGTTCGACGAAATCGGCATGCTTCAGTACAAAGTCTACGGCTTCACGCACCTGCAGCGCGATGTCGATACGCGCAATCAGGACATCTCCGGAAAATCGCAGCGCGTCACCACCCTGTTCGCGAAACTGGGCACCGCCACCGCGTGGTTCACGCCCGAGTTGTTGAAAGTGCCGCAGGCAACAATGGAAAAGTGGATCGCGCAAACGCCGGCGCTCAAGCCGTACAAATTCACGATCGTCGATATCTATCGCCAGCAAAAACATGTGCTCGACGAGAAAGGTGAAAAGCTGCTGTCGTACGCCGCGCGCTTCAACGGTACGCCGACATCGACCTTTCAGGAACTCTCCACCTCCGACATCAAGTTCCCGAAAGTGACGCTGTCGGACGGCAAGGAAATCACCTTGTCGCCCGGCGTGTATCAAAGCGTGCTCGGCACCAACTATAGCCAGGCCGACCGTGCCAAGGCGTTCGATGCGTACCTGAAAACTTATGCGGCCACCACCAATACCTATGCGGCGATTTACAACGGCGTGATGCAGCGCGGCTGGTTCAATGCACAAGCCCGCAATTTCCCCACGACGCTTGATGCCGCACTCGACGGCAATGCCATTCCACCCTCGGTGGTGACGACACTCGTCGATACCGTCCGCAACGGTACCGCCCCACTGCAGCGATACATGAAGCTTCGCAAGAAACTGCTCGGACTCGACAGCTATCATCTCTACGACGGCTCAATTCCCATTTACAAGACCGACAAAGTCTATTCGTTCGAAGAATCGCGTGACCAAGTGCTCGCCTCTGTTGCGCCTCTGGGCACCGACTATGTCTCCAAGTACAAGAAGTTCATGTCGGGAAAGCAAGTCGATGTCTATGAAAATGACGGCAAGCGTAGCGGCGCGTACGTGAGTGGCGTCTATGGCGTCGGTCCTTACATGCTGCTGAACCATAACGACACGCAGGATGCATTGTTCACGCTCGCGCATGAGGGCGGTCATGCGATGCATACGATTCTTGCGTTTGAAACCCAGCCATTCGTAACGGCGGACTACACCATTTTCGTCGCGGAAGTCGCATCGACCACCAATGAGCGATTCCTGCTTGATCGCCTGCTGGAAGCGACGACTGAACCGAAAGAGCGTTTCCTGTTGCTGCAACACGCGGTCGATTCCATCGTCAGAACGTTTTACATGCAAGTGCTGTTTGCCGACTATGAACTGCAGGCGCACAAACTGGTTGAGGCGGGCAAGCCGATAACTGCGGAAGTATTGAACGGCATTTACATGAAGTTACTGAAGGACTATTACGGCGATTCAGTGGCCACGGACGATTTATTCAAATACACCTGGTCGCGGATTCCGCATTTCTACAATTCGCCCTACTACGTGTACCAATATGCCACCTGCTTCGCATCCTCGGCAAAGCTGTTCAAGGACATGACCAGCGGATCACCCGCCTCCCGCGCCGCGGCCACGGAGCGCTACCTCACGTTGCTGAAGAGCGGTGGCAACGATCATCCGATGAAGCAGTTGCAGAAAGCCGGCGTGGACCTGTCCAAGCGTGAGACCGTGCAGGCGATGGTTGACCAAATGGAAGAGTTGGTCGCCAAGATGGAAGTCGAGGCCGCGAAGATTCGTTGAATTCGCTCTTCACCCTGGCAAAGTCCAGCGTGGATGCGCCTTTCAGGCCAAAAATGCCCTGAAAGGCGCATCCACGCTGGACTTTTGCTATATTGCGCCACGCTTGTTGCGCAATCCCAAGCCGGGCGTAGGTCATGCTAGAAACTTGATTAAGTTTCCGCTGTAAATGTCTGGTGGGCCGCAAAATAGCGCCATTGCATGACCTAAATCATGGCTTGTTGAAATAGTTGAATGGATCGTTGACACCACTATATGTGGTGGATATTGTGTGCCTTCAACACAACACATGGACCACACATGTTCGATACAGAGGAGAAGCTTGATTCGGCCGCAGTCATTCTGCAGCGGGTCAAGAAACGCAATGGCGCCTCACTGCCATTTGATTCGCGCAAGATCACACAAGCAATCGTTAAAGCCGGACAGGCGACCGGCGAATTCGGCCCGGAGAAAGCCGGAGACATTACCGCCCAGGTCACGCGTGCACTCAGCCAGCGCTATGCGAGTGGCACCGCCAGCGTCGAGAACATCCAGGATATCGTCGAGCGCCAGTTGGTGGAAGAGGGGTACTTCACCACCGCACGTGCGTACATCGTCTATCGCGAACAGCATCGCAAACTCAGAAACGACCGCGAATGCGTGGTCGATGTCGGCACCTCGGTCAATGAATACCTGCAGCAACTCGACTGGCGGGTCAACGCCAACGCCAACCAGGGCTACTCGCTCGGCGGATTGATCCTCAACGTTTCAGGCAAGGTCATCGCCAACTACTGGCTGACGCACGTCTATCCGCCGGAAGTCGGCGAAGCGCATCGCGTGGCCGATGTGCACATCCACGATCTCGACATGCTCGCGGGTTATTGCGCCGGCTGGTCGCTACGCACCTTTCTGAATGAGGGTCTCAACGGTGTACCCGGAAAAACCGAAGCCAAGCCGCCCAAGCACCTGACCAGCGCGGTCGGCCAGATCGTGAATTTCCTAGGCACGCTGCAAAACGAATGGGCCGGCGCGCAGGCATTCAGTTCGTTCGATACTTACATGGCGCCTTTTCTGCGCAAGGACAAACTGACCTATCGCGAAGTCAAGCAATCGATCCAGGAACTCATCTACAACCTCAACGTGCCTTCGCGCTGGGGCACGCAGACACCGTTCACCAACCTGACCTTCGACTGGACCTGCCCAGAGGACCTGCGCGAGCAGATTCCCTACATCGCCGGCGAAGAAATGCCCTTCAGCTATGGCGAGCTGCAGGTGGAAATGGACATGATCAACCGCGCTTACATCGAAGTGATGATGGAAGGCGACGCGAAAGGCCGCGTCTTCACGTTCCCCATTCCCACCTACAACATCACACCGGATTTCGATTGGGATCACCCGAACACCGAGCTGCTGTTTGAAATGACCGCGAAATACGGCCTGCCGTATTTCCAGAACTTCCTCAATTCGGAAATGAAGCCGAACATGATCCGCTCGATGTGCTGCCGCCTGCAGCTCGACTTGCGGGAATTGCTGAAGCGCGGAAACGGCCTGTTCGGCTCGGCCGAGCAAACCGGTTCACTGGGCGTGGTGACGCTGAATTGCGCGCGCCTGGGCTACCTGTATGAAGGCAATGAAACCGCGTTGTTCGAGCGCATTGATCAATTGATGGAATTGTCCAAGACCAGTCTCGAAATCAAACGCAAGGTCATCCAGGGACATATCGACGCGGGCCTCTTTCCCTATACGCGGCGCTACCTCGGCACGCTCAGAAATCATTTCGCGACCATTGGCGTCAACGGCATCAACGAAATGATCCGCAACTTCACCGGCGACGCCGAAGACATCACCACGACCTGGGGACATCAGTTCGCGCTGCGGTTTCTCGATCACATCCGCGCACGGATCGTCGTATTCCAGGAAGAAACCGGTCACCTCTACAACCTCGAAGCGACCCCGGCAGAAGGCACCACCTACCGTTTCGCCAAGGAAGACCGCAAACGCTATCCCGATATCCTGCAGGCCGGTACCGCCGAAATGCCCTACTACACCAATTCATCGCAATTGCCGGTGGGCTTCACCGATGATCCGTTCGAGGCACTGGAGCGGCAGGATCCGCTGCAACGCAAATACACCGGCGGCACCGTGCTGCATCTTTATCTCGGCGAACGCGTGTCCACCTCGACCGCCTGCCGCGAACTGGTGAAACGCGCCTTCACGCGTTTTCATCTGCCGTACATCACCGTGACGCCCGCTTTTTCCATCTGCCCCAATCACGGCTATCTCGCCGGCGAACATGCGTTCTGCCCGAAGTGCGACGAAGCCATTCTCGCGCGCAAACGCGCCGCCACAACCGAAGTTCAGCCCCAGCCCGAAGGAGAACTCGCATGACTGCAAGACCCCAATGTTCAATCGCCAACGTCCATCCCCTGCTCTCCAATGACGAACGCCAGCCCTGCGAAATCTGGACGCGGGTGATGGGCTACCACCGGCCGGTCTCGTCATTCAACGTCGGCAAGAAGGGCGAGTTCTACGAGCGGCAGTATTTCGTCGCTGAAAAATCCGCGTGTGCCTGAAATACCGGACACACTCCGCGTCGCCGGCCTGACCCGCCTGTCCACCACCGACTTCCCCGGTCGACTGGCGGCGGTGGTGTTTGTGCAGGGCTGCGCATGGCGCTGCCGCTATTGCCACAACCCGGAAATTCAATCGCGCCTTGAGGCGCCCGCGATATCGTGGCACGGCGTACTCGATTTCCTCGATCATCGCAAAGGGCTGCTCGACGGCGTGGTGTTCTGCGGGGGCGAGCCCACCGTTGACCGCCACCTCGGCGCCGCCATTGAAGATGTTCGTCAACGCGGCTTCAAGGTCGGCTTGCACACCGCCGGCATTTATCCGGATCGCCTGCGCAAATTGCTGCCGAAGATCGATTGGGTTGGCTTTGACGTCAAGGCGCCGTTTGACGACTATGTGCATACCACCGGCGTTCCCGGCAGCGGCGAACGCGCCAGGGAAAGTCTCGATTACTTGCTCGCGTCGGGCGTTGCCCATGAGGTTCGCACGACGCGTCATCCGTCGCTGCTTTCATCCGGCAATCTGAAATTGATGGCGACCTCGTTGCGGCAACGTGGAGTGGAAAAATTTGCGCTGCAGGAATTCCGGCCCAACGGTTGCGCCGACGAGCGGCTGGATGCATGTCCGCCGCCGCTCGCAGACGATGATGTCAGTCACTTGAAGCAACTATTCCCGACCTTCATTTTGCGTCGCGCGAACTGACTCCTTTTGACTAGTGCTCGGTCGGGCGCGGGCGAACCTCATCGATTGGCGGCCATTTTTCACGATGATGTGATCTGGATCATGCCCGCGCAGGCTGGCGACATTCAATTGACCGCAGGTCATCACCATAATGGTGTCGAGATGATTTTTCGGAAGTTGACATGACAATCGTGGAAGAAGGCTTATCGGCCGCGGAAACGGCTACTCACGCATCGATACCCGCGGTCACCCGCTGCGGTACCGACGCCCGCAAGGAGCGCACGGAACGAATGAAGCTGGTCTGCCCGGCGGGCTCACTGCCGGCGCTGACAGCGGCGGTTGACAACGGCGCGGACGATGTATACATGGGCATTCGCGATGAGACCAATGCGCGCAATTTTGCCGGCCTGAATTTCGACGAGAAATCGATGCGCGAGGGCATTCGCTACGCGCATGCGCATGGCGTGCGGGTGCTGATGGCGCTCAACACATATCCGCAGCCGAGCACGTCGCAAAAATGGCAGCGCGCGGTCGACCTCGCGGTCGATTTCGGCGTGGATGCCATCATCGTCGCCGACATGGGATTGATGAATTATGCAGCGAACAAGTATCCGCAACTGCGTTTGCATTTGTCGGTGCAGGGATCAGCCACCAATTACGAAGCGATCAATTTCGTGCACGAACGATTTGGCATCACCCGCGCAGTGCTGCCGCGGGTACTGTCGATCCAGCAAATCGCGCAGGTGATTGTCCACACGCCGGTGGAGATCGAGGCGTTTGGTTTCGGTAGCCTGTCCATCATGGTCGAAGGGCGCTGCGCGCTATCGTCCTATGCCACCGGCGAATCGCCGAACACCCATGGCGGTTGCTCGCCGGCGAAAGCGGTTCGCTGGGAGAAGAAACCAGATGCCCCCGGTGTGCTGGATTCCCATCTGGGCGCGGTGCTGATTGATCGCTTCAGCGCCAATGAGCGTCCCGGTTATCCCACGCTTTGCCGTGGCCGCTTCAAGGTGAACGATGACGTCTATTACGCGTTTGAAGAACCAACGAGTTTGAATACGCTTGAGTTGTTGCCGAAGCTCGCGGAAATGGGCGTGAAGGCGATCAAGATCGAAGGGCGCCAGCGCAGCCCTTCTTATGTAGCGCTGGTGACTCGCGTTTGGCGCGACGCGATCAATGCGTGTGCCGCTCGGCCCGACGCCTATGCGGTGCGGCCCGACTGGCAAATCGCCCTCTCGCGCGTCGCCGAGGGCAATCAATGCACATTGGGTGCATATCACCGGACATGGAAATGATGGCAACCGCAATCCGTCCCCTGCGTATTTCGCTTGGTCCGCTCCTCTACTATTGGCCGCGCGACAAGGTGCTCGCGTTCTACAACCGGGTGGCAACCTGGCCGGTCGACAGCGTCTATCTCGGTGAAACCGTATGCAGCAAGCGCTACGAATTGCGCATGGACGACTGGCTGCAAATCGCCAAGCAATTGACCGACGCCGGCAAGGAAGTCGTGCTGTCGACGTGCGAGCTGATTGAATCGGAATCGGACCTGCGCACGCTTCGCAAAATTTGCGGCAACGGCGAATTCCTGGTTGAAGCCAATGATCTCGGCGCCGTGCATTTGCTGGCCGGCAAGGTTCCGTTTGTCGCCGGGCCATACCTCAATATTTATAGCCGCATGTCGCTGGAATTTTTTCGCGGGCTCGGCGCGTCCCGCTGGGTGATGCCGCTCGAACTGGGTCACGCGGGGCTGCAGGAAATTCTGCGCGAAGGTCAACTCAACATGGACACGGAAGTGTTTTCCTATGGCCGCCTGCCGCTGGCGGTATCAGCGCGCTGCTTTACCGCGCGCTACAACAATCTGTCCAAGGATGACTGCGGGTTTCGTTGTCTTGAACACCCGGACGGGCTCACTGTGTCCACGCAGGATGACGAAGCGTTTCTGGTGATGAATGGCTTGCAGACGCAGTCGGCGCGGGTCTACAACCTGATCGATCAAGTGCCAAGCATGATCGCGATGGGGGTGAGTCACGTGCGCATCAGTCCACAGTCGATGCAGACGGGTGACGTCGTCGCGCAATTCAAATCGATCGCACAGGGCGCGGCGTATGATCCCGCTGCGCCGGCACCGTGGGCGCCGGAAGTCTCGTGCAACGGCTACTGGCATGGACGACCAGGGCTGGAGCAGGTGGGCACATCCCGAAACAAACGAGTTGAAATAAAGGCTGCCTCATGATGAATCAAAGTGCGTCATTGCCACCAACGGCGTTGCCCCCATTCACGCGACCCTTGAGCCGCCTGGCCCGCCGATTGCCGCATCCCGGCTCAGCCATGTTCGCGGCCGGCCTGAACATGGTGCTGCGTCGCGATTTGCCGGCTGATGTTTATCTGCAGTTGATCGGACGGCACGTCGAGATTGCGGTATCGGACTGGGGCGTGCGTTTCCGGTTCGGTGTCACGCCCGATCGCTTTGCGCCGTTGCCACAGCAGGCGGCCATCGACCTCAGCATTACGGCAACCGCACGCGATTTCGCGTTGCTCGCCTCCGGCGATGAAGACGCGGACACGCTTTATTTCGACCGGCGCGTCGTCGTCGAAGGCGACACCGAACTCGCGTTGCTCATCAAGAACACGCTGGACGCGTTGCCGGCGGTGAAGACGCGCAAGCTGATTCGTTTCCTGCACCGCGGCATGGATCGCGCAAGGTCGTTTCGCGCGCGACGCGGCCTCAATGGCCGGTCGGGAAGCGCGTAAATCCCCTGCTTTTCTTCGCCCGCCACGTTCGCCGTGGACCCTTGATGACACGCTGACCATAAGCATGGGGATGCGCCCGCTTGCCTGACGCCGCGTGTTTCCTTGCGTTTGTTGTCGTTCTTTCGTAATTCCCCCTACGAAAAGGCCAACAAACCCCTAAATCCCGTTACTCCGTTGATCCATGTCAAAACCGCGCGTGCCGCGACCATTGATGATGGACGTTGATAGTGGGCAGATTGAGGGCGGTGCCGCTCTTTTGGCATCGACTCGGACTTTCCTGTCCCGCATGGGCAATTGATCAATTATTGGAATCAGCGTTTCGATGCCCGTTACGACGGCTACGTACTCGGGAATCAGTTCGCTGCATTCTTTGTTCAGGGGTTTTCCGGGTGATCTGTCTTTCAATCCAGGCTTTTCACCATGTTTCGATTCGCGCGATTTCGCGCAAGGATGGTTCAAGTGCCTAATAAAGCAATCAAGATCCTCGACATCGAGCCAACACCGCAACTGGCGGCATGTTCCCAGTGTGAACTGGGCAAGCTCTGCTTTCCGCACGCGTTACCGGCGGCATTTCGAACGCTTTTTCCATTGGTTCGTGAAAAGCGCACCCAACTCGCGCGCGGCGAATTCCTGTATCGCGCCGGCGATCCGCAGGCCGGCATCTATTCGGTCAAGGCCGGGTTCCTCAAGACGAGCATGCCGTTGCCGGATGGACAAAGCAAGATCGTCGGATTTCACGCGATGGGCGACGTACTGGGATTTGATGGCCTGGGCAAGGGTGCGCATACCACCGATGCCATCGCGTTGAATGGCTGCGAAGTCTGCGTGATTCCAATCGAAAAGTTCGACAAGTTGCTTGAGCACCCGGCCGAATCCACGCACGTGCGGCAATTACTCTCGCGCGAAATTTCACGCGTCGAAACACACGCCGCCGCCGTCGGCACGCTATCCGCCAAGCAGCTGGTGGCCATATTTCTGCTGGATATTTCCGGGCGCTGGGAAGAGCGTGGTTATTCAAAGAACGAATTTGTGCTCTTCATGAGCCGCAAGGAAATTGGCAATTATCTCGGCCTCACGTTTGAAACCGTCAGCCGCACCCTTTCGTATTTCCAGGCAAAAAAGTGGATCACCGTGCACGGTAAAAGCGTGCTGATCCGCGACATTCCCGCGCTGGAATCGCAGCTCGGGCACGCGACCTGATCCGCAGCGCGCCACGCAAACACTAGCACTGGCGAGGCTTCCCGGACAAAATGCCGCCAGGAAGCCCGTGTATGCTAGTGTATTGTCTTCTGCCGAGCCTCGCATGAGACGTCATTCCCGCCTGATGCAGGAATGACGGTGCTTTGCGGTCATGACGTTCCGCCAAACGGAACTCGCGCAGTCTGGCCATCAGTGCGTGTACTTCCATGGCGCAACTCGTTCGCTCGCTCGGCGACGGCGGAATCCTTGCTATGATTTCTGAATGAGCCAGTCTCCTGCCGACGTGAATAGCGACATCGCCATCTTCAACCCTCGTCCATCGATTCAGGAAGTGCGGCTCACCGCCGACCACTCCTGCCTGATCGTCGATGATGCGCTGGTGAATCCGGAGGCGCTGGTTCAGTTTGCTTGCGCCCATCGCGATGAATTCGGAACGTCGCAATATGCCTACCCCGGCATTGAACTCCCCATGCCCGCCGATTTCACCGACCGGCTGGAAGCGTTTTTTTCGCGATACATTCGCCGGCCGCTCAATGGCCGCCGTACGCTGCAACGGTACTGCCGGCTGTCGATGGTGACGCTGACGCCGGACCAGCTTCAACCCGTTCAGTCGATTTGCCACCGCGACAATCAGCGCGTCGAACCCGGCCAATGCATCGCCGCGTCGGTACTCTATCTTTTCCATGACAGTTCGCTGGGCGGCACCAGCTTTTACATGCCCAGGAAATCCGCTGAAGAAACCGAACGGCTTGTTCACGATGCCAAGACCCTCGACCGCGCGTCTTTCGCCAGGAAGTATTCGATCGAGCCGGGCTATTTTTGCGCGTCGAACGACTACTTCGAATTGGCCGGCACCGTGCCCGCCCAATGGAACCGGATGATTTTCTACGATGGCAGTATTTTTCACAGCGGCGACATCCGCGCGCCGGAAAAATTGAACGACGATCCGCGCGCCGGGCGACTGACACTTAACGGCTTTTTTACCTGTAGCCGAAAGGCCACCTGACGCAGGAACCGGCCTTCCAGAGCCCTCAAGGCAGCACCCGCCCCGACCGCGCCTTTGCCGCGGAAACGTCGGTAGCATTGATCGTGCCCGAGGTATCGAGGTCGAATTTGAATTGTCCGTATTCGCGGATTGCAGTGATCGCGCCTTGACACTCGCAATGTCACTGGCATAGACAACGCCCGTGCTGTACACATCTCCCGCCAGGAAACCGATCGTTGCTGTGGCATTGACGCCTGCACCATTGACGTTCGTCAGTGATACCGTTACACGCCGCTTATCTGGCACGCCTGGAAGCGTAGCCACTATTTCGCTGCCGCCAGGAATCGCGAGCACGCTGGCGATGGTGCCGGAAGCGGTATCGACGGCGCTCACGGTGCCTGTCGAGCAGCAATGTTGGACCGGTGTCGATCCAGTTCCAGGATGCGCGACCAATGCAGTCATGACGTTGCCCGCCGCGAAACATTTGACGATCTACCGTCACCGGTTTTGAAACCTCCCCGCAATTTTCCGTCAGGGAAAGTTCCGCATCAGGCAGTCTTAAATATCGTGTCTGACTGTCTGCTTTGGAGAAAACTTAAGGACCGATTTTGGTTGAAGGCCCAGACTGTCAATTGCAAGCCCGCTATCAACCCACAACAGTCCCCGGCCTTCCCGTATTGGCAGATTTTCATTCGCCCTTTTGTTTTCCGCTCATGTCGCCGCAAAACCCACGGCTTCGACCGGGTATAGCTCGGCCCAGGACTTGCTGGCGAGTTGCCAGAGCAGAACCGCGGCAATGAAAGGTAGCCCGTAATAGGCGAAGTCCATCCACTGCACAAGACTTTCTTTGGTGATGATTGGTGCCAGCCAGCCCGACAGCTTATCCAGATAGCTGCGGCTGAGCATCACCAGCAACAGGGGTGCGAAGCGTGTGCCAACGCGGGCCAATTGAGGGGACGATGCCCCCAATACCACGCTCCCGGCGAGCAGGAAAAGTGCCGAGGCGATGAAAACCAGCGTGAAAAAGGTGTTGGCAATCGGCAGCGCGGCACCGAGCCGGTCCTGCGCGAAATGCAGCGGCAGCCAGATCAGGCACATGAGCGCCAGGCCCCGTGCCAATGCCCGGGCGCGATCAGGGCCGAACGCATCGACGAACCCGCCCGCATCGCCAGCGCGCTTGCGCGTAAAGGGCAACACAGCCAGGAACATCAATCCAAAAAAGGCGTCGATCAACATTGTCTTCGGATAGCCCCAGGCTTCAATGGCGATGCCCTGCCAGGTCGCGCTGTAGGAAATTGCCAGGTTCGCCAACGCCATGTATGCCGTGAACTGCGTGGCGGCGACGACCGGGTTGGTGACATCCATGTAAACGGCCGTGGTGGTGCTGTACATCAACCCCTGGAACACCGAGTAGGAAAGCGTGGTGACCCAGAAGGCCAGCAGCAACATCTGCGGCACGTCGGGGCGCGTCGCACCCGTTGCCACCGGCATGATCCAGTCGTAATGCAACAGGAAGCCCATCATCGCCAGTACCGGCACGCTCATCAGGCTGATGTAGACACTAAGCGCCGCGCGGCGATCCACCTTGTCGGAGATGCGGCCACCGACGACGCAGCCCGTTGCCGCGAGGATAGTGCTCCACAGATTCAGCCACGCGACCTGATCGTCGTTCATGCCCAACTCCACGGCAAGATTGCTCTGCAACGCGAGGCCCATGCAGATTGCGCCTGGCGGCAACAAGGCCATGAACAAACCCGCGAATGCGCCACGAGTACCCAGGAAAGAGCGAAAGGCGTCGACCGCGAATTTGCGCATTTCTCGTCCGGCCGCGCGAAGCGCCGAGCCTCCAACGTTAAATTCGGTCTTAATCCGCGCCGCACTGGGTAACTCTTTCATCGGCAGCACGACAAACACCGTCACCAACATAATCGCGGCCGAGACAAAAATGAACGTGGCCTGAAAATCCAAATAAGCGGCGAGGAACAATGAGCCTGCCCCGCCCACCATCTGGCCGATGTTTGCGCCGGCAAACATCATCCCGCTCGCCGTGGCCCGCTCGTTCTCGGCCAAGGTGTTGACTGCCAGCGCATCGATTGCCACGTCCTGTGTCGCGGCAAACGTGTTGTGCACCAGCAGGATGATGGTGAACAGGCCCAATTGCTCGGGCAGCTTCAGCAGCATGGTCGACAACAGCGTGATCACCATCAGGATCTGCATTGCCAGAATCCAGCCACGACGCCGGCCCAGCCGTTCCGATGAAAAAACGTCCACGAATGGACCGAACGCCCACTTGAATGCCCAGGGCAAGTAGAACATCCCGACGAACGCGCCAATCTCGGCCGGCCCCACGCCCTGGCGGCGCAACTGGGTGGCCACCGCCGTGGCGGCAAAGCCCAGCGGGATCCCCTCGGTTATGTAGAGAAGAAAAAACGCAGCCAGGCGGCCACGCGACGAGGCAAACAGATTGGGCAGGCGCATGCGTTTATCCCGGTTGAAGTGGATGAAATCCAACAGTCTCAGTCAATGCACTATACCGAGGGCGTGTCTGGCCAACACCGCTTTTTGTCCCGCTACGACATACCGAGTATTTTTTTCGAATTTCGTTCTTGGCAAACCCCATCAAGACGTGCGCCTTGCATGCCGCTCAGCGTCGTTTCTTTGATTCCATCATCGCCTTCAAGTCCGCGAAGGGATTGAACGTGGACGCGGCTGGTGCGTTGCCGCTGTCCGTGCGTCCGAGCATATCCTTTACCTTCGAATGCTCATGCTCGTGGCAATAGGTGCAGAGGAGTTCCCAATTGCTGCCGTCCGGCGGGTTGTCATCGTGGTTGCTGTTCTTGTGGTGCACTTCCAGTTGCTGGAGATTGCTATGCGAAAACGTGCGTGCACATCCGCCACACACCCAAGGAAACAGCTTGAGTGCCTGGTCTCGATATCCCGCCGCGCGTTTTTCGGCGTTGCGTCGCGCGTCAAGGACTACCTGGTCCAACCGGTCATTCGCTTGTGCCATAAGGGCCTCATCTGCGGGCGCAGGGGCTTGCGCCTGTTTGTGGAACTCTAGCACGGACGCGCGTCCCAGGCTGTTTTGCCGCCGCAAGCCGCTTCAGTGCTTGTGTTTGGCCGTCTTTAGCCCTTTACGGATTTGTACAACGCCAGCGCTTTCTCGCGCTGCACGGCGTGATCAACCACGGGTCCCGGATAGTCCTTGCCGATCGCGATGCCGCGCGCCTGCTGTTCGAGTGGCGGCAAGGACCAGGGCGCATGAATGAACTTGTCGGGCATATCTTTCAACACCGGCAGATATTTGCGAATGAATTTACCCTTCGGATCAAAGCGCTCCGACTGCGTCACCGGATTGAAGATGCGGAAGTAGGGTTGCGCATCGCAACCGGTGGAGGCGGCCCATTGCCAGCCGCCGTTGTTGGCGGAAAGGTCGAAGTCATTGAGGTTGTCCGCAAAGTACTTCTCGCCCCAGCGCCAGTCGATCAGCAAATCCTTGGTGAGGAAACTGGCGACGATCATCCGCAGGCGGTTGTGCATATAGCCGGTGTCGTTCAATTGCCGCATTGCCGCGTCGATAATCGGATAGCCGGTGCGGGCCTCGCACCAGGCAGCAAACAATGCCTCGTCGTTGGGCCAATTGATCGCGTCATATTCGGCCCGGAACGCGGATCGTGCGACATGCGGATGGTGGTACAAAATCTGGAAATAGAAATCGCGCCAGATCAATTCCGATAACCAGGTTTCCGCGCCGATGTTCTTTTTCCGCAGGGTCTCCGCGTAAGCAATCGAGGCGAGCTGGCGAATGGAAATAGTGCCGAAGCGATTGTGCACTGACAAGTACGAAACACCTTTCACGGCGGGAAAGTCGCGCGCTTCCTTGTAGTCGTCGATGCGCTCGACGAAATCTTCCAGCAAGGCGCGCGCACCAGATTCGCCCGTATTGATACCCAGTGCCTTCAGGTTGGTGCCCTCGAAACCGATCGATTCCAGCGTTGGCGGCGGTTCGGATATCTTGGGAGTTACGAAATTGCCGGCGTATTCGAGAATCGGGTAAGACTTCAGGTAGTCATCGTTGACCCTCTTGAGCCACGCATTCTTGTATGGCGTAAATACGCTGTATGTGCCGCCGGCTTGCGTGAGGACTTCATCCTTTTCGAAGATCACCGTGTCCTTGCAACGCTGAAAGTCGATGCCGCTCTTCGCCAGGGATTCACCCACCCGGACATCGCGCGCAATCGCCTGCGGCTCATAGTCCGCGTTGGTAAAAACGCAATCGACTTTCAGTTGTTGTGCCAGTTCGGGAATCGCGGTATCGGCAAAGGCATGACGAATGATCAGATCGCCGCCGAGTGCCTGCAGCGAATGTTTCAGCTCGGCCACGCTTTCCCAGATGAATTCGACGCGCCGGTCACGCTTTGTCGGCAACGCTTCAAGAATTTCGCGATCGAATACAAATACGCAATAGACCCGTTTCGCCGAGGTCAGCGCTTGGTACAGCCCTGCGTTGTCGACGGCGCGCAAATCGCGGCGAAACCAGAACAGCGCCGAACGGCCGGCAAGAGTTTTCATAGTCAGGGATGGCGCAAGAAGGTAGAATGCGCAAGTGAATGGACAGCATTAATCTTACCAATCATTTCCTCATCGCCATGCCAAGCATGGCCGACCCGTATTTTTCCAAAACCCTGACCCTGATTTGCGAACACTCCGAAAAGGGTGCGATTGGGTTGGTCGTCAACAAGCCCATCGATGTCACGCTGGGCAGCTTGTTCGAGCAGGTCAATATCGAATTGAAGGATGAGGCGCTGCGCCTCGAAAACGTCTATTTTGGCGGCCCGGTGCTGATTGACCGCGGCTTCGTGCTGCACCAACCGTTGGCCGACTGGAGCTCCACGCTGAAGATTGATGACGATACCGGGCTTACGACGTCCAAGGACATACTTGAGGCCATGGCCGTGGGCTCGGGTCCAGGCCGCATTCTGGTGACACTGGGATATGCTGGCTGGGCGCCGGGACAACTTGAAGATGAAATCAAACGTAACGGCTGGCTGACGGTGGCCGCGCAGGCCAGGCTGATTTTCGATCTGCCAGCGGAAGAGCGACTGAACGCGGCGATGGGATTGCTCGGACTGAACTACGGAAACCTGTCGGATGTGGCGGGCCATGCCTGAGGAAATCGTCATGGCGTTCGATTTCGGCGAAAAACGAATCGGCGTTGCGGTCGGCAATACGGTTACCGCGCAAGCGCAGCCGCTGACGACCTTGCATGTTGAATCGAATCAGGATCGACTGGCGGCGGTGGGCAAACTGGTCGCCGAATGGCGGCCGTCGCGTTTCGTCATCGGCGAGGCGACATACGGCAACGAAACCGACGACGCGTCGATTCATCCGATCGCGCACCTTGCGCGCAAGTTCGGCAACCGCCTGAAAGAGAACTTCCGGCTCCCGGTCGAGTATGTGAATGAGTACCTCAGCTCCTCGGCAGCGGAACAGTTGCTGAACGAGCGCGGCATCAAGGGCATTGCGCAAAAAGAGCACATTGACGCTGTCGCCGCGCAAATTATTTTGCAAAACTACCTGGACGAAGCGAGCCGCCATGCAGCTTGATGCTGAACCACTGATCACCGCACTGGCCGAGAAAATCGGCACGCTCCCGTCCGATACCGCGATCATCGGCATCCATACCGGCGGCGCTTGGGCGGCGGAGCGCCTGCACGCCAAACTCGGCACGGTGTTGCCGCTGGGCAAGCTCGCCGTGACTTTGCATCGTGACGATTTCAGCAAGATCGGCTTGCATCCAACCAAGAAATCCACGGAGATGCCGTTCGACATCAATGGACGTCACCTCCTGCTGGTGGACGACGTGCTGAACACGGGCCGCACGCTGCGCGCGGCACTTAACGAAATATTCGATTTCGGCCGCCCGGCGAGCGTCAAGCTGGCAGTGCTGGTGGATCGCGGCCGGCGCGAGCTGCCGTTTGCGGCGGATTACATCGGTGCAACCATGACGCTGGACGCCTCGCAGGAACTGGTGTTGAAGAACGACAACAATCATCTGCGCTTTGATGTGCAGACGAAGGAATGAAATGTCTTACCACCCGCAACTCTCCGCTGACGGCAAGCTCAAGCACCTCCTCACCACCGAGGGGCTTCCCCGCCTCATGATCGAGAATATTCTCGCGACCGCCGACCAGTTCGTCAGCGTCGGCGACCGCGAAGTGAAGAAAGTGCCGCTGTTGCGCGGCAAGTCGGTATTCAACCTGTTCTTCGAAAATTCCACGCGTACCCGCACCACGTTCGAGATCGCCGCCAAGCGTCTCTCCGCCGACGTGATCAATCTCAATATCAATGCCTCCTCGACCAGCAAGGGAGAATCGCTGCTTGATACCATCGATAATCTCGCGGCGATGAATGCGGACATGTTCGTCGTACGTCACGCCGAATCGGGCGCCGCGCACCTGATCGCACAGCATGTGAAATCCGGCATCGCCGTGATTAACGCCGGTGACGGCCGCCATGCGCACCCGACGCAGGGTCTGCTGGACATGTACACGATTCGCCACTACAAGAAGTCATTCCACAATCTCAGCATCGCGATCGTTGGCGATGTGCTGCATTCACGCGTCGCGCGCTCGGACATTCACGCGCTGACGACGCTGGGCTGCCCGGACGTGCGCGTGATCGGGCCGAAAACACTCATTCCCACCGAGGTCGAGCGCATGGGGGTTTCGGTGTATCACGACATGCGACGCGGACTGGAAGGCTGCGATGTGGTGATCATGCTCAGGGTGCAGAACGAGCGCATGAACGGCGCGCTGCTGCCCTCCGCCAATGAATTTTTCAAAAGCTATGGATTGACCTCCGAAAAACTGGCACGCGCCAAGCCGGGCGCCATCGTCATGCATCCGGGGCCGATGAATCGCGGCGTGGAAATCGATTCGCCAATTGCGGACGGGCGCCAGAGCGTGATTCTCCCGCAGGTGACATTTGGCATCGCGGTGCGGATGGCAGTGATGGCGACGGTGACGGGGGCGTGAAAGACAGCATGAAAATCGAAATCAACAACGGACGACTGGTCGACGCGGCACACCAACTCGACCAGGTGCAGTCTCTTTTCCTTGACGACGGCAAGATTGTCTCCATCGATCGCGCACCCGACGGCTGGAAAGCCGAGAAGGTAGTCGATGCCAGCGCAAAGATTGTTTGCCCCGGCGTGATCGATCTCTGCGCGCGACTTCGGGAGCCAGGCCTTGAACACAAAGCCACATTGGAAAGCGAAATGCTGGCGGCCGTGGCGGGGGGCATTACCTCACTGGTGTGTCCGCCGGATACCGACCCGGTACTCGATGAGCCCGGGCTGGTCGAAATGCTCAAGCGCCGCGCCGCTGCGCTCAATCAGGCGCGTGTTTATCCATTGGGCGCGCTGACGACCGGCCTGCGCGGCGTGCAGTTGACCGAAATGGTTGAATTAACCGAGGCCGGCTGCGTGGGATTCACCAATGGCGACGAGCCGATCATTGACACGGTGGTGTTGTATCGCGCCATGCAATATGCCGCCACGTACGGCTACCCCGTATGGCTGCGGCCCGAAGATGCGCATCTCGCGCGCGGAGGCATTGCGCACGATGGTGAAGTCGCGTCGCGCCTCGGCCTCGCCGGCATTCCGGTGAGCGCGGAAACGGTGGCGATCTCCACGATCGTCACGTTGATGCGCGACACTGGCGCGCGGGTTCACTTGGCGCGACTGTCCAGCCGGTTGGGCGTGGAGTTGGTGCGCGCAGCCAAGGCGGAAGGCCTGCCGCTGACTTGTGACGTCGGCATCCATCACCTGCTACTCACCGATCGAGACATTGGTTACTTCGATTCTCAATACCGTTTCACGCCGCCGCTTCGCAGCCCCGCGGATCGCGATGCACTTTCGCGCGGTGTCATTGATGGCACCATTGATGCCATTTGTTCCGACCACACACCGATCGACGATGATGCGAAACATGTTCCATTTGGCGAAGCCGAGCCGGGTGCGACCGGGCTGGAGTTGTTGCTACCGCTTACGCTCAAGTGGGCCGAGCAGGCGGGCGTTTCTGTTGCTGCTGCCCTGCAGAAAATCACCGCCAATCCAGCTGCGTTGCTGGGGCTGGAAGCGGGGAAAATTGCGATTGGCGCCCCCGCTGATCTCTGCATCTTTGATCCCGCTGCGTTCTGGGCGCTGACACCACAAACATTGCGCAGCCAGGGCAAGAATTCACCCTGGATGCGACGCGAACTGCAGGTTCGCGTGACACACACGCTGATTGACGGAGTACTGGTTTTCAAGGCGTAGGAAGGCAAGGTCGGGGCGATCCGGCGCCAGTGCGCGGGACGCTATAATTGGCGTCCTTTTCGATGGAAAGCCGGTCATGAATGTTCCTGCGTCGCCACTTTCGGCCAATCCGTTGCTGAATTTTTCCGGCCTGCCGCATTTCGAATCGGTCACGGCTGCGCATGTCCGGCCTGCCGTCGATCAGTTGATTGCTGAATGCCGGGCGGTCCTGGCGACGCTGGCGAATTCTGCGCAAGTGCCTACCTGGGAAAACTTCGTCACGCCACTTGACGACGCGACCGAGCGAATGGCGCGCGCCTGGAACGTCGTGAGTCACTTGAATGCAGTGGTGAATTCCCCCGCGTTGCGTGATGCCTATAACGGCGCCCTGCCTGCGGTGACGCAATTCTGGAGCGCGCTTTCTCAGGACGAACGCCTGTTTGCCAAATACAAGCAGCTACGCGCGGGTGCGGCCTGGGCGAACCTCAGCGACGCACGGAAACAATCGCTGGAGAACGAGTTGCGCGACTTTCGCTTGGGCGGCGCCGACCTGTCGGTTGACAAAAAGGCACGTTTTCAGGCCGTGCAGGAAGAACTGTCGACCTTGATGTCCTCTTTCAACGACAACGTGCTTGATGCCACCAATGCCTATAGCCATTTCGTGGAAGACGAGACCGAGTTGGCCGGCCTGCCGGAAGATGTGAAAAGCGTTGCACGCGAGGCGGCGAAGAAAGACGGCAAGCCAGGCTGGAAGCTCACGCTGCACGCACCTTGTTACCTGCCAGTCATGCAGTACACCGAATTCCGTCCTTTGCGCGAGCGCCTGTATCGCGCGTACTCGACGCGTGCATCGGAGCTGGGAGCGGATTCGAAGTGGGATAACACGCACATCATCAAGCGGATTCTTGCGCTGCGCGCCGAGAAAGCAGCGCTGCTGGGCTACAAGAATTATGCTGACTTGTCGCTTGCCACCAAGATGGCCGATACGCCGCACGACGTCATCGTCTTTCTTGAAGACATGGCCGCCAAATCCAAACCGTTCGCGGAAAATGACTGGGCCGAATTGTGTGCCTTCGCGCGCGCGGAATTGAAGCTCAACGAAGTGGAAGCGTGGGATGTCGCCTGGATTTCAGAAAAGCTGCGTCAGCAGCGTTATGCGTTTTCGGACGATGAGGTGAAGCGGTATTTTCCTGAGCCGCGGGTGCTCGCGGGTTTGTTCCGCGTCATTGAAACCCTCTACGGTCTGGCTGTCACGCCGGCGATCGCGGAAACCTGGCACGCCGATGTGCGTTTTTTTGATTTGCGCGACAGGCAGGGAAATCTGGTGGGGCAGTTCTTCCTGGACTTGTACGCGCGAGAGGCGAAACGCGGCGGCGCGTGGATGGATGACGCCATCAACCGCCGCCGCAAACATGGCGCCCTGCAACTTCCGGTAGCCTACCTCACGTGCAATTTTTCCCCGTCGCTTGAAGGCAGGCCTGCACAATTCACCCACGATGAAGTGATCACGCTGTTTCACGAATTTGGTCACGGCCTGCATCAGTTGTTGACAGAAGTCGAGGAGCTTGGCGTATCGGGGATCAACGGTGTGGAATGGGATGCGGTCGAGTTGCCAAGCCAGTTCATGGAGAACTTCTGTTGGGAATGGGACGTGCTGAAGCACATGACCCAGCACGTCGGCAGCGGAGAACCATTGCCTCGGGAACTGTTCGACAAAATGATCGCCGCGAAGAATTTTCAGGCGGGAATGCAGTTCGTGCGGCAACTTGAATTTGCCTTGTTCGATATGCGACTCCATGCCGGTTTTGACCCTGTGAAGGATGATTTGCTGGCACTGGTAGACGAGGTACGAAGTGCCGTCGCGGTGGTGAAATATCCACCATTCAACCGCTCGCCGCATGCGTTTGCGCATATTTTTGGTGGCGGCTATGCGGCCGGCTATTACAGCTACAAGTGGGCAGAGGTGTTGTCGGCCGATGCGTATGCGGCGTTCGAGGAAACTGGTGTGTTGAATGCCGAAACCGGTGCGCGCTTCCGGCGCGAGGTTCTGGCGCGCGGCGGCAGCCGTCCGGCACTGGATTCATTCGCCGCCTTCCGCGGGCGCAAACCGGACATGGAGCCGCTGTTGCGCCATAATGGAATGAAGCTTGCGGCTTGAATCCTTGCGGTCGCAGGGTGCTTAATTATTCGAGGAGTTCCGCCATGCGTATATCCACATTCGCCATTTTTCTGCTGGCCTGCGTAACCGGCACGGCCGATGCACAGCTCTACAAATGGGTCGACAGCGACGGCAAGGTGACCTACTCGGATGTGCCGCCCCCGAAGGACGCCAAGGACGTGCGGCAAAAGGCATATGGTGACAACGTCACACCCTCGGACGACTTGCCATATAGCGTCATGGATGCCATCAAACGCAATCCTGTGACGTTGTTTGCCAACGCCTGCGGAGAGCCATGCGACAAGGCGCGCGCCCTGTTGAGCGCCCGCGGCATTCCCTTTACGGATCGCAACCCCGAGACCGATCAGGCAGCAATGGATGCCCTGAAGGAAGCTGCCGGCGGACTATCGGTGCCGACCCTTACCATTGGCGGACGGGTGATAAAGGGATTCGCTGACAGCGAATGGCATGACGCGTTGTCCAGCGCGGGCTATCCACGTACTAATCCAGGCGTTCGCGCAAAGCCGCCAGCGCCTGTCATACCTGTCAAGCCTGCCGCATCGGCCGCCCCGGCTGCAGCGAACTAGCGCCGCCGTCGCGGAAGCGCGCGATGAAACTCGCGACGTGGAACGTCAATTCCCTCAATGTTCGTTTGCCCCACGTTCTCGACTGGCTGCGTGCGCATCAGCCTGATGCACTTTGCCTGCAGGAATTGAAACAGGAGGACGCCAAGTTTCCATTGGCCGCATTTGACGAGGTCGGCTACCACGCCGTGTTCGACGGCCAGAAGACGTATAACGGCGTCGCCATCCTTTCGCGAGCGAGCGCCGAAGATGTCAGCAAGGGAATGCCGGGATTTGCGGACGAGCAGAAGCGGGTGATCGCCGCGACCGTTGAGGGTGTACGGATAATCTGCGTCTATATTCCCAATGGGCAAAGCATCGATTCTGACAAATACCAGTACAAACTGCGATGGCTGGATGCATTGGCTGTCTATGTGCAATCGCAGATTGCCGAGTATGGCGATGTGGCCCTGCTGGGTGACTACAACATTGCGCCGGAGGATCGCGACGTGCATGACCCGAAAGCGTGGGAAGGCCAGGTGCTTTGTTCCGAGCCCGAGCGCGCCGCCATGCGGCGATTGGTGGATCTGGGTCTCAGGGACAGCTTCCGCCTGTTTCCATAGCCAGAGAAGAGTTTTTCATGGTGGGATTACCGCATGAACGGTTTCAAACGCAATCTGGGATTGCGCATTGACCACATCCTGCTGACACCCGCAATCGCACTGCGTTGCGAGAGTGCCGCGATAGATATCGAGCCGCGAAAATGGGAGCGGCCCTCGGATCACGCGCCGGTCGTGGCCGTGCTGCGTGCGCCATAATTGAGCATGACCTGTCTGGCGCATCGCCGCAATCTCGCACCATGATCGCGACGCCTATTTCCAGCAGTGCCGTACGCGCGGTGCTATTGCGCTATGACATTCTCGATACGCCGCCCGAGCCGGCGTTTGATGATCTCGCGCAGCGCGCGGCCGAGGTGTTTGGCGCGACCATGGCGGGAATATCATTCTTCGACACCGGGGATGTGAATGCCGCCCGCTCGATGTCGTCGTCCGATGGGCTCGGGCGCGGCGCATGGCGAGAATGGTTCAAGTCGCGGGTGAATTTTCCGGTCGATTCAATGGCGCGCGAGCTTAGCTTTTTCCTGCCGAGCGCATCCGCGACGGAACATCGATTGCGCATTTTTGTGGTGCCGGATGCATTCGCCGATAAACGCTTTCGCGATCATCCGCTGGTTTCCGGTCCGCCACATATTTGCTTCTACGCTGGTGCGGCGATCATTTCCAAAGAAGGCGCGATAATCGGCGCGCTGTCGGTGTTTGACACGGTCGCGCGCGAAGCGGTGCCCCGCGAACTGGAAGCGCTGATCAACCTGGCGGAGCTGACCCGTGCCCGGCTCGAAGCGCGAGCCGAACGCCGCCTGGAAATGCGCCACGAGCGTCAACTAGGTGGCCAGCCTGGTCAAGTAAAGCCGGTGCCGGTGGCGCCCCCGCATTCAACTTTTATCAAGCCTGTTCCGGTGCCAAGCGAGAATACTGCCGCTCAACAACACATCGAACAATCAACACAGAAAGTCCTGCGGCTCGAGCAGTTGCTGGAAGATGAGATCGCCAGCCGCAAAGCCACCGAGGACCGGTTGCGCGATGAAAAGGATTTTTCGGACGCGACCATTCAGAGCCTCCCGGGTGCGTTTTTCATGTTCGATGCCGATGGAAAAATGTTGCGCTGGAACGCGAACTTTGCCGCCATTACTGGTTTCTGCGACGACGATATGCAGCAAAAACACGCGCTGGATTTTGTTGCCGAGAAGAATCGCACCGCCGTCGCCGATGCGATCAGGCGCATCTTTGACACCGGTAGCGAAGTCGTGATCGAGGCAGATATTCGCGGCAAATCCGGTGACGAAACACCCTATTCATTTCACGGTCTCGCGCTGGATATCGGTGGTCGGCGTATGTGCCTCGGTGTTGGTCGGGACATTACCGAGCGTATCCGCGCCGAACGCGAAGTCGCACGCGCCAAGGAGCGGCTAGACCTGGCGCTGGCGGGCTCCAATCTTGCCATCTGGGACTGGGACTTGACGGCTAACGAGGTGCATTTCAGTCAAGACTGGGAAGCGCTGCTGGGCGCCAAACCGGCCGACGAACCGGGAACGATTTTCAGCGGCGAAGAAGTACTGGCCTGGAATCACCCGGACGATAAAGAGCGCTTTCGTGAGGCGCTCACGCAGACCGCCAGAGGCGAGACTACCGACTTTCTGTGCGAGTATCGGGTGCCAGACCCGCACGGTGAATGGGTATGGATGCAATCCAAGGGCAAGGTGGCCGAGCGCGCAGAAAGCGGCCTCGCACTGCGCATGACCGGCACCACCGCCAACATCACCAAGCGCAAGCTCGCCGAAGATCGCGTTGAATTTCTCGCCACACGCGATCCCCTCACCGGATTGCCCAACCGCATGCTGCTGAATGACCGCCTCGAACAAGGCGTGGCGAACGCGGCGCGCAAGAAATCCCGCTTGGCCTTCATGTTCATTGACCTGGATCGTTTCAAGACCATCAACGACTCGCTGGGCCACGATGTCGGCGATGAACTGCTGAAGCGCGTTGCCGCGCGCCTTACAGCGTGCATTCGCGCCACCGATACCGTCGCACGCCAGGGCGGCGATGAATTCGCCGTGATCCTTGAGAACCTGCCGATTGCTGAAAGCGCCGATGCGCAGGAAGGCGCGCAAAACGTGGCCGACAAAATGATTGCGTCCATGGCCGCGCCGATCATGATTAACGGCCAGCATCTCAATACGTCCTGTTCGATCGGCATCAGCGTCTTTCCCGTCGACGGTCAGGACCCGCAGACACTGATGAAACACGCAGACGTGGCGATGTACGATGCGAAAGCCAAGGGCCGCAATAACTACCAGTTCTTCTCGCACGAAATGAACGCCCGCGCGCAGGAGCGGCTGTCGATCGAAAATTTCTTGCGCCTTGCCTTGCGTCGCGACGAGCTGCAGTTGTATTACCAGCCGCGCGTGTCGTTTCTCACCGGCCACGTCACCGGCGTGGAAGCGCTGATTCGCTGGCAGCATCCGCGCCGCGGGCTCATCACGCCCGACAAATTCATCGGTGTCGCCGAGGATTCCGGGCTAATCGTGCCGATGGGCGAATGGGTCATCGAACACGCGTTCAAGCAAATTGCCGAATGGCGCGAACGCAGTGGCCGCGATCTTAAACTCGCGGTCAATCTCTCGGTTGGCCAAATGTACGACGGCGACCGCCTGATTCGCGCCATCACCGCCAGCGCCACAGCCGCCAACCTCGACCCGACTGTGGTGGAGCTGGAGCTGACCGAAAGCATGCTGCTGAAAAACATGGACGAGACGGCGGAACTGCTGACGCGCTTGGGTAAGCTGGGCGTTGGGCTTGCGATCGACGATTTCGGCACCGGCTATTCCTCGCTCTCCTACCTGAAGCAACTGCCGGTCGATTCGATCAAGGTCGATTCATCTTTCGTGCGCGATATCGGCACCGACCCCAATGACGAAGCCATCATCCGCGCCATCATCGCCATGACCCATAGTCTGAAACTAAACGTGGTCGCGGAGGGTGTTGAACGCGAAGACCAGTACCGCGTGCTGCGCGATCTGGAGTGCGATGAATATCAGGGGTATTTCTTCTCGAAGCCGCTGCCTGCGGCGGAGTTCGAGGCGGAGTTTCTGGATTTGCAGTAGCCTGCGAAAATAGTATGAAGTCAAGCACTGGCGCGGCGTTCCGGCCATTTTAGTCCGAAGCGCCGCGCCAGTGCTTGAGTTTGATCGGCTGGCAGCGAGCTGCTATGGCAGGAACATTTCCAGCAGGTCATTCAGGAACAATCGCCCCTTGTCGGTCGGTTTCACGTTCACGTGATCCCGCGTGATCAGCCCCTTTGCTTCTGCCTGATCCAGTTTCGCGGTAATTGCGGTTACGGGTAAACCCGTGCGCTCGACGAACATCGCCAGCGAAAATCCCTCTGTCAGGCGCAAGGCGTTAAGCATGAATTCAAACGGCAACTCAGCGCGGGAAATCGTTTTGGTTTCCTCCGCGGCGTCGCCCAGCGCCGCCCGCTCCATGAAAGCCTGCGGTTGCTTGTAGCGCGCCTCGCGGGTGATGCGGTCAGGAAATGAAATCTTGGCGTGCGCGCCCGCGCCGATGCCGAGGTAATCTCCGAAGCGCCAGTAGTTCAGGTTATGGCGGCATTCCCGTCCAGGCTTGGCGTAGGCGGATGTTTCATAGTGCGTGTATCTCGCGCCACCCAGTTTGGATTCGATCATGGCTTGCATGTCCGCGGCCAGATCGTCATCAGGTAACGGTGGTGGAAATCGGTGGAACAGCGTGTTCGGCTCGAGCGTGAGGTGGTAGATCGACAAGTGCTTGGTGCCGAATGAAAGAGCAGTATCGATATCTTCTTCGCACTCCTTCAGCGTCTGCTTCGGCAGGGCAAACATCAGATCGAGATTGATGTTGTCAAAATTCGCCTGCGCAATCTCGATGGCGCGGTGTGCCTCGTTGCTGTTGTGAATGCGCCCCAGCGCCAGCAAGTGCGCCTCGTTAAAACTCTGGATGCCAATCGACAAGCGATTCACGCCTGCCTCGCGGAAGCCGCGAAACTTTTCTGCCTCAAACGTACCGGGATTGGCTTCCATGGTGATTTCCGCTTCGCTGTCGAGCGAGACGCGGGCGCGCACCGCGGCGAGAATTTCACCGATCGCCCGCGCGGAAAAAATGCTCGGTGTGCCGCCACCGAAGAACACCGTGTACACCCGCCGGCCCCAGATATTCGGCAGCGTGTGATCGAGATCAGAAATGAGCGCGTCGATGTATTGGCGTTCGGGAATTGCGCCGCTTCCCCCTTTCGCTTCGTGCGAGTTGAAATCGCAATACGGGCACTTGCGCACGCACCAGGGAATATGGATATAGAGCGCCAGCGGCGGCAATACCGTCAGCGCAGGACGGTCGGACATCGTGCCCGGCGCCATGATGGAAACAGACATCAGCGCCGCGTTCGCAATTTTTCGGCAAGCGCCTGCATGGCCTTGCCGCGATGGCTGATTCGGTTCTTGATGTCAGGCGACAGCTCCGCCGCGGTTAGGCCGTATTCCGGCAAGAAAAAATACGGGTCATAGCCGAAACCGCCCGCGCCGCGCGGTGTGTCGATCACTTCTCCGTACCATTCACCATCTGCGATAAGCGGGTGCGGATCGTCTGCGTGCATGACCAGCACCAGCGCGCAGTAATAGAATGCACGGCGGTCGGCATGTGACTGAAGTTCCGCGACAAGTTTTTCATTGTTGCGTTGATCGGATTTTGGTTCGCCCGCAAAGCGCGCCGAATAGACCCCGGGAGCGCCGTGCAGTGCGAGTGCGCAGATGCCGGAGTCGTCGGCCAGCGCCGGCAAGCCCGTTGCCCGGGAGGCATGGCGCGCTTTCGCCAGCGCGTTCTCGACAAAAGTGGCGTGGGGTTCCTCAGCCTCCGAGACGCCAAGCGTTGCCTGTGGGACCGCCTCGAAATCAAACGTTTGCAGCAGCGCGGCGAATTCGCGCAATTTGCCGGGATTGTTGCTCGCAATGATTATTTTGTTCATGGTTAGCCATTATCCCGCCCTTCGTGCGGCAATTCACACCCCCGCCATAGGTTGTTTGGGTGAGCGGGTGCGTTGCGGTAAAATGGAAATATTCGCTTTTCCCATGCAGTTTCCACCTCCACGCTCTCAGGAATCGACAAAATGACCATCAAAGTCGCCATCAATGGCTATGGCCGTATCGGCCGCAATATTCTCCGTGCCCACTATGAGGGCAACAAGAAACATGACATCCAGATCGTCGCCATCAACGACCTGGGTCCGGTGGAAACCAATGCCCACCTCACACGCTACGATACCGCACACGGCAAGTTCCCCGGAACGGTCACCGTTGACGGCGATTACATGGTCGTCAATGGCGACCGCATTCGCGTGCTGGCCCAGCGCGACCCGGCCCAATTACCCTGGGCAGAACTGGGTGTGGATGTCGTCATGGAATGCACCGGCTACTTTGCGACCAAGGAAAAGGCCTCCGCGCACATCAAAGGCGGGGCGAAAAAAGTCATTATCTCCTCGCCCGGCGGCAAGGATGTAGACGCCACCATCGTCTACGGCGTCAATCACAGCAAGCTGACATCGGCGATGACGGTCATTTCCAACGCTAGCTGCACGACCAATTGCCTCGCGCCGCTGGTGAAGCCGCTGAACGAAAAGATCGGTCTGGTCAACGGTCTCATGACCACCATCCACGCTTACACCAATGATCAAGTCCTCACTGACGTGATGCACGAAGATCTGCGTCGCGCACGCTCCGCGACCATGTCGATGATCCCGACCAAGACCGGCGCTGCGGCGGCAGTGGGCCTGGTGATGCCGGAATTGAATGGCAAGCTCGACGGCTATGCGATCCGCGTGCCGACCATCAACGTATCGGTTGTCGATCTTTCCTTTATCGCCGCGCGCGACACAACGGTCGATGAAGTCAATGCAATCATGAAAGCCGCCGCCGCTGAACCCGGCATGAAGGGCATCCTTGCCTATAACTCGGCTCCGCTGGTGTCGATCGATTTCAATCATGACCCACATTCGTCTTCTTTCGATGCAACACTGACCAAGGTGTCTGGCCGCCTCGTGAAAGTCAGCAGCTGGTATGACAATGAGTGGGGCTTTTCAAATCGCATGCTGGACACGACGGTCGCCTGGATGGCGGCAAAGTAACAGCGAAGGGACTGCAGCCGGTCAAGGCAAGGATAAAGCTGAACACAGGGCCGGGAATGGCGACTTCCCGGGCCCCTTTTTTGCGCGTCGGCAAGATCATCGATGCATTGCAGGCTGTCCCGCAAAGCTCGGCAGGCGGAAAAAAGCTATCCTGATCGTGCATCACCTGTGTCTCAACGCCACGTAAGCCAGTCCATCCGGCCGAGGAAGAGAATATGAAAACTGCAAATACCGTCTTGGTAATTCTCCTCGCCGCTGTGTGCGCAAGTTGCGGTGATCGCGCGGCACCGAAGCCGGAGGTCAAAGTTGAAAGCGCGTCAGAGGCGCTGAAGAACGACCAACGCGATATTGCGCAGCGGTTCTCAGAGCAGAAAGCCGCAGCCGACGCAAATTTTCAGCAGGATCGCGCGCGTGCCGATCGCCAGCAAAATGTGGACGCAATGGCCGCACTCGCGCAACGTCTGGGCGCGGGCATCAAGGAGGCAGGTACCACGGGTCGCAGCGACTTCGCGGGGCTCATCAAGAAAGTCGACGCCATCAAGGCTGACGCCAACGCGGTTGCAGTGGATGACTGTACCGGCAAGGTGCGGGCGAGTTTGCTTGAGGCTGTTTCGGCCACGGTCGACGCCTTCAACAGCTTCACCAAGGAGACTGGTGCAGCCAGCGAGGCATCGACGCAGAAACTCTCACAAGCTGCAGACCAGCTCGATGCGATAGGCCAGGAGCTACGCGCGTGTCGGTCTTCGTAGCGCCATTTTTTCACAAATCAATGGAGTTACCATGAACTTTCTCCGCCTGACTGATCTCGACCTCAAGAACAAACGCCTGTTCATTCGTGCCGACCTGAATGTTCCGCAGGACGACAGCGGCAATATCACCGACGACACCCGTATCCGCGCATCGATTCCGGCGATCAAGCTCGCGCTGGAGCGCGGCGCGGCGGTAATGGTGACGTCACACCTTGGCCGTCCCACCGAGGGCGAATTCAAGGCGGAAGATTCGCTGGCGCCAATTGCCAAACGCATGAGTGAATTGCTGGGATGCCCGGTGCCGCTGGTGGCCAACTGGGTGGATGGCGTTGACGTGACGCCCGGCCATGTCGTGCTGCTGGAAAACTGCCGCGTCAACAAAGGCGAGAAGAAAAACAACGACGAGCTTGCGCAAAGAATGGCGAAGCTGTGTGATATCTACGCGAACGACGCCTTTGGTACCGCGCACCGCGCGGAAGCCACCACTCACGGTATTGCCAAGTACGCCAAGGTGGCGTGTGCGGGGCCGTTGCTGGCGGCTGAGCTGGATGCGCTGGGCGCCGCGTTGAAGACGCCGAAGCGACCGATGGTGGCGATCGTCGCCGGCTCAAAGGTGTCGAGCAAACTGACCATCCTCAAAGCGCTCGCCGACAAAGTTGATCAGCTGGTCGTGGGTGGCGGGATCGCCAATACTTTTTTGCTTGCCAAGGAATTTCCCATCGGTCGGTCGCTCGCCGAAGTGGATCTGGTCAACGAAGCCAAGACGATCATCGACATGATGGCCGCACGCGGTGCGGCGGTGCCGATTCCCGTCGATGTCGTGTGTGGCAAGGAATTCTCAGCCACCACCCCCGCCGTCACCAAGCGCGTTGAAGACGTGGCCGCCGATGACATGATTTTCGATATCGGCCCCAAGACCGCCCAGACACTCGCCGAGATCATCAAGCGAGCCGGTACCATCGTCTGGAATGGACCGGTGGGCGTGTTCGAATTCGACCAGTTCGGCCACGGCACGGAAACATTGGCGCGCGCCATCGCCGATTCCCCGGCATTCTCAATTGCTGGCGGTGGCGATACTCTGGCGGCGATCGCCAAGTACGGCATCGCGGACAAGGTGTCGTATATCTCGACCGGTGGCGGCGCGTTTCTTGAATTTCTCGAAGGCAAGACATTGCCAGCGGTGGAAATACTGGAGCAACGCGCTTCCGCGTAGACTCGCCCGGTTGTCACGGCATCCAAGCTGCACGCGAGCTGGATACGTCCAGCCCCCTGAACCATTTACAGGAAATTTCATGCAACGTGCCACAAAAATTGTAGCCACCCTTGGGCCATCCACTTCTTCTCCTGAAGTACTCGAGCGGCTGATTGCCGCCGGTGTCGATGTAGTGCGCATGAATTTTTCGCACGGTACCGTCGACGATCACCAGGATCGCGCTGCGCTGATCCGGGAAATTGCTGCTCGGCACGGAAAGCAGATCGGTATTCTTGCCGACTTGCAGGGCCCGAAGATTCGCGTCGGAAAATTCACCGACAACAAGATCATGTTGAAAGCGGGCGACAAGTTCATCCTCGACGCGGATTGCGAACTTGGCGACCAGAACCGCGTTGGTATTGACTACAAGGAATTGCCGCGCGACGTAAAGGCGGGCGACCTGTTATTGCTTAACGACGGCCTGCTGGTGTTCGAGGTCATCATTGTCAAGAAGAACGAAATTCATTGCCTGGTGAAGCAGGGTGGCGTGTTGTCGAACAACAAGGGCATCAACCGCAAGGGCGGTGGACTCACCGCGCCGCCGCTGACCTCGAAGGATATGGAAGATATCAAGACGGCCGTTGCGCTGAAGGCCGATTTTCTCGCGGTGTCGTTTCCGAAAAGTGGCGCGGATATGTACATGGCGCGCGAGTTGATGCGGGCGGCCGGCGGCAATGCCATGCTGATCGCAAAAATCGAGCGCACCGAAGCCGTGACCAACGACGCGCTGCGCGACATCATGAAAGCCTGCGACGGCATCATGGTCGCGCGCGGCGACCTCGCCGTGGAAGTGGGTGATGCCGCGGTACCAGCGCTGCAAAAACGCATGATCCGCATGGCTCGGGAATTGAACAAGCTCACCATCACCGCCACGCAGATGATGGAGTCGATGGTGTCCTCGCCGATCCCGACACGGGCGGAAGTCTCCGATGTGGCTAACGCCGTGCTGGACGGCACCGACGCCGTGATGCTTTCCGCGGAAACGGCCTCGGGCCAATTTCCCGTGGAAACCGTCGAAGCAATGGCTCGTATCTGTGTGGAAGCCGAAAAGAGTGCGGACGTGAAACTCGACCGCGAGTTTCTTGATCGCGTGTTCACGCGCGTGGATCAGTCGATCGCCATGGCAGCATTGTTTACCGCGCATCACCTCAAGGTGAAATGCATTGCCTCGCTCACCCAATCGGGCTCGACCGCACTGTGGATGTCGCGCCTTAATTCCGGCGTGCCTATTTACGCGCTGACACCGGAAGCGGGAACCTTGACCAAGACCTCGTTGATGCGCGACGTTCGGCCGATTACGATGATCTACGACGGACACGATCGCGAGCAATTGATGAGCATTGCCGAGCAATGCTTGCTCGACAATGGCGTTGCTGCGATAGGCGACATCGTTGTGATCACCATGGGTGAACCCATCGGCCAATCCGGCGGCACCAATACGATGAAGATCGTGACGCTTGGCGAGCATCGCCGGGCGTGAAGATCTGGGGGAGACTCACATCGTGCAGCGATGTTAAGGCGACACCAAGATCTTCACGGCGTGCATCGTCGCGCTTGGCGATTCTGGAATCTGCAAGATGCGCACAACTGAAATAGATCGCAGACCGCTGTTGCGCCGTATGTTTGATGCCGCGGTCGCGGCGGCGCAGCCTGCGTTGTGCCTCCCGCCGCACCTGCCGCCGTGCCCAAAGGGACGCACGATCGTCATCGGCGCGGGTAAGGCATCGGCCGCGATGGCGCGCGCGCTTGAAGACCACTGGCACAGTCCGCTCGAAGGCCTCGTCGTCACACGTTATGGTTACGACGTGGCGTGCGATCGCATCGAGATTGTGCAGGCCGCGCATCCGGTGCCGGATGCCGCCGGCATCAAAGCCGCGCAGCGCATTCTCGAAATGGTAAGCGGCCTTACCGCCGATGATCTGGTGATCGCCCTCATCTCCGGCGGCGGTTCATCCCTGCTGGTGGCGCCAGGCCCCGGCCTCACGCTTGGCGACAAGCAGGCGGTCAACGCCGCGCTGCTAAAAAGCGGCGCGACCATTTCCGAAATGAACTGCGTGCGCCGCCACCTTTCATCGCTCAAGGGCGGGCGGCTCGCCGCCGCGTGTTATCCGGCGAAAGTCCTGACGCTGTTGATTTCCGACGTGCCGGGCGACAATCCGATCGACATTGCCTCCGGCCCGACGGTGGCCGACCCGACGACGTGCGCTGACGCGCTTGCGATCCTCGCGCGCTATCGCATTGACGTGCCGGGTGCGATGCGATCGCTGCTGGAAAGCGGCGGCGGCGAGAGCATCAAGCCCGGCGATCCGCGCCTGGACGGACATAACGTACGCATCATCACCGCGCCGCAAATGGCGCTGGAAGCGGCCGCGCAGGTGGCGCGAACCGAAGGCATCCCCACGTACATTCTAGGCGATAGCCTCGAAGGCGAGGCACGCGAGATCGGCAAGGCACTCGCCGGTATCGCGCGGCAGGTGACTATGCATGGCCAACCTTTTACGACGCCGTGCGTGCTGCTGTCCGGTGGCGAGACAACGGTCGCCCTCAAAGGAACCGGCCGCGGCGGCCGCAACGTCGAATTCCTGCTCTCGCTTGCAGTCGCCCTGGATGGCTTGCATGGTGTCCATGCGATTGCCTGCGACACCGATGGCGTCGATGGCGCCGAAGAAATCGCCGGCGCCTGCCTCGCGCCCGACACACTGGCGCGCGCGTGGGCGCAGGGTATCAATCCGCGCGCAAGCCTCGACAACAACGATGGCCATGGTTTCTTTCAGGCGCTGGGCGATTCGGTGATCACCGGTCCGACACTCACCAACGTGAATGACTTTCGCGCAATCGTTGTTGATGGGCCCAGCACTGGCGGGTTTTTCCAGACATAAATGCCTTGGACGGCGCGCCAGTGCTGAATATTGCCTGGTTGATCCAACGCAAAACGTGACGACGTCGAATGTGCGGAAATAACCGCATACCGCCATCACGGTAAAATTGAACATTCCCTATCGACCTGCTCATTTGTCCGGCAGGCCTTGCACTGCTCATCACACCCTCAGGAGATTGCCATGCCCCTCGTATCCATGCGCCAACTACTCGACCACGCCGCCGAAAACGGTTACGGCGTTCCCGCCTTTAATGTGAACAACCTGGAGCAGGTGCAGGCGATCATGGAAGCCGCGTCGGAAACTGACAGCCCGGTGATCATGCAGGCCTCTGCTGGCGCGCGCAAATATGCGGGCGAGACGTTTCTGAAATATCTGATCGAAGCTGCCGTCGATACTTATCCCGCCGTGCCCATCTCCATGCACCAGGATCACGGCCAAAGCCCGGCAATTTGCCAGCAGGCCATGCGTCTCGGTTTTTCCAGCGTGATGATGGACGGCTCGCTACAGGCCGACGGCAAGACCATCGCCAGCTTTGAGTACAACGTCGACGTGACCCGCCGTGTGGTCGAAATGGCGCACATGATCGGCGTGTCGGTGGAAGGCGAACTTGGCTGCCTGGGATCGCTGGAAACCATGCGTGGCGACAAGGAGGATGGCCACGGCACGGATTCCACCATGACGCGCGATCAGTTGTTGACGGACCCGAATGAAGCCGCCGATTTCGTCAAGAAAACCGGCGTGGATGCGCTGGCGATTGCCATCGGCACCTCGCACGGCGCCTACAAATTCACCCGCAAGCCCACCGGTGACATTCTCGCCATCGATCGCATCAAGCAAATCAACGCGCGCATTCCCAATACCCATCTGGTGATGCACGGCTCCTCCTCCGTGCCGCAGGATTTGCTGAAGATCATCCGCGAAAACGGCGGCGACATGAAAGAAACCTACGGCGTGCCGGTTGAAGAAATCCAGGAAGGCATCAAACATGGTGTGCGCAAGATCAACATTGACACCGACATCCGTCTCGCCATGACCGCGGCCATCCGCAAATTCATGAACGAGAACAAGGGTGCGTTCGATCCGCGCGACTATCTGAAGCCCGCACGCGCCGCCGCCAAGGAAATCTGCAAGCAACGCTTTCAGCAATTCGGTTGCGCCGGAAATGGCCCGAAGATCAAGGGCATCACGCTGGCGAAAATGGCGGAGAAATATGCGAAGGGTGAGTTAACGCAGGTCGTGAAGTAACGGCCTCGCGTGAAGGGCGGCGCTATTGCACACGGTGAAGTGGCGCCAGCCGAATTGGCGCCCCATTGCCGCAACTGCAGCCTTCCGCTCGGCGCCACACGCGGCAGATATTGCCCCAACTGCGGGCAGGAAACAACGCTGCATCCGCCGACATTCTGGGAATTTGTCCACGAATTCATCACCCACTATGTCGCGCTGGAGGGCAAACTCTGGCGTACCTTGGTATTGCTGTTTTTCAAGCCGGCCGAGCTGACCCGCGAGTATCGCGCCGGGCGCAAGCAGCGTTATATCTCCCCATTGCGGCTTTACATCACCGCCAGTTTTTTATTTTTCCTGGTGGTGAAGATAGCTGGCTGGGGAAGTTTTGTGCACGTCGAAACGACGACAAGTGAGACCGCGAAACCGACAAAGGGAATCTCATATTCGTTCAATTCCGAGAGGCCGCCCAGTGGCAAGCCACTCGATGATCTGGCAATACGGCAGGCCCAGATCAATCTGGAATGCGGGGCGTTTCAGGATGTATGCCGGCAATTTCAGACCCGGCTGGAGAAGAAATACACCGGCAAAACCACCGGGGATGTGATCGACATGCTCAGGGCGGGCATGCTTGCCAATGTTCCATATGCCTTGTTTCTGCTGCTGCCGCTGTTTGCCCTGCTGACCAAGTTGATCTATGTCCGGCGTGGAATTTATTTTGGCGAGCATGTGGTCTATGCGCTGCATATTCACGCCTTCACGTTTTTTGTGTTGCTGCTCAAGGCGATCCTGCCGCGCTACGTGGGTGATGTCGTGGTATTGGCCGCGCTGGTCTACTATTTCGTCGCGATGCAGCGGTTCTTCGGGGGACGCTGGTGGGCCACCACGTTGCGATATGCTGTCGTCGCCACCGTTTATCCCTTGTTGCTCGTGATGGCCACGGCAACCGTCGTTTTATATGTCTTGATTGCTTAAACTTGATTGCCTAAAGCCCATGTACGAATCCTCGATCAAATCCCTTCCCCTCGTTGCGCGCGGCAAAGTGCGCGACATCTACGCCGTCGGTGACGACAAGCTGCTGCTCGTCACCAGCGACCGTCTCTCCGCTTATGACGTGATCCTGCCGACACCGATCCCGCATAAGGGCGAGATCCTCGTTGCGCTGGCCAGTTTCTGGTTCGAAAAACTGCAGCACGTCGTGCCCAATCAACTGACCGGCATCGATCCCGAAACCGTGGTGGCGGCAAACGAGCGCGACCAGGTACGCGGTCGCGCAATTGTCGTGAACAAGTACAAGGTATTGCCTGTTGAAGCCGTGGTACGCGGCTACCTGGAAGGATCCGGCTGGAAGGAATACCAGGCATCGCAATCGGTATGCGGCGTGAAACTGCCAGCGGGCCTGCAGCGCGCCTCGAAACTGCCGCAGCCGATTTTCACGCCGGCCACCAAGGCGGAAGCCGGCGAGCACGACGAGAATATCGATTTCTCAACGTGCGAAAAAATCATCGGCGCGGCGCGTGCCGCCGAGGTTCGCGATACCGCGATTCGACTCTATTCGGAAGCCGCCGAATACGCGCTCACCAAGGGCATCATCATCGCCGATACCAAGTTCGAATTCGGTGTCGATGCCGGCGGCAACCTGCATCTCATCGATGAAGTGCTCACGCCGGATTCTTCGCGTTTCTGGCCGCTGGATACTTATACGGTCGGCGCATCACCCGAAAGTTTCGACAAGCAATACATTCGCAACTGGCTTGACGCCATCGGCTTCAATCGCAAGCCACCGGCGCCGCAAGTGCCACCGGAGATTGCCCAAAAAACCAGCGACAAATATCGCGAGGCGCTGGACAGGCTAACCAGTTGAGCGAGGTCGTCGATTTGCCTGACATCAAGGCGGTCCTGTTCGACTTTGGCGGCGTGCTGGCGGAATTGCGCGCGGAGGCCCACCTGCTGCCGCTGGTGGGCAATCGGCTGACGCGTGAGGAAATGTGGGCGATGTGGAGCGGCTCTCCCGCCGTGCGTGCGCACGAGACGGGAAAAATTGCCGCCGATGAATTCTCCGAACGCATCGTTGAAGAACTGGCGCTTGACGTTGCGCCGCAAGCGTTCCTGGCCGGATTTCGCGATTGGATCGTCGGGCCGTTCGCCGAAACGCACAACCTGGTACGCGATGTCGCGGCGCGCCACACCACTGCACTGGTATCAAATACCAGCGCCTTCCATTGGCCGGTGATCGAGTCGTTCGGTGTACTGCCACATATGCATCATGTGTTCGCGTCGTACCAGATCGGCCGCATCAAGCCGGATCGTGCTTACTTCGAATTTGTCATCGCGCAAATGGGTATCGCCGCACAGGAAGCCGTGTTCTTCGATGACAGTCCGCTGAATGTGGCCGCGGCGCGGGAATTGGGATTGCACGCGTATCGGGTTGAAAGCGCCCGCGAGGTGCGTGAGCAATTGACGCGGCTCGGGATGCTGGGGGCTGATTGATATCCGGCCGTTCCGGCGGAAGGTGAACGACGCTCGCCAAAAGGCGAGGGCAACCAGTTACGGCGCAGGTCGGTGAGGGTCGGCGTTGTGGCCGACTGCCTTGCACGATCTTGAAGTTGTCATCCGGCACCTCCGGCTTTTGATCTTCACTGTATTTCTTCCACACTTCGTCTGTCGCATTGCCGCTTGACGCCACCCTGTACCCCCGGCCCCACGAATGCTGTCCCCAGCAGCGCTTTCGCAAACTCGCATTTTCCGACAACAACCCCGGACTTCGTGATATCTCCTTCAGCAGCTCGCGCGTCCGCTCGCCCACATCACCAACTCAACCAATACCGGATAGCGATATTTCGCAATCCACACCAGGTGTACTTACAGCCCCATCTTGCAGGTGAGGCGCCAAAGTCGCTTCCAAGTCCGGACGAGTTGCGTTCGCTCAGGCTGCTAGTCCACCTTCAACATGATCTTCCCAATATGCGTGGACGACTCCATCAACTTATGCGCGTCGACAATTTCTTCCAGCGCAAAAGTCTTGTAAATCACCACCTTCACTTTCTTCGCCGCCAGCAGCGGCCACACCGTTTCTTTCAGTGACACGGCAATCGCCGCCTTCTGCTGATCTGGCCGCGCGCGCAGGGTTGAGCCGGTGATGGTCTGGCGTTTCATCATCAGCGGGCGAAAGTCGATGGTGGCTTGTCCGCCTTCCAGAAACGCGATGAAGCAGTAGCGGCCTTCCAGCGCCAGCACGCGCAGATTCTTTTCGATATAGCTGCCTCCGACCATATCCAGAATCACGTTCACGCCTTTCTTTTGCGTGGCGGTGGCAATCCCCGCGGCCCAGTCCTGCGTTTTGTAATTGAAGGTGTGATCGGCGCCGATGCTTTTGCAGAACACGGCTTTTTCTTCGTTACCGACGGTGGTGAACACCTCCGCGCCAAACGCTTTCGCGAGCTGGATGGCGGTGAGGCCGATGCCCGACGAGCCGCCATGCACGAGAAATTTTTCGCCTGCTTTCAGTTTGCAGGTGTCGAATACGTTTACCCAGACGGTGAAGAAATTTTCCGGCACCGCGGCCGCTTCGAGCATCGACAATCCGGCGGGAATCGGCAGGCAATGTGCGGCGGGTGCGGCGCAATATTCGGCGTAGCCGCCGCCGGGCGTGAGCGCGCAGACGTCGTCGCCGATCTTCCATTGTGTGACCCGGGCACCGAGGGCGGCGATGGTGCCCGACACTTCCAGGCCCATGACCGGTGACGCCGTGGGCGGCGGGGCGTAGCTGCCACCGCGCTGGAGGAGATCGGGCCGATTTACACCCGCGTAGTCGACTTTGATCAGTACGTCGTTTTCGCCAACCGGCGGCAGCGGGCCGGTGGCGATGTGCATGACTTCGGCGGCGCCGGGGCCGTTGGTGGCGACAAAGCGCATGGTGGAGGGGAGCGTCATTTTCTATTCCTTGGTAAGTTTTTGTTCATCATTCCACAACCACGCCGCGCCGCGCACGCCGCTGCTCGCGCCGAATTTCGGTGGCAGCAGCTTGGTCGCAACGTGATCACTAAAAACGTATTGCGTCCACCGGCGCGGCACGGCATCGTACCAGCGCGCGACATCAGAAAGTCCCCCACCCAGCACGATGACGTCCGGATCAAGCACGTTGATGATGGTCGCAAGACCGCGTGCGAGGCGGTCCTCATAAGCTTGCAGCGCCGTTTCGCATCGTGGGTCTGTTGCGGCTTGCTCAACGATCTGCTCGGCCGTGAGCGCACGTCCGGTATCTTCAAGAAAATGTTTCGCCAATCCAGGTCCCGAGAGCCAGGATTCAATGCATCCGCGTTTGCCGCAATAGCAGGCGTGTCCCGGCAATTCGGTCGAGGTATTTGATGGGGAAAATATCGGCAGCGGATTGTGCCCCCATTCGCCGGCGATGGCATTTGCACCCGTCAGCACCTGTCGATTGATCACGACACCACCGCCGACTCCGGTGCCCAATATGACGCCGAATACGACGTCGGCATCGGCCCCGGCGCCATCGATAGCCTCGGATAACGCAAAGCAATTGGCGTCGTTGGCAATGCGAATTTCGCGCTGCATGGCGCGCTGCAAGTCTTCCACCATTGGCTGGCCGTTGAGGCAGGTGGAGTTGGCATTCTTGATCCGGCCGGTCACGCGGGATACCGCCCCCGGTGTAGCGATACCGACGCTTCCCTCGGCGCTGAGCGCAGTTTCCGCTAGGCGCACCAATTGAACGATCGCCTCAACCGTCGCCGCATAGTCGCCTTGCGGCGTAGCGACACGCTGACGATAGCGTTCCTGTCCCGCCGCGTCGAGGGCGATGATTTCGATCTTGGTGCCACCCAGGTCAATACCGAGCCGGAACATGCTGTTTGTTGTGGAAGGGACGATGTGCGATTATGCCGCAACAGATTTCCTTCCCACTTTCCTGCCCCAACCTTTCACGCGGAGTGCGCATTCACCATGGCAAAAACTTCCGAATCCTCCAGCATCAAGAACATTCGCCCGATCATCGCGAACGGCAAGACTACGCTGGCGAGCATCGATACGGCGTCGACCTGCGGTTTCAAGGGCGACAAGGACGCGACCATCGCACTGCTCACGCAACTGAACGCGCAGCTGGTGGAATTGCAGAACGTGCTATATGCCGAGCACAAGCACAAGGTGCTGGTGGTCTTGCAAGCGATGGATACCGGCGGTAAGGATGGCGTGATTCGCAAGGTATTTTCCGGCGTCAATCCGCAAGGCGTGGACATCGCGAGCTTCAAGGCGCCGACCGCCGAGGAGTTGGATCACGATTACCTGTGGCGCGTGCATGCGCGCGTGCCGGCCAAGGGCCAGATCGTCGTATTCAACCGCAGCCACTACGAGGATGTGCTCATCACGCGCGTGCACGGCTGGATCGATGACCGCACCGCGAAACGGCGCTTGCGGCAGATCAACGATTTCGAGGCGATGCTGGTTGAAGAAGGCACGATCATCGTCAAATTCTTCCTGCACATTTCCAAAGGCGAGCAAAAGCAACGGCTACAGGATCGCCTGGACGACGCCGGAAAAACCTGGAAATTCAATCCGGGCGATTTGGCCGAGCGCGAAAAATGGGACGACTACCAGCGCGCCTATGAAGCCGCCATCAATGCCACCTCGAGTCCGCACGCGCCGTGGTATGTCGTGCCGGCGGATCGCAAATGGGTACGCGACCTATATGTATCTTCGGTGCTGGTGAGCGTACTGAGCAACCTGAAAATGCGGTATCCGGACCCACCGCCTGGGCTCGACAAAATCGTGATTAAATAATCGCTTTTGCGGCACCGCACAAGCGCGCTAAGTCCTTGTGTTAAAATGACAAGTTAGTCATTGCACCGCGTGCATTCGCGGTGCATTTTTTTCTGAAGTGTTCTATTCAGTCCAATTTCGTTCTAAAAGCGAGCCATGCCGATTTACGCGTACAAATGCTCGTCCTGCGGGAACACCCAGGATGTTTTGCAAAAAATGAGCGCCGCCGCGCTGACGGATTGCCCTGCCTGCGGCAAGTCCACATATTCGAAGCAAGTCACCGCGCCCCAGTTTCAACTGAAGGGCAGCGGCTGGTATGTGACGGATTTCAAAGGTGGCGCCAGCGTCGGGAAGGACAGCAAACCAGACAGCAAGACCGCGCCGGCCACCGCCGACACGAAGAAAGGAACCACCACCGATACCAAGAGCGAGACAAAGGCTGATTCGGGCGCCGCCAGCACGGCGCCCCTCCACGCCCGCGGCTTCTCCATCCAGTTCCGCGCCGGCAAAGCCTGTCGCCGCGTCCAGCGAATGATCATCAAGGATCATCCCGTGCGCAAATATCTGATCGCCGGCTTGCTTGTGTGGATCCCGCTGGTCATTACCGGCTGGGTGCTGAAGCTGCTTATCGATTTGATGGACCAGTCGCTGCTGCTATTGCCGGCCAGTTTCAAGACCGAAGCGTGGCTGGGGTTTCACGTACCGGGCATGGGCGTATTCCTGACCGTGGCCATCGTGCTGCTGACTGGCGTGGTCGCCGCCAATTTCTTCGGCAACAAAATGCTGATCTGGTGGGATTCGGTGCTGCAACGCATCCCGATCGTGCGCTCGATCTACGGTGGCGTGAAACAGATTTCCGACACGTTGTTTTCGCCCGAGGGCAAGGCGTTTCGCAAAGCCGTACTGGTGCGCTACCCGCAGCACGACACGTGGACAGTGGCGCTGCTGACGGGCGAGCCGCAACATGAAGTGACCGACCACCTTGGCCGCGAAAATTATTCGGTCTTCGTGCCCACCACCCCGAACATCACGGCCGGATTTTTTCTGATCGTGCCCAAGTCGGAAGTGCTCGAACTGAAGATGAGCGTGGACGAGGCGCTGAAATACATTATTTCCATGGGTGTCGCTGAGCCGCCGCGGCCCAATCCAAAACAAAATCCCAATCACCGCAACGGGGCCGAGATGAAAAAATCCGGCACCGACCCCAATACGAAGCCGTTGTAATCGCAAGATTGCAACGGCGCCCGGCCCTGATTTTTCGCTGATCGCGCACGCGATCGCCCCCACTTTCTTGCCATCCTCCTCTACTTATCTCGGGATGACACCACTTTGGATATTTGTGCCATGAGAACCAACTACTGCGGCTTCATCGACAAGCAATACCTCGGACAACAAGTCACGCTGTTCGGCTGGGCGCACCGGCGTCGCGACCACGGCGGCGTGATCTTCATCGATCTGCGCGACCGCGAAGGCCTGGTGCAAGTGGTCATCGACCCGGACACCGCGGCGGCGTTTCAGACGGCCGACAAGACCCGCACGGAATTCGTGCTGAAAGTCATCGGTAAGGTTCGCCCACGCCCGGACGGCACCATCAACACCAACCTGAAAAGCGGCGAGATCGAAGTACTGGCTTCGGACGTGGAAATACTCAACGCCTCGCTGACCCCGCCGTTCATGATCGATGACGACAACATCAACGAGGAAGTGCGTCTCAAGTATCGCTATCTCGATCTGCGCCGTGACGTGATGCAAAAGAACCTGCGCATGCGCTATCGCATCGCCATGGCGGTGCGTCAATATCTGGATGCGCAGGGCTTCATCGATATCGAAACGCCGTTCCTCTACAAATCGACGCCCGAAGGCGCGCGCGAATTTCTGGTGCCGTCGCGCATCCACGACGGCAGTTTCTACGCGCTGCCGCAATCGCCGCAGCTGTTCAAGCAATTGCTGATGGTGGCGGGTTTTGATCGTTACTACCAGATCGTGAAATGTTTCCGCGACGAAGATTTGCGCGCCGATCGCCAGCCGGAGTTCACACAGATCGATATCGAAACCTCATTCCTCACCGAGCGCGAAATCCAGGACATCATGGAAGGCCTGGTGAAGGCGATGTGGAAAGCCGGCGTCGGCGTGGACCTGCCTGACTTCCCGCGCATCACCTATGCGGACGCGATGGCGAAGTACGGTTCGGACAAGCCTGATCTGCGCGTGAAACTGGAACTGACCGAGCTGACCGACATCGTCAAGGACTCCGGATTCAAGGTGTTTGTCGATGCCGCCAACGCCAAGGGCGGCAAGGTTGCCGCGCTGTGCCTCACGGGCGGCAACACCATGTTCGCCCGCAAGGAACTCGATGACCTCGCCACCTTCGCCGCGATTTACGGCGCGAAAGGGCTCGCTTACATCAAGGTCAACGACGCGACCAAACTCAGCGCCGAAGGCCTGCAATCGCCGATCGTGAAATTCCTGTCCGAGGAAACGCTCGGCAAGATTCTCGCGGCATGTAACGCCAAGACCGGCGACATCATTTTCTTCTGCGCCGACAAAACCAAGGTGGTGTACGACACGCTGGGCGCGCTGCGCATGAAGCTCGGTCACGAAAAAGGCTTTGCCGACGGCGGCTACAAACCGGTGTGGGTGGTGGATTTTCCGGCGTACGAATACGACGAGGAAAACCAGCGCTACGCTTCCGCGCATCACCCGTTCACCGCGCCAAAGGACGAGCATATCGCGCTGATGGATACCGATCCTTCCAAGGTGCTGGCCAAGGCTTACGACGTGGCAATGAACGGCTGGGAACTCGGCGGCGGCTCGGTGCGGATCCACAATCCCGAATTGCAGCAGAAGCAATTCAAGGTGCTGGGCATTTCACCCGAAGATCAACGCGCCAAGTTTGGTTTCCTGCTTGATGCCCTCGAGTACGGCGCACCGCCGATGGGCGGCATCGCCTTCGGCCTGGATCGCTCGGTGACGATGATGTGCGAAAAGTGGGATTCGATCCGCGACGTGATCGCGTTCCCGAAAACGCAGCGCGGCCAGGATTTGATGATCGACACGCCGTCGCAGGTGACGGACAAGCAGTTGCGGGAGTTGCATATCAAGTTGCGGAACGATTAGGCGCACGAAGCCACGACCTGCATTAGCCTGCTGGGAAAAAATAACAAACTCCAGCACCGGAGCGCTTCCCGGGACATTTTTGACCCGAAAGGCGCACCAGTGCTGGAGTTTACTTTCCTCCCGCTGTCGATCACGTCGTCAGCCTCTGTTACTTGAACAATTCCGGATTTGTCTTGCGATACGCCTCGACGAGTTCGGTAATCGACTTGCCGCTCTTGGCGATACGTTCAAGGGCAATGGCCCGGTCGCCTTTCGAGAGTACTTTTTGAGTCAATTGAATGTTTTTCGCGAGACTCTCGCAACTGTATTCATTCCCGGTCAGGTCCGTCGTCGAGCGCCAGCGCAAACTCCACCACGGATTCATCGCGCAATGTCTGCAATCGCGCCGCGTCCCAGCCGATTTTTTCGCCGATATTATCGCCATGGCGCGCCCGCTAAAGAAACTCCTTTGTCCAACAGCATTTTTCGCAAGTGCATCGCAAACGTTTTCGCGCGCGGGGTCCTCGGATGGGGCGCGCACGCAATAGTTGTTCAGCGCCGCGTATGACTGCCAGGAAGCCATGCCGAGAAGTGATCTGGCGATCAGTGACCCGCACCAGCGGCGGTTGATTTTTCACCACCTCCGCTTCAAACAACGTGGCGAGCGACGGAAGGCGAAAGTCGTAACCGCTGGCGGCTGCGGCACGGCGCATGGCCTCATCCCGCGTCGCCAAATCCTTTTGTCTGACGGCCTCATTCGCCACCATCAACCATGCCGCCGCATTGTCAGGGTCAATCCGCGCCCAACCGATGTAGCTGATGGCGGAGCACGCATCAATTGGTGTATTGCCACAGGCATAGATCGCGGTCGCATAAATCGCGGGATCACGTTCATTCAACGCCATTTTTGCCAGCGCTTCGGCGACCGCCGCTCTCAATTGCGGCTTCCACTCCCACGCGTCACTTTCACACCGCATGTCACCATTGCAGCGCTTGGCCTTGATGCCCTCATCTATCGCGGCCCACTCGGCCTGGCGCGCCTGCACATACAGGCCCAACGCTTGATCGCGCAGTGAATTGCTTTGCATCAGTTTAGCGCTCGCTGCGGACAAAGCCGCGTTTGCCGCGCCTTTGCCCATCTCGCTGTGGTTGCGCGTCAGCCCATCTTGTTCCACCTGCTCAGCGAGAAAGAGCGCCGCGTCCAGATCGGACAATCCGCAGACTTCAACCCTTTTTCCTTGCAACAACGCCATGATTCTGGCGCGCAGTTTTTCCCAGTCGGATTCAGCCGAGCGCGACGCTGGCGAGAGCGCGACAGATGGCGGTTTCGCCAGCGTTGCGACAGGTGCGGCTGTATGTTCGGCACTCGCTGCGAATTGCGGGACGGCCCCCGGACGGTCAGACGCCACATCCGCTCGCGGCCAAAGCAGAAAAATTACGAGCGCGCACAGGGCGACGACAACGGCGATCAGCAAGTTTCGCTTCAATCGTGATCCTGGTTTGGGTTGCGCGGAGGGTTCAATCATCGACACGTGCTAGTTTTCTTGGGTGAGAAAGTAAACTGAGTATGCACACCTTTTGGAACCGTTTGCAGGTTATTGCTGGCAGACAACCCTTGCAGGTCGCGCTGCCCCCTGCATGGGGCAGCCGTCTCGCGGGCAATCCGCATGCGGATCGAAATCCCCGCTCAACCTCAAGCACTGGAGCGGCAGTTCTGGCATAAAGTGGCTGGAAGGCGCACCAGTGCTTGAGTTTTTCCGACCAATCGTCACGCCGGCGCCTCGCTTTCGACCTCAAGCGACCGCCCCTTATAATCCGTGCTTCAACTCTCGAAAGCACCAAATGACCATTGCCTTGATCGTCCACGGCGGCGCGGGGAGCTGGCGGCCCGGCTCGGATGACGACGCCATCAACGGCACAACGATTGCGGTCGCGGCGGGCCGCAAAATTCTTGAAGCGGGCGGCAGCGCGCTCGATGCGGCCTGTGCCGCCGCTGTGGTGCTGGAAGACAATCCCATCTTCAATGCGGGCACCGGTGCGGTACTCAACTTCGATGGCTTCGTTGAAATGGATGCGTGTGTGATGTTGTCCGACGCGTCACAGATCGGCGCGGTGTCGGCCATCCAGCGGGTGAAGAATCCGATTCTCGTCGCGCGGCAGGTGATGGAGCAGACCGACCACGTGATGCTCGCGGGCGACGGTGCCCAGCGTTTCGCGCGCGTGATGGGGCACGCGGACCATGACCCAATCACCCCCGCGCGCAAGGCCGACTGGCAGGACAAGAGAGCGAAGCTGGAAGTGGCGGTCGGCAAGGGTGGGAAGGGAGCGATGAAGATTCGCGATTTCCTGATGCGCCATCCCGAATATGCCGGCGGCACGATTGGCGCGGTGGCGCTGGATTCACGCGGCATCCTGTGCGCATGTACCTCGACCGGCGGCGTGACCATGAAGCTCGTCGGGCGCGTCGGCGACACGCCATTACCAGGATGCGGGACGTATGCGTCGAAGCTCGCGGCATCGTCGGCAACCGGCACGGGTGAATACGTGATTCGCGCGCTGGCCTGCCGGCAGATTTCCGATAACGTCGAGAAAGGCATGGGCCTCAAGGCGGCGATCGACGCCGTACTCGATGGCCTCGGCCGGGATTTCGATGCGGATGTCGGCTTTATCGGCATTGATGCAAACGGCAATGCCATCGGTGCACACCGGACACCACACATGCCGCACGCGTGGTTCTCCGGGTCGTCGGAGATTGTCGCGAGAATGAGGGCGTAGTGTGACGGCCACATTTACGTCGAGTCCACGCGTGCCTGATGCCTTCCAATAAGGATTTTCGTCGAAATATGACTGCACTCAATCTCATCCCGCAAACCCGCCAGACCCTGCTCGAAACGGAGCGCCTGATCCTGCGTCGCTATAACCGCGACGATCTTGACCGCCTCGATCGGCTGAACAGTAACGTGGAAGTGATGCGTTACATCGGCGATGGCTCGCTGCGCACGCGCGAGCAGACCTTGGCGTCGATCATTCGCACGCAACGGGTCTATGAATTGTTTCCCGGGCTGGGGTTCTGGATTGCGGAGGAAAAGCCCAAGCGCAAATTTGTCGGCGTGTTCGCGCTGATCTACATTCCCAAGACAGTGGAAGTAGAGGTGGGTTATCGACTCGCCAAATCCGCATGGGGCCGTGGGCTCGCGACCGAAGGCGCAAGTGCTCTCGTCCGATACGGCATACTTGAATTGGGACTTGATCGCGTGGTCGGGCTCACGCACCCGGATAACGCGGCGTCGCAAAACGTGTTGATGAAATCCGGGCTCGAGCGACGGGGTATGGGACACTATTACGACAGGGACCTTTGTTACTTTGTCGCGGACGGTTCGCGATTCTCACTCCAACCGAAGGCTACGTAAGCGCCCGAGGCCAGAAACACACCGACCGTAATCACGGCGATTCCCAGCACATCGCTGTTGCCGGGGATTTCTCCCAGCAACGGAATGGCCGCCAGCATAGCCAGCACCGGCACCAGTGACGCGAAGCTTGCCGCCAGGGAGGCACCGAGGATGCTTACCGCGCGTGTAAAGGCGACCAGCGACACAATCGACACGACAATGCCCTGGAAGAGCGTCTGGCCGATGATGGCCGACCACGGCGTCGGGCCAAGTTGATGTGGCAAGAACAGCAGGTAGATTGGCACGTACACTACCATCCAACCCACCGAGACGATGGCGGCAGCATGGATCGCATCGAGGCCCGCGCGGCCGGCGTGTCGCATGGCGACGGTAAAGATTGCCCAGGTCACGGAAGCGCCGATAAACAACAAGTGGCCTCGCCAGTGGCCGGTTTCAAAGTGGAACAAGCCGGCGCCGAGAATGGTAACAATGCCGATCGGAATCAACGCCAGACCGATACGGCGCACGCCGGAGATATGCTCCTTGAGGAAAATCAGCGCGAGCAATGCCGTCCATAGTGGCAACGTGCCGGGAATAAGCGCGCCAGCCTGCGCGGCAGGTGCGTACTGCAGCCCGCTTGAGGAAAGCAGTACGTAAGGCACACCTGCGCCACACACGACCAGCAGCCAGTTGACGATACCCATGCGCTCAATGGCGAACCCTCTGCGCCACACAATCGGCAACATCACCAGGCCCGCGCAGGTGAAACGCAGCGCGACCAGATCGTAAGGCGACATTTTCGAGACGACCGAGGTCACGCCGACACGCGTATAGAGAATCCAGCCGACCCAGATGGAGATCGCGGAGAGGCCCCACAGGGCGCCGCGAATGTAATCCGCGCGGGATACGTGATGCGATGCAGGAGTTGACACAGAAATGAGGACGCTTAAAGCAACATTTTATCAGCCGAAGTTATCCACGCCCGATACAATGAAAGCATCCGCCGCGAGCATGCCATGCAAAAGCCCTACAAGATTCCCCGTTCCACCCTGATCGTGATTTACACCGCCAAGCTGGAAGTGCTGCTGATCGAACGCGCGGATCATCGCGGCTACTGGCAATCCGTCACCGGCAGTCAGGATGAGGGCGAGACACTCGAGCAGACGGCGATGCGCGAATTGCAGGAAGAGACCGGCATTGATGCAACGCCATATTCCCTGGAAAACTGGCAAAAACAGAACGTGTACGAAATTTTCGCGATCTGGCGTCACCGCTATGCACCGGACGTGACGCACAACACCGAGAACGTATTCGGCTTGCGGTTGTCAGATCGAGTGCCGGTGACGTTGAGCGCGCACGAACACTTACAGCATGTCTGGCTGCCTTATGACAAAGCCGCGCCGCTGTGCTTTTCCTATACCAATCGCGACGCGATACTGGAAATTCCGCGCCGTTTGGCAATGAAACCGACCACGTAAGATCATCGTGACCAAACGCATCACCTTAGCTACCTACAACATTCACAAGGGCCTGTCCCCGCTCAACCGCAAACTGGTCATCCATGAAGTGCGCGATAAACTGCACGCGCTCAAAGCAGATATCCTGTTGCTGCAGGAAGTCCAGGGTGCGCACGCTGGTAACAAGGCGCGCTTTGTCGACTGGCCCGATCTGCCGCAGCATGAGCATCTGGCCGAAGGCCGCTATCGCGACATCGTCTACGGCCTAAACGCCAGCCACCTTCATGGCGACCATGGCAACGCCATTCTGTCGGCATTTCCGGTCATCAACTGGACCAATCAGGACGTCTCGCATCATCGCTACGAGAGTCGCGGGCACCTCATGGCGCGCATCGACATTCCCGGCTGGGCGACACCGCTCACCTGCGTGTGCGTGCATCTGGGGCTATTTCAACGCAGCCGGGCCATGCAAATCGAACGGCTGGCGGAATTCCTGCGCGCAAGCAGCGGGCGCGATTCACCGCTGATCGTTGCGGGCGATTTCAACGACTGGCGCGCGAAGAAGAGCGGCGTCAGCGATAGCCTGTTCCGCGAGCTGGGGCTGGAAGAAGCCTTCGAGCTCACCCACGGAAAACCCGCACGTACGTTTCCGGCGTTCATGCCGATGCTGACGCTGGATCGCATTTATGTGCGTGGACTGGTGGTGCATCAAGCACAGCGCCTGCAAGGCATGGTTGATGGCAACAAATGGCGGGGAATGTCCGACCATGCCGGCCTGTCGGTCACGCTTAGCCGGAAGTTGCCTGCGAACAAGCCGTGAATATCACTGCCGGCAATCAGATCACGCTCCTCAAAAACGGCACGGAATTCTTTCCGGCCCTGATTGCCGCTATCGATGCCGCGGCCGTCGATATCTGCATCGAGACTTACATTTTTCGCGATGACGCATCCGGCACCAGCATCGCCAAGGCGCTGGCGCGCGCAGTCGTGCGCGGGGTCGCGGTTAAGGTTTTGATCGACGGCGTCGGCTCGAAGAGCACGCCACCGGTTTTCTTTGACGCGATGCGCGACGCCGGTATCAGCCTGATGGTATTTCGCCCCGACCATCGCCTGTTCCACTTCCGCAAGACGCGATTGCACCGCAATCATCGAAAAATTGCGCTCGTCGATGGCAAGGTTGGTTTTGTCGGCGGCCTCAATCTCATCGACGACATGACCGATTCGCTATCGGAACATCCGCGGCTCGATTACGCGGTGAAAATAGAAGGCCCGCTGCTCACGAATATTTATAAATCCGTCCACCAGCTTTGGCAGTGGGTGGCGCTGCAACATTTTCGCCGTAAGCTCGCCGTCGAACCCGCCTTGCCGATGGAACCGGCCCCCGCCGGGAATCACCGCGCACTGTTCGTGGTGCGCGACAACTTTCGTCATCGCCATGCCATCGAGGCGCTCTACCGGCAGGCAATCACCCGCGCGCAATCCAGTGTACTGATCGTCTGCGCGTATTTCCTGCCGGGAAGGCGCCTGCGCCGGCGGCTGATCGAAGCGGCCGAACGAGGTGTCCAGGTAACGCTTCTGCTGCAAGGACGCGCGGATCATCCGCTGTTGCAGATGGCGACACGCGCACTCTATGCACAACTGCTCGGCGCCAACATCACCATTTGCGAATATCAAAAGAGCATGTTGCACGCCAAGGTCGCCGTGATTGACGACGCCTGGGCCACCGTAGGCTCCAGCAACCTGGACCCTTTCAGCCTGTTCCTAAATCGTGAAGCCAACGTGGCGGTGTTTGATGGTGACTTTGCCCGGCAGTTGCGCGAATCGGTGATGGCGGAACTCGATGCGGGCGCCATTACCTGCAAGGTTGAAGACTGGCACAAGCGCTCACTCTCGGCACGCGCGCAGTCATGGTTTGCGTATGGTCTGGCGCGCTGGGTGGCGGGGCTGATTGGTGTTTCCAAACGCTGGGAGTAGCCTCTCCCGCCGCGTCACATCTGCTTGAACAGATGCGAGAACGGCCGGCTGACGGTGAGATTTTCCTTGCGTCCCCGGACCTTCACCGTCGCCTGCCCGCGAAAATCGCGCGACACCGCTTCAATGGCGGCGGCATTGACGATGGTGGATCGATGGATCTGCCAGAACTTGTCGGCATCGATTCCGTCGAGGATTTCCTTGATCGGTGTCTTGATCAGGGCGTCGAATTCCTTGGTGGCGACCAGGGTGTATTTTTCGTCCGACTGGAAGAACAGCACATCCTCGATCGGGATCAAACGCAGATTGGAGCCGATGTTGGCCTTGATCCACTTGAGTTTTTCCGCTTGCGGATTCAATTTGGCGGACAGATGCGCGACCAGCGCTTCGAGATTCTGGGGTTCACCCGCTGACAGCGAACCACCGAGCCGCTCCTGCAGGCGGGTAATTGCCGTCTGTAAACGTTCGTCACTATAGGGTTTCAGCACGTAGTCGATCGCGCCGGTATCGAAGGCTTCCACGGCATATTGATCAAAGGCGGTGACGAATACGACGTGGCATTTGATCTCGCGATTGGCGGCGAGACTTTTCGCCACTTCCACGCCGGTCATTTCCGGCATCTGGATATCGAGGAACGCAAGGCGGGGCTTCAACTCTGCGATCGCCTCAAGTGCGGCTTCGCCATCACCGACGTCGGCAAGAATTTTCAACTCCGGCCACAGCTTGGTGAGCTTGGCCTTGAGCTGGGCGCGGAGGATGGGTTCGTCTTCAGCGATGATCGCAGTGATTTCGGTCGTCATGATTTAGTGCCTGTGGTTTTCAGCGGCCCGCTCGACGCCTATTGTCGCGCATCCCGAGCCATCACGGCGAGCCTTACAAATCATCCGTGATGTTCTTCTTTTTGTCGCGCTTCCGCCACCAGAACCAATACACGGCGAGGCCAATCAGGATGAAAGGCGCGAGCGCGGGGATGGAGGAAATGAGCACGATGAGCGGGATGATGACGATCAATCCGGCAAACAGTAGCCCCAGGCCATACAGCACGCCCACCACGATCACCAATACCAGTGCCACGGCGCCAAAACCGACCAGCAGGCCAACGGTGCCCAGCGCCATGCCTTCCAGCCCTGCCAGGTGAAGGTCACCCATGTGTATCGGCAACATACCGGTATAGAGGCCGGCAAGCGCCAGACCAAATACCACGGCCAGCGCAATCATCAACGTGATAAAGGTGACCGACATCACCTTCGCCCACACCCCATGCGTGGCCGCCACGGCATGGCGCGTGCGGCCCCACCATCCCTTGGGCGCGGGCTTCATCACACTGGCTGGCGCAGCGCCTGCGGAGTAGGCACCGTTCGCGCCGGCATTGCCGGTTTCGACAGGCACTTCGATGGAGGCAATCACGCCCTTCGGGTCATTCGATTCCAGCGTCAGCTTTCCAGCATCGCCATAAATCGCAATCAACCGCTCGCGAATGTTCGACAGCCCCACGCCACCGCCCGCCTGCGTCGGTGCATCGGTTAGCCCGCGACCGGTATCTTTCACCATCACGCGAATCCGGTCGCCGGCGGCCATAAACACGCGCTGCACGACTACGTCAATGCGCCCGCCTTCGCGCTGCGGTTCCAGTCCATGCTTGATGGCGTTCTCGACCAGCGAGGGCAGCATCATCGGCGGAAAGTTGATGCCGGCGAAATCGGCCGGGCAATCGATATCGAACGCCAGCCGATCACCCATGCGCATCTTGAGAATATTCAAATACGCCCGCACCAATTCGATTTCCTGGCCAACAGTCGACGTGTTCTCGCGCATCTTCGGCAGGGACGAGCGCAGGTACTGGATCAGGTGACCCGTCATCTGGTTCGCCGCGGCGGGATCCACCTCGGTCAGCGCCTGCACATTCGCCAGGGTGTTGTAGAGAAAATGCGGTTCCACCTGCGCCTGCAGGGTCTGCAGGCGTGCCTCGGTGATCTGGCGGTTGACGTTACTGACGTCGGCTTCCTGTTTCTTCTGCTCGGCAAAGGCGGTCGCACGGCGCGAGCGGTCAATGAAATATTTCGCCACCAGCAACATGATGAAGATCGGAATGAAGGTCAGCACGAGCGCCGATCCCACGCCGATGCGGTAAACATCGCCCGCAACTTTTGCATGGATATCATCGCGCAGTTCCGCCGACAGCGGCGGCAGGGGTGGCACGGCCGGCGTGGGCGGAATGTTGATCGCCACCTTGCCATCGTCGCCAATGTCGATATTGCCCTTGATGCGCGCGCCGCCGATATGGCCATCGAAATTCACGCCACCGTCGCTGCCCGGTTTGGCGGGCGTTGCGGGCGCTGTGGGCGTTGTGGGCGCACCAGGCGCTTTCAGCGCAGGCGGAACCTTGCTGGCGCCAGATGCCACGGACGCCGGCGGGGCGGGCGGCAAGGGGATCGTGATCTGCTTGTGCACCCCGTTTTCGTCGACGCTCGTCGTCACGCCGGGTTTCGCCGAACCGTCGTCGGTTTTGATGTCGATGGTCAGGCCGCCACCCGAATTTACACCGATCGACATGCTGCGGTTCCTGCTGTCGTCAACCTTCTTGACGGCATCTTTCATCGCCTGCTCTTTTTCTTTCGCGGCCTTAATCATGTCGTCGAAGGCCTTGAGTGCCGCGGTGGTGTCGGCGCCGGAGGATTTCAGTTTCTCCGTGGCATCGCGCTTGGCTTCTTCCACGGCCTCGCGCGCGTCGCGAGCGGCTTCAAGCGCCGATTCCGCCGCATCTTTTGCGGCGTCGAGTGCGGCATTCCGGGCATCACGGATGACTTCCGTCGCCGCATTCGTCGCTTCGCGCTGGGCGCTCAGGATTTCCTTGCGCGCCTGGGCGATTTCGGAAAGCGCGTGCGCCAGCTCCTGTTGCCGCGCCGGATCGCTCGAACGATCCTTGATGGCGCCGACGATGCCTTCGGCGACATTCAGCGCGCTGTCGCCCACGGCGCGATCGATCTCGCGCTTGATGGCGCGCCGCTCTTCCGGCGTGGCGCCACTGTCCGACAGGCGCATGACGTGAACCGGCGTGGAAAACAGCACCAGCAGCAGCAGGGTCGAAAACCCCAGCAGGATCATGGCCCACCAGGGAGTGCGGTGTATGAAGTTTCCGAAGGCTTTGAACATGTTGACTCGATTTTTATCAGTTTACGCGAGGGTCCGCGCGGGATGTGCGCGCTTCACCGCATGAATACAGCATAGGGACACGAGACGGTGCATTCAACGCGCGACAGGCGGATTGCAGAAATGACGGGATGGATTGCAGGCAACCGCGCTGGAAACCGGGTGCGCGGAGGGGCGCCGGGCGCTCAAGAGCGTAAACTGGTATGTGTTTTGCAAAACTCTAGCGCTGGCGCGGGTTGTGGCCATTTTTTGCCTGAAACGCCGCGCCAGTGCTTGTGTTTACGCATTTCGCGAACAGGCCCTATCGCTCTTTCTTGCGGCCGACTACGCCAACCTGCCTCTCAGCGCTCCGTGCCTACATCTGCTTGAAAAGATGCGTGAAATTGCGGCTGACCGTGAGCGTCTCGCTGCGGCCCTTGAGCCTGAGATCGGCCTGATCGCGCTCTCCTCGCACCACGCCGGCAATGGCACGGGTGTTCACCACCGTGGCGCGGTGAATCTGCCAGAACTGTTTCGGATCGAGCTCCGCGAGCAGTTCCTTGATGGGCTTCCGGATCAACACTTCCGAATCCTCCAGCACGACGCGCGTGTATTTTTCATCGGACTGGAAATACAGCACGTCATCGACCGGGATCAACCGCACGGTCTGGCCGACGCTGGCTTTGATCCATCGCAAATATGGCTCCGGGGGTAAACCCATCCGATGGGTGAGCTCTCGCAGTACGCTCGCCAGGTCCGGTTGACTGGTTTTTGCATTGGCTGAATTTTCTTTTGACTCAAGGCGCTCCTTGAGACGCGTCACGGTCTCGGTCAATCGTGCTTCGTTGAAGGGTTTCAGCACGTAGTCGATCGCGCCGCGCTCAAACGCTTCGACCGCGTATTCGTCGTAGGCCGTCACAAAAACGATGTGCGCCCGCTTGCTGCGGCCCCGCCCGATCAGGCGCGCCGCTTCAAGTCCGGTCATGACCGGCATGTGGATATCGAGAAACACCACGTCAGGCTCGTGCGCTTCGAACAGCGCAAGCGCCTCGGCGCCATTCACGGCCTCGGCGACCAACTCTAATTCCGGCCAGAGTTTGCCCAGTCGCGACCTGAGCTGTTCGCGCAACAGTGGTTCGTCATCGGCTATTAATGCAGTCACCACTTCAAGTACCGCCCGTATCCGGCTTAATTTCAATCCGCGCCACCACGCCGCGCGGTGTATTTTCTTCCAGCGTCAATTTGGCATTCTTTCCATAAAGCGCCTTCAGCCGCTCGCGGATATTTCGCAGTCCAATGCCCATGCCGACTGAATGCGATAGTCCCTGGCCGGTATCGGCCACGCTGACATCGAGCATTCCGGTGCCGGCAGATTGCGCCTGCACACGAATTTCACCGCCCTGTTGCAAGGGATCGATACCATGCTTGATGGCGTTTTCGACCAGCGTCAGCAACATCATGGGCGGGAACGGCGCGGCGCGCAATTCAACGGGTACATCGACTGACAACTGGAGACGCGGTCCCATGCGTATTTGCTGGATTTCCAGGTATGCCTTCGCCATGTCGGCCTCGCGGCCCAGCGTGGTGCCGCCTTCGCGCATCTCCGGCAAGGCGGCGCGCAAATACGTGATAAGGCTTTCCAGGGTCCGGGAGGCAAGTGGCGGATTGGATTCCACCAGGTGTTGCACGTTGGCGAGGGTATTGAACAGGAAATGCGGTTCGATCTGCGCTTGCATCAGCTTGAGGCGGGCCTCGAGTACCTGCTTTTCCAGTTCATGCCGTTCCGCATCGGCCTTGGCAACTTCCGCTGCCGCGCGCGCCGCCTGTTCGCGGTAGACCAGCAAGGTTGCCGCCAGCACACCGATGGCGACACCGGCGCCGGCAAAGATCACCATGCCCCAGAAGATTGCTTCGTTCGTCACCATCTCGCTCAGCGAGCGTCCGATGACGAGTCCCGAGGTGATGGTGCCGATGACCGCGCCCACCACCAGCGCGACGAATTGCGCCTGCACCAGTTTTACCCATTTTGGCTGAATGTACGCGTGCGCCACACCGATGACGATATAAGTGGTCAGCATCACCACGGCAACGATGAACAATCGCAGCCAGAGATACCAGAAGGCGACGTTGTAGGAAAAATAAGGCTTGATGATCGCCGTGGCGACCGTCGTCAACACCATGGCCAGCAGAATGCGCTGCCAGGTGAAATTGCGAAGAAATGTCAGAACCTTGTCCATACGCAAAGCTTATCGCGTCGCGTCGGCGGATGGGAACAACCTGCGATGGAGCGCGGAAAATCGGGGCCGGGCCGCGCCAGGGACCGGGAAATTCGTGGTGGACTACTTGGAAACTACACGTCTTGAAGTCAAGGATTGAGTCACCGTTTTCACGGATGCGCTTTTCGTATTACGGCATCGGCACGCGGTGGCTGGCTTTCCAGCGACCCTGGACGCCAGGTCGGCCGGTATTGTGTTGAAGGAACGCCAGATTTCCTGCCGTGGAAATCGCGGCAATCTTCGCCGTGACCCGCAAAGGGACGTCACCGGATGCCGCCGGTGTGCGGTCGGCTACCGAGGATTTCGCTGGTTCGCGTTGCCATGCCGCTTTCATCGCGTCGCCCAGGCGCGTCAGTATGGAACTCTGCGGCCCGCAGGAAGGGCGCGTTGATAAGTTTTGAAAAATGCGAACAGTGCTCATGATGGAAACCTGCAATCTTGTTAGGAGTGGAACAAATGATGACGGTAAGTTGTGAAAAACTGGTGACAGCCGAATGACTTTCTTCAGATTCGAAAAAAATACCCGGTCGCCTTGCAGCGACCGGGCAAACAGTCGAGGGGACGTCGACTAGGGAAATGCCACGAAAAATGGTGCGGATCAGGCCGTCGTCTGGATGCGGGGCGCGGTCACAATAATGGCCGCTTCACGGTACAGGACGGGTTGCATCGCGGTCGGCGTGGATACCGATTGCACGAGTTGGCCGGCTGAATTCATCACGGCTTGCGTGTCCTGGTTTTCCAGGACCGCGCTGAGGATTCCCATCCCAAGGCCGGTGGCGATCAGGGTGGTCATCAGGAAATTGTCTTTGCTGGTTTTCATTGCGTTGTTCATTTGTGCACTCCTTTTTTGTCTGGCGGCCAATACATGTCGTATTGGATTGACGCCAGATTAAAGTTCCCCGCCCGGTTGCTCAAACGGAAAGCGACGAAACGCAAAAAATGCCGTACGAGACGTTAAAAAGCGCGCGCAAATGCGCGAGGGTTGAATGCGGCAATGGAAAACGGCGCGGGTTTGGCTAAGCCGCGCCGTTTTCGTTGAGAGCGGTAAGAACCCGCTCTCCCTGATCAGGCGCGATGAGTGGCGCTGGGCGTCGAGTGATGCCGCTGATGTTCCGCCGCAGGATGGGCATGATGTTCATGCGGTTTGGTGATCAGCGAGCCGACCACCATGCCCACCGCTGCCATGATGATGCCGGCCAATTGCGCGGGAAACGCCTCGCCGAGTTGCTTGAACACGAGAAACACCAGCCACGTAAAAATGCCAAACACGATGGACGCGATCGCACCCTGGCGCGTCGCGCGTTTCCAGTACAGGCCGCAAACCAGGGGAATGAACGCGCCGACCAGTGTGACTTGATAGGCGCCAGACACCATTTCGTAAATCTGCGTGCCTTTCATCGCGATGGCATAACCCAGCACGCAGCAGGTGAAGAAAAACAGGGTCACGCGAAAGGCATACAGCTCCTGCTTGTCGGTCAGGCCCGGACGCAGGTGCTTGTAAATGTTCTCGACAAAACTCGTCGACGGCGCCAGCAATGTGGCGGACGCACAGGACTTGATGGCCGATAGCAGCGCGCCGAAGAAAACAACCTTTGCCCAGAAGGGCATCTGCGTGAGGATCAGGGTCGGCAGGATTTTTTGCGGGTCATTGGCGAGAAATTCCTTGGTCTCGGCAGGCATGATCAATACGGCGCAGGCAACGATGAACATGGGCACGAATGCAAATGCGAGATAGGCGAGCCCGCCAATCACCGCGCCGCGCGACGCGGTCTTGGCGTCCCGCGCTGACATCACGCGCTGGAACACGTCCTGCTGCGGGATGGAGCCCAGCATCATGGTGATGGCGGCCGCGAAGAAAAATACCACGTCCTTGAAATTCGCCGCCGGCATCATCCGGAACCAGTCGTTTGACTGTGCCAGCGCCAGCACCTTGTCGGCGCCACCGGCCATGCCGCTCGAAATATAGGCGATGTACGACAGTCCAATGATCAGCACGATCATCTGGATAAAGTCGGTCCACGCTACTGCCAGCATGCCGCCGAAGATCACGTAGATCAGCACCGACAGCGTGCCGATGACCATCCCGGCTTCGGTGCTGATCGCGCCGTCGGAGACGACATTGAAGACCAGCCCCAGCGCCGTGATCTGCGCGGCGACCCAGCCCAGGTACGACAGGATGATCGCCACCGAACAGAATATCTCGACGCCCTTGCCATAACGCTTGCGGTAAAAGTCGCCAATGGTCAGCAGGTTCATTCGATACAGCTTGGCGGCGAAGAACAGGCCGACGAAGACCAGGCACATCGACGCGCCGAACGGATCCTCGACCACGCTGTTCAGTCCACCGGTAACAAACTTGGCGCTGATGCCCAATACGGTTTCCGCGCCAAACCAGGTGGCAAACGTGGTGGTGATAATCATTGCCAGCGGCAGGCTGCGTCCCGCCACGGCAAAATCGGCGGAAGTCTTGATTCGCGTACCGGCATAAACGCCGATCGCCAGGGTGCCCAGCAGATACAAGACGACAAGCGCGAGCAGGGCGTTCATTCAGAAATCCTCATTGGCCGGATGGGAAAAACCTCAGTGCCCAAAATTCTAGCAAATCAACAGCGTGCTGCCGCAGTCTTTCAGTAAACCCCGAACAGCAGATACACGTACATGCCCGCCACCATGGTGATCATGATCAGCAGTGCCAGCAGCACGTTGGACTGGAATCGTTGCGTGCGATTCAGGCGATTGACGGCTGCTTCAATGTCTTTCAGGCGCGCCGAAGGATCATTTTCCAGCGCCCGATGGATCAGGCGCGGCAATTGCGGCAACATGCCGGTCCATTGCGGACCCTCTTTCTTCAATTGCTTGACCAGGCCGCGCCAGCCCAGTTGTTCTGACATCCATTTTTCCAGAATCGGCTGCGCGACCGGCCGAAGATCGAGTTCCGGGTAAAGCTGCCGCCCCAAGCCCTCAATCTGCAATAGCGTTTTTTGCAGCAACACCAATTGCGGCTGGATTTCCATCTTGAATCGGCGCGAGACATCGAACAAACGCAACAGCACCGCACCAAAATAGATTTCGTTCAGCGGCTTGTCGAAAATTGGCTCACATACAGCTCGGATCGCGCCCTCGAATTCATCGACGCGCGTATCCTTCGGCACCCAGCCGGCCTCGATGTGCGCCACCGCGACGGCCTTGTAATCGCGGCTGAAGAAAGCAGCGAAATTACGCGCGAGATAATCCTTGTCCGCGTCGGAGAGCGTGCCCATGATGCCAAAATCCACGCCGGAATAAACGCCGTTCTTCAGCACGAAGATATTGCCGGGGTGCATGTCGGCGTGAAAGAAGCCGTCGCGGAACACCTGTGTAAAGAAAATCTTGACGCCGTCGGCCGCCAGCCGTGCCGCATCGATGTTGTGCGCCTTCAACTGTTCCAGGTCGTTGACCGGAATGAAGTCCATGCGCTCCAGCACCAGCACTTCGCGATGGGTGTAATCGAAATACACCTCGGGAACATATAGCAGGCGGCCGTCGGCAAAATTGCGTTTGAGTGCCGACGCATTGGCGGCCTCGCGCACCATGTCGAGTTCGTCATGGATGGTTTTGTCAAACTCGTCCACCACTTCACGCGGCCTGAGACGCTTGCCATCCTCAAACACGACTTCAACCAGGTCCGCCAATACATACAGCAGCGCCACGTCGCGGGCGATGGTTTCGCCAATACCCGGACGCACGATCTTGACGGCGACTTCGCGGCCGGCCAATTTACCGCGCCCGATGGTCGCGAAGTGCACCTGCGCGACCGACGCACTCGCCACCGGTGTCAGGTCAAACTCGCTGAACACGTCGTGATAACCGGTACTGGTGCTGTCGCCGTAGAGGCGGTTCAGGATCGCCGTCACTTCTTCCCTGGAAAACGGCGGGACGTTATCCTGTAGTGCCGTCAGTTCCTGGGTGATATCCGTCGGCACCAGATCGGGTCGCGTCGACAGCAACTGTCCGAACTTGACAAAAATCGGCCCGAGCTCTTCGAGCCCCTTGCGCAAGCGCACGCCGCGCGCTTCAGTGAATCCGCGCCAAAAAAATACGCCTCCGATCAGCGAACGGACGAATCCCTTCGGCAGGAATTCATCGAGACCGTAACGTACGACGACGGAGAGGATTTTGAGGAGGCGAAAGAAGCGCATGAAGGGGTGAATTCTACCTTGGCGCGTGCCTTCACCGCCACACTCGCGTGCATGATTCGCCCGGAAAATCGCCCTGCGGTTGATGGCGATCAACCCCGGCGGAGCCGGATGCCCGAGAATGATTTCCTCCCCGAACGGTCCAAACAGTTCAGAATTTGCATTCCTCACCCGGACACCCATGAAAACAATCAACACGCACAAAACCGCGCCAGGCATGGCGACTGCCGCTCCCCTGCCACCGCAAGCCATTTCCCGTGAAGTGCTGCTGGAAAAATACGCCAAGGATCAGGAAACGTCGATACGCGACGTACAACTCCGCGTCGCACGCGCGCTCGCGGCCAACGAACCGGTCGAGCGCCGCGCGCACTGGGAGCAGCAATTCCTGCGTGCCCAGGAGCGCGGCTTCATTCCTGCCGGCCGCATCAATTCCGCAGCGGGCACGCCGCTGACGGCAACACTGATCAATTGCTTCGTCCAACCTGTCGGCGACTCGATCACCGAGGTGGTCGATGGCTGCCCGGGTATCTACACTGCGCTGGCGGAGGCGGCCGAGACCATGCGGCGAGGCGGCGGCGTCGGCTATGACTTTTCGGCGATCCGTCCGGAAGGCGCGATGGTGCGTGGCACCCAATCGCGCGCCAGCGGGCCGGTGTCGTACATGAAAGTGTTCGACCGCTCCTGCGAGACCGTGGAATCAGCGGGTGCCCGGCGCGGCGCACAGATGGGCGTGCTGCGTTGCGATCACCCTGACATCGAGGCATTCATCCACGCCAAGGACAAGGGCGGGCTCACCAATTTCAATATTTCGGTGGGCGTCACGGATGCCTTCATGCAAGCCGTGGAGAACGACACCGCCATTGAACTGGTGCATCGCGCCCAGCCGGCACCGGATATTGTCGGCGTTGGCAGCAGCGCCGGCGGGTACCAGCGCGACGATGGGCTGTGGGTCTATCGCAAGCCACCCGCTCGCGAACTGTGGGCACAGATCATGGGTTCGACCTACGATCACGCCGAGCCGGGCATCCTGTTTCTGGATCGCATCAATCGCGACAACAATCTCAATTACTGCGAAACGATTGCGGCGACCAATCCATGCGTCACCGCCGACACCTGGGTCATGACCACAACGGGCGCGCGGCAAGTCGCGGAACTGATCGGCAAACCCTTCGACGCGGTCGTCGATGGCAAGCCCTATCCGACCACCCGCGCGGGTTTCTTCCCGACTGGAACGAAGCCCGTACTTCGTTTGACGACGCGCCAAGGCCGGCAGCTCCGATTGACGGCGAATCACCTCGTACGCCGCGTGGCGAAGCAGACCCGCTGGATCCAGGAATTCGAGTGGGTCGCCGCCGGAGAATTGAAATGCGGCGATAGCGTCGTCCTTAACAACCATCGTGCGTTGGCCGCATGGGCGGGGCAGAAGACTGAAGCCGAAGGCTATCTGATCGGCCTGCTGCTCGGCGATGGCACATTAAAAACCGACAAAGCGGTACTCAGTGTCTGGGGAAGTGCCCGGCAAATGAACGGCACGGATAGTGCCTGCTGCACGACCGGTGCAGATGGCATCATGGCGAACGCGGAGGCCGCTGCGCGCACACTTCCGCACCGCCGCGATTTCGATGGCTGGATGCACGTCGCGGGCCGCAATGAGTGGCGTCTCGTTACCGCCGCCGTGCGCGATCTGGCGCTTGAGCTCGGCATGGCGCCGGGTGCGAAGACGCTGACGCCCGCCATCGAGCGCACGTCGAGTAACTTCTACGTGGGCTTTCTGCGCGGCCTGTTCGATGCCGATGGATCGATTCAGGGCAGCCAGGAAAAGGGCGTTAGCGTGCGGCTCAGCCAATCAAGCCTCGACACGCTGCAAGCCGTTCAACGCATGCTGCTGCGGCTTGGAATCGACTCGACAATCTATCAGGAGCGTCGGCCCGCAGGAACCCAACTCCTGCCAAACGGGCGTGGTGGCCACCAGCACTATCCGACACAGGCCAACCACGAGCTGGTGATTGCCGGCGCCGACATCGCCATATTTTCCGAGCGCATTGGCTTTGCGGACACCGACAAAGCGCGGCGCCTCGACGTGAGTCTGAAGAATTTCCGCCGTGCGCTGAATCGCAGCCGGTTTACGGATACGGTCGAAGCCATTGAAATCGGTGGTGACGAAGCCGTCTATGACGTCACCGTCGCGGACGTGCACGCGTTCGACGCCAACGGCTTGTACGTTCACAATTGCGGCGAACAGCCACTTCCGCCGTACGGCTGTTGTTGCCTTGGCTCGATCGATCTCACGCATTTTGTCAGTGCGCCGTTTTCGACCGGTGCTGCGTTCGATTTCGGGGACTTCGGCGAAGTCGTGGCCGTCGCCGTACGAATGCTCGATAATGTTCTCGACGTCACGCAATGGCCGCTGCCCGCGCAGCAGGCCGAAGCCAACGCCAAGCGCCGTATCGGTCTCGGTTTCACCGGACTCGGCGATGCGCTGGCGATGCTGACGCTGCGCTACGACGCGCAGCCGGCCCGCGATATGGCCGGAAAGATTTCCGCCTGCCTGCGCGATGCGGCCTATGCCGCCTCGACGGCGCTCGCGAAAGAGCGCGGTGCGTTTCCGTTGTTCAACGCCGACCTGTATCTCTCCGGTGGCAATTTCGCCTCGCGCCTGCCCGATGCGCTGCGCAAGTCGATACGCGAACACGGCATCCGCAATTCGCACCTGCTGTCGATCGCGCCGACCGGCACGATTTCGCTGGCGTTCGCCGACAACGCCTCGAACGGCATCGAGCCGCCGTTCTCGTACACCTATACGCGCAAGAAACGCACCGCCGACGGCATGCACAAGGAATATGCGGTCGAGGATCACGCGTGGCGCCTTTACCGGCATCAGGGTGGCGACGTAAGCAATTTGCCCGACTACTTTGTCACGGCGCTGAACATCTCCGCCGACGCGCATCTGCAAATGGTCGCGGCCGTCGCGCCGTACATCGACACCAGCATATCCAAGACGGTGAATGTCCCGGAGGATTATCCGTACGCCGATTTCGAGAGCCTCTATTTCAACGCCTGGAAATCGCAGCTCAAGGGCCTCGCTACCTACCGGCCGAATAGCGTGCTGGGTTCGGTGCTGTCGGTCGAACCGGCGCAATCAACACCCACGCGCCAGCCCGAGGCCCCCACGCTCAGCCACAATACGCGCCTGTTGCTGGATACATTGCCCGCGCCGGTGCTCGCCTCGCTGCGCTGGCCCGGCCGTCCCGAACTGCCCGACGGCAACGACGCCTGGACCTACATGATCGAGTCCCCGCAAGGGCGCTTTGCCTTGTTCGTCGGCCACATTGCCGAGAATGGAAAAGCATTTCCGTTTGAGGTCTGGGTGAACGGCACCGAGCAGCCGCGCGGTCTCGGCGCGGTGGCCAAGACGCTATCGATGGACATGCGCACCAACGATCGCGGCTGGCTCGCGTTGAAGCTCGATGCCATGACCCGCACCGTCGGCGAAGAAGCCTTCGACATGCGCTTCCCGCCCAGCGGTGAGACGCGGCGCATGCCGAGCGTGGTCTCGGCTATCGCGCAGATCATCCGCTATCGCTGCGACCGGCTGCATGTGTTCGACGATGCCGGCGGCACCTCGGTGATCGATGCCATGTTCAGCGTCGATGAGCCGCGTACCGGTTCAGATGGCACGCTGTCGTGGACCGTTGATGTGGTGAATCCCGCCGCCGGCGATGAATTTGTCGTGGGCTTGAAAGAAATCACCCTGCCCGACGGGGTGACACGGCCGTATTCGCTTTGGCTGTCCGGCCACTATCCGCGCGCGCTCGACGGCCTCTCGCGCATCCTTTCGCTGGACATGCGGGTGATGGACCCGGCATGGATCGGCATGAAATTGCGCAAGCTTCTCAACTACGCCGAACCGCTGGGCGATTTCATGGCTTTCGTCCCCGGCGAACGCCGCCAGCAGAACTGGCCCTCCACCGTCGCCTACGTCGCGCGACTGTTGATCCATCGCTACATGATGCTCGGCGTACTGGACAAGGACGGCTATCCGATTCGCGACATGGGCATCCTGGAAGCACCGCGGCAGCGCGAGGAGCCGCGGCTGATGAAGGGCAAGCTCTGTCGCGAATGCGGCAATCACACGGTGATTCGCAAGGATGGCTGCGATTTTTGCAGCGCGTGCGGGTGGGTGGGGATGTGTGGGTAGCCGTCGATTCCCACAGTTAACTCCTACCTTTTCTAAAGGAAGGCCGGGAGGGATTTTCGCTGGTACATGTTGCGATCATTCGGTCGGACACGACCCGCCGCGATTGAAATCAAACGTAAGCACTGGCGAGGCGTTCCGGACGCTTTCAGTCGGTGAGGCTCGCCAATTGACGATCTACGATATGCTGCATTGGGTAAATTGAAGAAAATGAATCGTTTCTACATCTGACGCGCTGTGTTTACAGATCAATCTAATTGAGGGTGTCCATGACAATTTCACAAATCCGCCGGAAAAATCTAAGCTTCATAGTTAGCAATTACGGTACCGAAACCGAAGTTGGCCGCCAGCTAAAAACATCTCATCTCACCCAGCAGCATATTAGTGCTCTACTTAATAAGCGCTACATGAGAGGTGACGAAGCACGGATTATTGAAACTAAATTGGGAATTCCCAATGGATGGATGGACCAGCTCGGCTGGGTTAACGCCGGCTGGCCATTGATTGAGCGAGTGAGACTACTTGACGCCAATGCTAAATCTCTTATCAATGAAGTTGTGACATTTATGCATAGTCGTTATCCAAATCCCAAAAGTCAACCAAGCTCGTGAAACAGTAGTTTTTTTCTTCTGCTTCGCGTCAGAAGCAGCGGGGCCAAAATAACCGGGCTGCGCCTTGCATACTGACACCCGTTGGTTAGCATGCGTCAAAGAGAGCTTGTCAAAGTGTCGGAAAAGCACTTTCGTGTTGATTTCAACGTCGGACGCTGCCACGGTTTTCATTTAAAACGAGGCCACCCTATTTTGGCATAGGGGACTACGCTGTGGATAAGTCGTTGGCCGAATTGGCTTAGCCTTTCGCTTTGGTGTTGGCCTTGCGTTTTTGATCCTGCCGCATCGAGCTAGGCTGAACCGCCAGGACTCGTTGCCGGTTTCGACGATAGCAGTGGGAGTGAGTCGGTCGAGCAGTGCCGTCGTCATCTTGGCATCGACGAACACGCTGCTCCACTCGCCGAAACTCAGATTGGTCGAATCATCACGCTGGTGCGTTCATAGAGTTTCGACAACAGGTGGAACAATAGTGCGCCACCCGCTTGGCTAAACGGCAGGTAGCCCACTTCGTCCAGGATCACCAGATCAACGTGCAGGGCGGGGCAACAGCACTGTTTTTCCAGCTGCGCTACCGTTCACGTGAAAGAACCCACCCTTGGATGGCGGGCACACTTCTTCCAAACGTAGCTGGTGCGTTGCACTTCGACTGAAGTAAGCCGTGCCGGAACCCACGCCCATCTGGTGACCACCCAAGGCACCATCCGCTCGCCTCTCGGCGTTGTTTCATGAACTGGTTTGAATCGGTGGCGGACTTCGCCACCAGTTCTGGATAGCAGGAGGCCATGCCATTGAGCTTCAGTTGCTTCAGTTCGGCGATGATCTCAGCGGACATGCGCGCCTCCATTCATCATCAGCGACGCCAATACCGGCTTGCGAGCAATACCGATTGAATCGCCGGGGTCAGGCGCATGGTCTAGCGATCGACGTCAGCCTTGGGTTCTTCGGTGAGCGTCAGGCCGTTTCCACCATTGGGGCCTGGGCCGCCTGGTCCCTTCAATTGCGCCAGGAGGTACAGCACATGCTCGGCACTGGGCTTGCCGACAGCCAGCTGCCTCGGTGGCGGCAAGGATGGAATCAGGCCATGCACGGGAACGGGGCGAGCACCTGTCATCACCCGGTCACCCGCCCGGCCGATGGATCAACGGTGTTGCAGCAGGCGCAGCGGTTTCCGGCATGGCATTGAAGGGCGCGCCGTTACGGAGCGCCCCGGCTTCTGGACGACCGGATCGATAATGGCGCCAGTCATAGAATGTCTGGTCACGTCAAACGAGCGGACGTGGCTGGCCACCTTCACGTCATCGACGACGATGTCGATGGTGGCGATGGTGGACCCGCACACTGACGATGCGGTGCGCATGTTCGGTTGGCACGCCAGCGGTTGCTCCAGATGAATCAACCCAGTCGACGATACGCGTGGGGATGCTCGACGTAACCATCGAAAGGCTTTGGGGGGGCATTAGCTTGGGCAACTCGTCCTGCAGCAGTTCCGGCCTGACTGTTTCCGGCCACTCGGATGCTTCGTCTCCGTCCACACCATCCGGCATTGTTGCCGAGCCATTCGTTGGGCGACTCAAGATCCGTCCAGCGGGTTTCCATCGCCTCGCGCCAGATGTTGCTCGCGATCAGGTTCTTCTCCACGATCCCTTTCTCCCAGCCCGAGCGACATTGCAGAACCGGGTTCGAACAGGTAATGGAGGCCATGGCCTCGAAGCGTGCGTTGATGGTCCGCCTTGCCCGCGACCGGCCTATCCAACGCCGTCTTCATGTTGTCGTAGATGCCACGCGTGGGGATGCCGCCAGGGCGGCGAAGGCGCGGGCATGGGCGTCGAACAGCATCTTGGGGTCTGGGTGGGATAGGCGGTGAGCCAGAAGCACGGCTCGCACAGAGCTTGGTGTGGGCCAGATCCAGCCGTCGACGCAGGCCGCCCACAAAGGCGTACTCGGTGCTCCAGTCGAACTGGAAGGCTTCGCCCACTGAAACTTGAGCGGCACAAAGGCGCGGCCACTGCCTGCGATGACAGCTCCTGTCGAAACCGACGAACGTAGGCGGCGACACGGCCATAGCCGCCGCGATAACCCATCGCCGTGAGCTCCTGGTACATTGAGTGCGCCGTCCGCCGGTCGCGCTTGCCGCGATGTTGAGTGCTCTTCAGCCAGCCAGACAACGTTTCGGCATAGGCATCGAGCTTGGTCTCCACGCGACGGCCCGGGTACTTCGGCTCCAGTACATCAGGACGCTGATCCCCACCGATCAATGGTGCTGCGGCAAGACCTGTTCTTCTCGCGATCTCTCGCTTGGGCAGGCGCTCCCGATAAAACATCCGCCTGACTTTGGCTAACATGGCCACTGTAATCACTCCTCAGTTCTCCCCGCCTAAAAAATAAGCAGGGTAGTTGATTCATGTGGCCTCGTTTTGGTGAAAAACCCTTCAGAATTGGTAGCGATTTACGCGGAAATCAACAACTTTCGAGATGATCCAACGTAGCCTTCATTTTCTTGTTTGCGTACAAGTCCGCAAATGGCGCCAATGAAACCAACTCAGGTGGTTCATTCAATTGCTGGAAATAGTCAACAATCCAGACAAATGTTGCAGCCATCGGAGAAATATTGAGACTATGTGGCCACAGTGTCGCTGGTGTTCTTACTGCTGATGCGTAAACAGTGACGAACAGTTGAAAATTATTGAAATAGGACTCGCCCCGCTTTTTTTATGTGCGGCCACCCAGTGCGCCCTCGAACCTTAGTGGGTTCCGCTGAGACGTGATCTGCCGACTATTCGAGCAGCCGTCTTACTCCCGCTCGCAGGCGAAGTGCCGCAAGGGAGAGCTAAAAGGGTCAAGATGAATAGTTTTGAAATAGTCGAGCATTGCGAAAGACAATTCACGCGGACCCTTTGAATTCTCAAATATGAACATCGGCGAAGAACTCGTTTCTGCATCTTCAGCACAAACTCAAGTGAGTTTGTACAACAGCACCTGTACACAGTTGAGGTGCAGGGAGAGATTGATGTGGTCGGCATCAGTCTAGCCGGCCCCAAGCTCTACGTTTGCGAAGTCGCGATTCACCTTTCAACGGGGCTGCAGTATACGAAGGAGAAGCGGCCGAACAATATTCAGAAGCTAACCGAGAAGTTCTCCAAGGACATCGAGTACGCGCGAGCACGATTCAAGGACTACGAACACCATTTCATGCTTTGGAGTCCGATTGTCAAACGACGATCAAACCCGGTGTATGACCAAATGGGCCACTTGGAGCAAGTGTCCAAGGTGATCGAAGGCAAGTACGGAGTAAAGCTAGATTTGGTGGTGAACAAGCGATTCCAGGATTGCCTCGAAGAGCTAAGAGACTTGGCGGCAGTCGCTGGTGCCGAGCTGAAATCTCCGGTGATGCGTCTGCTCCAGATCGAGGAACAACTTGAGCGCCATCTTGCGAAGCAAGTATAAAGGGCCGGGTTTCCATGGCAATACCGTAAGCATAAGTTGAACGGGCGCGCCTTATCTCGGTACGGGCCACGTCCCGAGGCACAATGAAGAACCTCGCGGCAAGCCGAATGTGGCGAATGGGGTCAAGTCTTGCCTTTTGCCTACGATCATCGCAGAACAGCAAGATGTTTATCCGTTGCGCCCTTCACCGCCGTCAAGGCGATGTGCTGATCGAACGTGACAAGCGCCCCACGATGCGCAACCGCAAGCGCCAGTAGATAGACATCGGATATCTGGCTGTGCCCGAAGATCTTGCTGAAGTCGATGCGTTTGTCATCGAGCATGGAGACATCGTCTGGCCAGAATTCGTGGTCAAGTTCGGTGGTCGCGTGCTTTAGTTGCTGTCGAACCTGGTCAATGCCGACGGCGCCGCGCATGGCGTAGTTCGGCAGGTTCAGCACGCGAATGACCCCGTTCTCCACCAACGGACAGGTCGCTATCTTGATGCCACGCTTGCCGATGAAAGCATTGGCGCGCACTGAGTGCGTGTGCGCATCGTCGAACAATGCAATCCAGACATTTATGTCAGTAAATGGCGCATGCGCTCATGCTTTCCTGTTCCATCAGCTTTCGAACATGCTCGGGAGTAATGATTTCATCACGGGGCGGAAGAATGGCGGGCGCCCGATGGTCGCTGCCGGCCGTGCCGAAACGTCGGTTCCCGCACGCAAACCGGCACGGATCAGATCGGTGGCGACCTCGCTTAGGGACGCGTTTCTTCGCAGCGCCTCATGTTTGGCCGCATTGAGCACATCGTCATCGATGCTAAGAGTGGTGCGCATAGAATTTTGGCTGTTTGATGTTAATGCATCATTTTAACATCTTTGCATCAAATGCAAGGGGGGCAGAAGATAGAGGGAAATGGTGCACGCTTTTGGCGCTTCGGTGCGAGCAACAGCAAATGCGTAAGCCGACTGCTACCCCGCCCCGCCAAACATCTCCCGCCATTTTGCCTTGATCGCAACCTTCATCGCCCGCGCCAGTTCGCGAATGCGCTGATACGCAGGCAGCGCGCGCACGTAGGCGTATAGCCGTTCTTTCCAGCCGGTGATCGCGAGATACGCGCGGTTGAACCAGCCGATGGTGAGCAGCGCCGGTTTGGTCAGTGAAAAAATGCGCGCGAGGAACGCGGTGCCAATGACTTTCGCGATCACGAATACCCACAGGCCGTACACGCCGTGACCGTGCGCGATCAGCCAGAACGCGGCGAGTTTGAACGGCAGCAGGATGGCGCCGGGAATGACAAACGCGATCAACGCGGCATAGGGCGGCAATTTCGCGATCTGCGTCTCGGCCCAGTGGATCGGCGGCAGCTTGCCCAGCCACGCCATGAAGGCGAGGATTTCATCCCACACCCACTCTTCGAGAAAGATCCACAGCGCGAGGGGAATGGTGACGAGGGTGCGCAGGACGCGGCGGTGCCAGGTCGGCACCGTGCCGGGAGTTGGTTCGTCGGGTTCAGAAGGAGAAGACATACCCGGATCGGATGACGATGGTGGGTGCGAGTTCAATCATGCGCGGGTCGCGGCATTGGCAAGGCGCGGGACGATGTGTGTAGCCGATTACGATCCGCCTTCACTGCCACCAGGCTTCTTCGCCACCATGCCGTAGATGACCAGCAGCACCACCGCGCCGATCACCGACATGATGAATCCTGCGCTTTCGCCTTCCTTATAGAAACCAACCAGCCCGCCAAGAAAAGTTGCGAGCAATGAGCCGGCAATACCGATCACGCGTCAGCAAAAAGCCCATGTTGTCCTTGCCGGGGTGAAAAAATTTGGCGATGACGCCGACGATCAGGCCGATGATGACCATCCAGACATAGTGCATATATGTTCCTTTGTGAGCGCGGTGGTGCGTCAGTCTAGCATCGGGGTTCAAGAGGGCGCTGCGTGACGACAAACGCACGCGTCGATAGTGAACGTTTAAAAAAACGTCATTCCCGCGCCGGCGGGAATCCAAGGTTTCCTGAGTTAGCGTATCGCGACGAAATTGGATTCCCGCCTATGCGGGAATGACGGTGATTTGAGGATTCGAGCAATTGCCGATGCGGAAGTCCAGCACTGGCGCGGCGTTCAAAGCAAAAATGCCCTGAAAGGCGCGCCGAATGGCGATCTTCGTGTTACGGCGCGGTAGCTTTGGCCACCAGATTGGCGACGCGCGCTTCAAGCCGCGCGACATCATCGCGCAGCGTTTCATTGGCACGCGCCAGCGTTTCCAGATCATGCCTGGTCATGAACACGCGTTTTTCTTCGGTGAGATACTCGGCCACGTTTTCGGTGAATCGCTGTGTGGCATCCAACCGCCATTCATGCGTGCGCTTGACGGTATCGACGACGCGGTGCGCGGCGATGTCGCCGATCCATTTGCTCAAGTCTTCCTCGATATCCCATTCGACTTCACGGGCGAGACTGGCGAGCAGCGCGGCGAATTCGCTGTCGCCGGTGAACACGACTTCGCGGAAGGCGGCTTCTTCCTTTTGCGCGAGTCGCGGGAGTAACGAGAGCGGGATTTGGAAGGAGACATCGGGTTGGATATCGGCGCCCTCGCCGATCATCTCGGTCGCGCCGTCCGCTGTCACGCGCACGCGGCTGTCGATAGGCCCGACGCTGGCCGCCACGACTTTGCCGGCGTGTGCGGCCAGTTGTTCGCGCGCCATCGGGTAATCCGACAGCACGCGATTGAACAACTTGACGAGCGGATAATTCAGCGCGGTGGCGACGTTCAATTCACACGCTCAAATCACACTACTCGACTTGCTGGATACCAGCCAACAGCCAGGTCGATTGCGGATCATCGAGCCGCTTGGTGACATGCCAGACTTCATCGAGCGATTCGACCGGGCCTTGCGTATCGCGGAAGGTGCCGGTGAATCGCACGCTGGCGATCATCTTTGTACCTTCGGTGACGACTTCCAGCAGCTTCGCGTCCATCGTGACGATTTCGGTGCGCTGCGCGACATTGCCGCGTTCCTGGATCTGCATCGCGAGTTCGGCGTACATTTCGGGCGTGGTGAAATCGCGGATGTCGTTCAAGTCGCGCGCATCGTTGGCGGCTTGCAGGCGCGTGAAGGCAACGCGACCCTGGCGCAGGAACGGCTCAATTTCAAAATCTGCGGGGATGCGCGGTGCGACGGTAGCGGCTTCGATGGTCGCGACCGAGGCATGGCCATCGGCGAGGCGGCTGCCGATTTCCGGTGTGACCACTGAACCGGACGATGCGGGAAAGCCTGCGCTCGGCGGTGTGTATGCAGGCGCGGTGGCCGGCGCGGCACCCGTGCCGGCATATTGCATGGTGTTCGCGCCAGCGCCGCCCTCAGCAGCCTTGCGGCGCGACATCGCACGCCAGATCATGAAGGCACCGAAGGCGAGCCCGGCGAACAGGAGGATATCGAACATCTTGATGCCGCCGAATCCGCCGCCGCCCATGAACATGGATGCGAGCAATCCGCCTGCCGCCAGGCCCGCCAGCGGGCCGAGCCACTTGCTCATGCCGGAAGGTGCGGCGGCCGGCGTTGCCGGCGTCGCGGCGGGGGCGGCCGATTTGGCGGGGGCCACGGCATTCTGCGATGGAGGCGTCGCGGGAGTCTGTTGCGCGGCGTCGCGCTTCATGCCAATGGATCTTTTTCCACCCAGCGGCCGGGCGTCGGCGTCAGCCACAAACAGAATGGTCGACGTGAATGCAATAAGGATGCTGATCGCAAGGGATTTCATGGAAGCCTCAACTTTCGGTGCGGATAAGGTGCGGATGTTGCAAAAGGAAACACGGAACAATGTCAGCAAATGGGGACGAAACGGCAATTTACACCACTTGTGAGCCAACTTTCTTACCAGCTCATTTGCCCACTTTGTACGAGTAATTCAGTTCGACGTCGGCATCGGTACGGTTTTCCCACACCAGGCAATATTTTTCGCGCGATTTGGCTTCGTACAAACCGGATTCCCCTTTGGTGCGATCGAGCTTTACCGGGAAGTACATCGCATCACCTTTGTTGTAATGCAGGTTGAAATTTACCTTGGCGCTGGATTCAAAGCGGTACTCGATCTTTTGCGCGGAATCGAGAACCATGCACTTTTCATGGGGCTTGCCGGGCTTGAGGATAACCGGCTTCGCGGCCGATTGCGCACCCGCGAGCGACGCGGACAGCAGCAATGTGCCCAATGCGCTGAACACGATCAGGCGCTTCATAGCTTGACCCCTTTGTGTACAGCCACCACACCAGCCGTGAGGTTGAAATACTCGACCCGCGACAGGCCGGCGGTTTCCATCATGCGTTTCAGCGTTTCCTGATCGGGGTGCATGCGGATCGATTCGGCAAGATATTGGTAACTGGCTTCGTCTTTGGCGACGTATTTGCCGAGGAACGGCAGCAAGTTGAACGAATAGACGTCGTAGGCTTTACGCAGCGATGGATGAACCTGCGAAAACTCCACCACCAGCAGGCGGCCGCCGGGTTTCAGCACCCGCGTCATTTCCGCGAGCGCCTGATCTTTGTGCGTCATGTTGCGCAAACCGAACGCGACCGTCACCAGATTGAAGGAGTCATTCGCGAACGGTAATTTTTCGGCGTCGCACAGCGCGCCCGGCAACATCAGTCCCGCATTGATCAGGCGGTCGCGGCCGACTCTCAGCATCGCTTCGTTGATATCGGTTTGCCAGACCTGGCCTTTCGGGCCGGCGGCCCGGGCAAACGCCAGCGCCAGATCACCCGAGCCCGACGCGACGTCCAGCACCTTTTCACCGGGCCGCACATTCGCCAGATCCACCGCGAATTTCTTCCACAGGCGGTGCATGCCGCCGGACATCAGGTCGTTCATCAAGTCATAAGAAGGCGCGACCGACTTGAACACGTCCCGCACGCGCGAGGCTTTTTCTTCCTCGCGTACTTCCTGGAAGCCGAAGTGGGTGGTTTTGTCCGCGGCTTGTTTCGATGTCTTTTCTGTTGCGCTATCCATGTTCGCTCCACGGTCGGCGTTCTTCGTAGGCGGTAACTGCCGCCACTTTCCATGTTCCATTGCGCTTTGCCAGCGAGTATGCGGTATTGAACTGCTGCGGCGCCTGATTGCGACGCTCTATGTTCCACGTCAGATCGACGATACAGAAATCTTCTCCCTGCGGCAGGTACGCGCGTTCTTCAAAATCGGCATGCAAAAAACCGCTCTTTTGATACTGTTCACACAACGCAATGTTGTTGGCATCAAGTGCCGCTTCATCGGCGAACACGCCATTGCCACCCGCGTGAATGATCATCGCCGGCTGGTCATAATGCGCCGACACCGCGCGGCCATCCAGCCGATTGAATGCATCGCGGTAAGTATCGAAAAAAGCCAGGACGTCTGTGGGCATGGTGCGTTATTCGTTCACTCGCGGGAAGCGGCGGCGCTTGCATGCGCGCGAGATAAGTCTTCCAGTATTCGTCCTGCTTTACACCGAGGTCGTGCAAATAGTCCCACGAATAGATGCCGGTATTGTGACCATCGGAAAACACCAGCGTCACGGCATACGTCCCGACCGGCTCGATGGCGGAAATCTGCACGTTCTTCTTGCCGATTTGCAGCACTTCCTGCCCCGGACCATGTCCGCGCACTTCCGCGGAGGGCGAATACACGCGCAGATACTCGCAACTGAAACGAAACTGCCGATTGTCATCGAACGCGACTTCGAGTTCGCGCGATTTCTGGTGCAGCTTGATCTCGGTGGGGCGGGGAGATTGCGGGGTAAGGCCGGCCATGTTTGCGATCGCGATGAGGGGGAGCCGGGTATTTTACTCTTACCCCCCGGCTGGATTGTGATGGGGTGTCATATAACCTTCACAATCCTGAAATATGATGCTGACATGCCGCCGCCTCCCTGATTCCACGGAAGCGTCCACATTCACCTTGAGCCCGCCATGAACCCCACGATTCTCGTCGTCGAAGACGAACCCGCGATCCAGGAACTTATCCAGATCAACCTGCAGATGGCGGGCTATCGTGTACTGACCCACGACAATGCGGAAGATGCGCTGAAGGGCATCCAGCACGAGCTGCCGGACCTGGCCTTGCTGGACTGGATGCTGCCGGGCATGAGCGGCGTGGATCTGGCGCGGCGATTGCGTGGCGATTCGCGCACCAAGTCGCTGCCCATCATCCTGCTCACCGCGCGGGGCGAGGAAGAAGACAAGCTGAAAGGCCTCGAAAGCGGCGCCGACGATTACATTACCAAGCCGTTCTCCGTCAAGGAACTCGAAGCGCGTATCAAGGCGGTCCTGCGGCGGCGCGCGCCCGAGCTTACGCAAGACGTGATCGAATACCATGGCCTGCGATTGGATCCGGCCTCGCACAAGGTGAGTGGCCATGGCGAAACGCTATCGATGGGGCCGACCGAATTTCGGCTGCTGCATTTTTTTCTGACCCATCTCGAACGCGTCTACAGCCGCACCCAGTTGCTGGATTTCGTCTGGGGCGATCACGTGTTTATCGAAGAACGCACCGTGGATGTTCACATTCGCCGGCTGCGGTCCGCGCTGACGCCGTCGCAGCACGATGATTTCATTCATACCGTGCGCGGCAGTGGTTACCGGTTCGCGAAGGATTGATAGCGGCACGGCACGTTTGTGAAAGCCTTCTGACGGCGTAACATGGCAAGCATGTTGTCCCCCGCCCATAAATCTTTCCTGATCATCGTCCTGCGAGTGGCGACAATCGCGCTGGTGGCCGGTGGCATTGCGGCGCTGATCGGCGGCACAACGGCCGCGCTTGCGGTCGTGGCGGCGGTGGTATTGCTGGCGTTTTCATATTACGCCTGGAAGCTTGCCCAGTTGTTTCACTGGCTGAACAATCCGCAGGCCGCGACCCTGCCCGACGCGAATGGCATGTGGGGCGATGTGCTGGGCAAGCTCTATCGCCTGATCAAACAGGAACGCGTCAGCCATCAATCGCTGTCCGACGCACTTTCGCGGTTCCAGCAGGCGGCCACCGCACTGCCGGACGGCGCGCTGATGCTCGATGACCAGAACAACATCGTCTGGCTCAATCCCGTGGCGGAATCGCACTGGGGCATTTCGATTGCCCATGACCGCATGCAGAACGTAACGTATTTCATCCGCTATCCGGAATTCATCGATTATCTCAATCAACGCAACTATGGTGAACCGCTGTCGCTGAAGGTAAATCGCAAGGATGTCGCGGGTGTGCCAAAAGAGATTTCACTCACGGTTCAATTGATTCCCTTTGGCGAGGATCAGATGTTGCTGCTGTCGCGCGACATCAGCGAGCGCGAACGCCTGGAAACCATGCGCCGCGATTTCGTCGCCAATGTTTCGCACGAATTACGCACGCCCATCACGGTAATGGTGGGGTTCCTCGAAACCATCAGCAATGTGGGCGCCGGCAATCCCGAGGTTCTGGAAAAATCACTGGCGCACATGACCACGCAGGCGTTGCGCATGCAGCGGCTGGTGGAGGATCTGCTCACGCTTTCGCGCCTGGAAGATAACAGTCACCGGCCGTCACAGGCGCCCATCAACGTGCCTGAGCTGATCGCCTCACTTCTCGTGGATGCCGCGCAGCTTTCCGCCGCCCGCCACCGGATCACCAGCGACATCGCGCCTGACTGGCTACTGGGTAACCGTGATGAGATCGCCAGCGCCTTCAGCAATCTCATCAGCAATGCCGTGCGCTATACGCCTGAAGCCGGACACATCGAGGTCATCTGGAAAGCGGAAGCGGGATCGCCGACGTTCCGTGTCCGCGATAACGGTGATGGTATTGCGCCTGAACATCTGCCGCGCTTGACGGAGCGCTTCTACCGCGTCGATCGCGGCCGCTCGCAGGCGACCGGCGGTACCGGGCTGGGACTGGCGATCGTGAAACATGTCCTGATCCGCCACGGTGCGCGTCTGGACGTGCAAAGCACACAGGATGTGGAACGGCATGGCACGCAGTTTTCCATTCTGTTTCCGGTGGAGCGCACTTGCGCGCCGGAACCTAAACCGCAGGCGGTGGCCGCGTAGCTGGCTGCCCCATACTCCGTCGTGGTGGAGTATCCGGGCTAAAATGCGGTTATCGCATTCTGGTTCTCGACAATGATCGGTCTTCTTATTGTCGCCCACGGCACGCTGGGCGAAAGTTTGATTCACTGTGCCAGCCACGTCATGGGCAAACGCCCCCTTTATTTGCGGCAGCTTGGCGTCACCATGCACGATGAGCCGGACGCCATCCTCCCGCAAGGCCGCGATCTGGTGCGGTTTCTCGATCAGGGCGCCGGCGTGCTGGTGCTCACAGACATTTTTGGCGCGACGCCTTCCAACATCGCCTGCAAGCTGCTGGAGCCGGGCCGCGTTCTCGGCGTGTCCGGGGTCAACATGCCAATGCTGATCAAGGCGCTTTCCTATCGCGATCAACCGATGGATGTACTGATTGAAAAGGCCCTCAGTGGCGCGCAGGAAGGCATGATTCGCATGCCCTGCGGCAACACGGACAAATCGTCATGCTGACGCGTGAAATCGAGATCATCAATAAACTCGGCTTGCACGCGCGTGCGTCCGCCAAGCTCACGCAAACGGCCGGGCAATTTCAAAGTGCAGTGTTCATCATGAAAGCCGGGCGCCGCGTGAACGCGAAGTCGATCATGGGCGTGATGATGCTGGCCGCCGCCAAGGGAACCAAGGTCGGGCTGGAAGTCAGCGGCACCGATGAAGTTGAAGCAATGGCTGCGGTGGTGAATCTGATCGACGACAAGTTCGGCGAAGGCGAGTAGCGTGGCCTCGATGCCAAAGTCAAGCACTGGAGCGCTTTCCATGGCACAAATGGCTGAAACACCCCGCCAGTGCTTGACTTTTGCATTAGCGCCCCGGTCCCTCAGGGCGGCGGCGTGAGCTTCACCATCCATGGCCTGGGCGTGTCCGGCGGCATCGCCATTGGCCACGCGCATCTCGTCACCAGCGCGTCGCTGGAGGTCGATCACTATCAAATTCCCGAAGAATTCATCGCGAAGGAAGTGAAGCGTTTCGACAAGGCCGTGAAGCAGGTACGCACGGAACTCGATTGGCTTGAAACCGACGTCAATACCACCCACAAGGGCGACGCCAGCGCGGACATGGCGGCGTTCGTCACGGTGCACCGCATGATTCTGCAGGACCCGTCTTTCAGCGACGTGCCGCGCGAGATCATCCGGCGCGAATCATGCAACGCCGAGTGGGCGCTGAAACTGCAGCTCGATGAATTGCTCGCGCACTTTGCCGATGTGCAGGACGAATACCTGCGCGAGCGCAAAACCGATGTGCGCCAGGTGGCGGAGCGGGTGATTGCCGCGCTTGGCGGGCAAGACAGCGCGGTGCCTGAAAAGCTGCGCGAGCGCGCCGAGGATACGATCCTGGTCGCGCACGATCTTTCGCCGGCGGACGTTATTCTCTTCAAGGATCATAAAGTCGCGGCGTTTGTCACCGACGTCGGCGGCGCGACCTCTCATACGGCGATTTTGGCGCGCAGCCTGGCCATTCCCGCCATCGTGGCGCTGCATACCTCGCGCGAATTGCTCCGGGAAGACGAAGTCATCATCGTCGATGGCACCCAGGGCGTAGTCATCGTCGACCCGGACGAGACCGTGTTATCCGAATACCGGCTGAAGCAGCACCAGTGGAAACTTGAACGCCAGAAACTCTCGCGCATCAAGACCGCGTCGGCCGAAACGCTCGATGGCGTGCATATCGAGTTGCACGCGAATATCGAATTGCCTATCGATCTCGATGCCGTCAAACATTCAGGCGCCACCGGTGTGGGACTGTTCCGCAGCGAGTTCCTGTTCATGAACCGCAAGGATCTGCCCACGGAAGACGAACAGTTCGAGGCTTACAAGGCGGTGGCGGAAGGCTTGAAAGGCAAGCCGGTCGTCATTCGTACCCTCGACCTGGGCGCGGACAAAACGGCAAACGGTCCCGATCAGGCATCCTCGCACTCCGCGCTGGGATTGCGGGCGATCCGCTATTGCCTGGCGGATCCGCTGCTGTTCAACACCCAGCTGCGCGCCATTTTGCGCGCTGCCCGCCATGGCGATGTGCGCATCCTCATTCCGATGCTGGCGGGCTATAACGAAATCAAGCAAACCCTGGCCGCCATCGCGCGCGCGAAGGAACAGCTCAGGGACGAGGGCCGCAAGTTCGCCGACAAGATTCTGGTGGGCGGGATGATTGAGATACCCGCCGCCGCAATCGCGTTGCCGATGTTCCTGCGGCATCTGGTTTTTCTGTCGATCGGCACCAACGATTTGATCCAGTACACGCTGGCGATCGATCGTACCGACGATAGCGTGGCGCATCTCTACGATCCGCTGCACCCGGCGGTGCTGCAGTTGGTATCCAGCGTGATTCGTCAGGCGAATGCGGCCAATGTACCGGTGGCGGTGTGCGGCGAGATGGCGGGCGACGTGAATATGACGCGAATGCTGCTCGGTTTCGGGCTGCGTGACTTTTCCATGCACCCGGCCAACGTGCTGACCGTAAAGCAACGGGTACTGATGTCGAGCGTGGCCGACATTGAACCAGCCGTCGCCAAAATTCTCAAGGCCGACGACCCCGACAAACTCCGCAGCCTGGTCGAGAAATTGAATGCGTAGTAGCCGATCTCCCTTAATTCCGACAGGCTGCTAGAGCAACAAATCGCTTTGGTGTACGATAATTTCGTTCTTTCCAGGCCACGCCTATCATGCTCAACGAAGTAAAAGATGTCACCCAGTACGAATCCGGCAAAAACCGCCGCTGGTTTCACGACGAGTATTTCGATTTGTACACGTGGGAATCCTATAGCGGCGATTTGATCGGTTTCCAGCTTTGCTATGCAAAACTGGGCAAGGAACGCGCGTTGCGCTGGTCGCCGGAATCCGGCTATCGCCATGAAGGCGTCGATGCGCCGGAAGACAAGCCCGGACGCGCCATGAGCGCGCTGTTCGTCGCCGACGGCGTTTTCGATCCCAATGGTATCGGCGCACGATTTGAAAGCGCGGCGATCGAAATGCCGGTACGAGTCAAGGAGTTTGTGCTCGTCAAGATTCGAGCTTATTCGGCGCCGGATTAAAGCAAACCCGAGTGCTGGTGCGGCTTTCCGGCCACTAATATCCCGGAAGCCGCACCAATGCTGGGGTTTGAAATGTACGTACCCTGCTCGTGCGTTGCCTGAGAATAGCTTGAGAACATATGGTGGCGCGCGCGGTCTATCAGCACAACCGCAATCTCGCCGTTCCACTTTCGAGCCCGCGCATCTTCATTGATCGGAAAAGTACTCATGCAAAAAAAACTGTTCGCATTTCTCACCGCCGTCCTGCTCGCCGCCTGCGGTTCGGTGCCGTTTGTCTCCGGCGAAGTCCGCATGTCCGCGGATGAACTCTCGCAGAAAATGGCGCGGCGCTTTCCGCTGGATAAAAGCGTCGGCGGGCTGCTGGACATTACGCTTGCCAATCCACGCGTTGATCTTTCGGAAGCCGACAATCGCATCACGACGAATTTTCAGGCGATGGTAAAACTGCCTCTGACGAGAAAGACGCTTAGCGGCACGCTGAAAGTCTCGGGCCGGCCTGAATATGTGCCGGAAACGCGCGCCCTTTTCCTGCGCGATGCGCGAGTCGATCAAATCCGTATCGATAACATGCCAGACGGCCTTTCTGCCGCGCTGGCGAAAGTCGCCTCCACCGTGGCGCGTGACGCGCTGGAAGACAAGCCGCTGCATACCTTCAGGGCCGAGGACTTCACAAAGTATGGAATTCAATACGTGCCAGAACGGATTGTCGTGCGCGGCGATCATTTGGTGCTGGCGTTGAAACAGTAACGATCCGCGCGGCAACCCCTATAATTCGACGGTCTTCATTCACCGACACCCGGACATTTCTTGGATATCCTCCTGCTGGTCAAAGCCCTGATTCAAGGCGTCGTCGAAGGTCTAACTGAATTCCTGCCCATCTCTTCAACCGGCCATCTGATTGTTACCGGCACTTTGCTGAATTTCCACGACGAGAAAGGCAAGGTTTTTGAAATCGTTATCCAGGCCGGCGCAATTCTCGCCGTCTGCTGGGAATATCGCGAACGCATCGCCTCGACCTTTGCCGGATTGACGAGTGATGCCAAGGCGCAAAAGTTCACGCTCAATCTTGCGATTGCCTTCATGCCGCTCGCGGTGCTGGGCCTGGTCTTTCAGCATGCCATCAAGGCTGTCCTTTTCAAGCCCATGCCGGTTGCGTTGGCGTTTATCATTGGCGGTGTGATTATCCTGTTCGCCGAGCGCTGGTACAAAGAGCGCGCGGCACAATCATCCCGGCCGATGATTGATTCGGTCGATGAGCTGACGCCGATGGATGCGCTAAAGCTCGGGTTCGCGCAATGCGCCGCCTTGATTCCCGGCACGTCGCGATCAGGCGCCACCATTATCGGCGGCCTGTTCTTCGGCCTTTCGCGCAAATGCGCCACCGAGTTTTCATTCTTCCTGGCGATTCCGACGCTGCTGGCGGCGACAGTTTATTCGCTGTGGAAGGAACGGGCGCTATTGTCCGCCGCGGATATTCCGATGTTTGGCGTCGGCTTCATCGCCGCGTTCATCTCGGCATTCCTGTGCGTGCGCTGGCTGTTGCGCTACATCAGCAGCCACGATTTCACGCCCTTCGCGTGGTATCGCATCGTGTTCGGACTGCTGGTGCTGGTGACGGCGTATAGCGGCGTGGTGGATTGGCAGTCTCACTGAACGCGTGCGCCATACTATCGTTACATGGCTGCTCGCTGCCGCGTGAATTGCCGGATCATCGTCAACAACTGCTCTTCCTGATAGGGCTTGCCCATGTACTCATTCACGCCGAGTTCGAGCGCGCGGCTGCGATGTTTTTCCGCCGTACGCGAGGTGATCATGATGATCGGAATGCCCTTGGTCTTGGCATCGGCGCGCACATTGCGGGCGAACTCGAAGCCATCCATGCGCGGCATTTCGATATCCAGCAGGATGATGTCCGGTTCAATCTCCTGCAATTGCTGAAGGCCATCGACGCCGTCCTTGGCAGTGGCGACTTCAAAGCCTTCGCGGGTCAGCATACGGCTGGTGATCTTGCGCACCGTCAACGAATCATCGACCACCATCACCAGCGGCGCGGTGCGTTTCAGCAGCGCAGCGATGGCCGGCTCGCCACCCACCGTATCCGTGGCGGCAATGGCCGCGGCCAGTGATTGACCTTGCGCGACTTCGCGCTCGGGCTCGGCGGTTGTCTCAAATGTAACGGGCGCGCCGGCCCCTGACGGTATCGCCGGATTTGCGACTTCAACGCCGACGGAACCACGCGCACCCGTTTCCACATTCACCTTGGTGCTATCGCGGAATACCAATTGCACCGGATTCATGATCAACACAATCTGTCCGGAACCCAGCATGGTTGCGCCGGAGACACCGACCAGACGGGCCAATTGCGGCCCGATCGTTTTCACCACAATTTCGCGGTTGCCGATGATCGAGTCGACCTGTACCGCCGCGCGCTGCTGGCCGCTCTTGGCAAGAATCACCGACGCTTTGCGCACCGCCGACAACGATGGTTTGCCGCCCAGTAGCCCCTGCATGGAGCGTAGTGGATATTTGTTGCCTTTCCATTCGATCTCGCTCATTTCGAGGAATGGCGCGTAACGCTTGCCTTTGTATTCCTGCACCTGCTCGATCATCACCGACGGAATGGCGTACATGGTGTCACCCACCATCACCATCACCGCCTGTGTCACCGCCAAAGTCAGCGGCAGCGCAATGGTGAAGGTGGTGCCACGGCCGGGTGTCGACGAAATATCGATTCGCCCGCCCAACGACGTGATTTCATTGCGCACCACATCCATGCCGACGCCGCGGCCGGCAATTTGCGAGATATCCTCCACGGTCGAAAAACCGGAAAGGAAAATGAATTGCGTAAGCTGTGTTTCATTGACTTCCGCATGGCTGTCGAGCAGCCCTTTCTGGATGGCCTTTTCGCGGATGCGTGCAAAGTCGAGGCCGTTACCATCGTCGGCCAGCGTCAGAATGACCTCATTGCCGACTTGCTGGGCGTCGATGGTAATTTCGCCAATTTCCGACTTCCCTTTTGCCACTCGCTCGGCGGGCGATTCGATACCATGCGCGACGGCATTGCGCAGCAGATGCTCAAACGGCGCGGTGATTTTTTCCAGTACCGACCGGTCAATCTCGACGCGCACGCCACGGAATTCGAGATTGGCTTTCTTGTTGAGTTCCTTCGCTGTCTGGCGCAACAGCCGGTAGAAGCGATCCTGCAGGTTGCCCAGGGGCACCAGGCGCACGCCCATCAGGCCTTGCTGCAAATCGCGATTCAGGCGCGCTTGCTGCAATAACGCGGCTTCCGATTCATCGATGTTCTTTTGCAGCGACAGCTGCAGGGTGATGACGTCGTTCAGACTTTCAGCAAGGAATCGCGTCAGCTCCTGCGTGCGTGAGAATCGGTCGAACTCCAGTGGGTCGAAATTTCCACCTTGCTCTTCCGCATCGCGAATACGCGACTGAATCTGCGACTCGGCCTGAATCTCGATTTCGCGCAACTGCGTTTTCATGCGGCCGATGTTATCGGTCAGTTCCACCAGGGACTGCCTGAAAGTCAGCATTTCCTGATCGATACGCGAACGCGCAATGGACAATTCGCCTGCCTCGTTGACGAAGCGATCGATGATGTCGGCATTCACACGCAGTAATGACTGGCGTTCGCGGCCTTCGAGTTTCTCGCCTTCGGCGATGATCTCGGCACGTGCCGCCGCCATGACGGCGAGTGGCGCCGGCAGATCCTGCGAAACATCGGAAATGGCCGGAAGCTCAACGGCGATTGGGGAGAAATCACCGGCGGCGAGACGATCGATGGCGGCGTTCAGCCGATCGACACTTTCATCCACGAGATCAAACTCGTTCTTCGCCGGTTCCGCCGTCTGGTCCATCGCAATAATGCGCGACTCAATCACATGCGCCAGTTCGCCCAGACGCATCAGGCCCGCCATGCGCGCTGAACCTTTCAGCGTGTGTAAATGACGTGCGAGTTCGGTAACCGGAACGTGATTGATCGGCGCGACCCGCCAGCGGCGCATGGAATTGCCGACGAGCGGAATGATTTCCTTGGCTTCTTCGAGAAAGATCGGCAACAAATCGTGATCGACGTCGTCGACCATCGCGCGCCGGTCCTTGCCGGTTTCCATGCCGGCAGCTTTGGTGTCGACAGATGCGCGAACTTCCGCCGCGGCAGGCGGCAAATCCGCGGCAACAGGTATTGGCGCAGGGGCCGGCTCAAGTGGTTCGGGCGGTATATGCTGCTCGGCGCCGGGAGCGGGTATTTCCGGCACCGCGGTTTTGCCGGGCGCTGCAAACGCAGCTACCGCCGTAGCCAAGCCCGTGGCTGACGCCACACCAAATACCAGGTCAGGGTCGAATGAATGCGTCGGTGTCTCAGGAAGCTCCGCGGGTACCTGCACGGCGGCGGGTTCCGTTTCGAAACTCCCGAAATCATTCTCTTCCGCGATCGATGGCGCGTCTATCAATGGCACTACGGGCGGGGTCGGCAGTCCGGACGCCATGTCATGCATCTTGAATTGCGCCCCTTCACCGGTACGCCTGGACTCCTTCAGCGCCTCGCGCAATTTGAACAAATCCTGCACGATATCCGGGCGTGGGTTGGGCGGTTCGTGGGTATGCAAGCCGAGCACCATGCTGGAGAGTGCATCTACCGCACTACGGGTGACTGCCAGGCGATGCAGATCGAATTCCGGCGGAAACTCGATGGCTTCTTGCAGCCATTTTTCAAGTTCAAACGCAACGCTGGCAATCATGTCCATGCCGGTCGTGCGGGACGAGCTGGTCAGTGTGTGCGCGGCACGCATGAAGGCATGCGTCACCGGCTGCCGGGGATTGGCTTCCAGCGCGGATATTTCGTTGTCGAGCGTGGCAATATGCTGATCCGCTTCGCCCAGATAAATGTAGAAAAGCGTGTGCGGAACGGAAATTGTTCCGACGCGAACATCATCGGGCTCGGTGGGCTCCAACGCAGGTTCTTCCGACTTGCCGCTATCGCCAATGAATTCTTCCATCGGCGCCGCAGGAATGTCTTCTACTGCGGGGATGAGCGCTGGCAGCTCGGCAAAGATATCCGCTGTCGGCTGTTCTGCTTCGGTCGCGCGGGTTTCAACCTCATGCTCTGACATTTCGACAATTGGCGTCGCGATCGATACCTCGGGCCGATGATCCACGGAGAATGCGCCGAGGGGTTCCGGAGTCGTTTCTGCGATCGCAGCGGACTCCACTGCCGCGGGTTTGGTGGTCTTGACCGGCCATTCCGCGAAGTCGGGTTCCTTGTCGTTTTTCAGGCGTTCGGCGATGCGGTTCAGCTCGGTGGCGTCAATTTGCGCAGTGCCGTTGGCCTGTAAATCGTCGACCCAGGCCTGAAATGCGCTCGACGATCGATCGATGAACTCTGCGAGACCTGGACTGGCGGGCTTTTCATCCTTGAGCCACTTGCTCCTGACCTGTTCGCAATTCCATCCTCCTTCACCAAGGTCGTTCAGACCAACCATGCGGCCACTGCCCTTGAGCGTGTGGTAGCCGCGACGGATGGTGGTCAATGCATCCTTGTCATGCAAATTCGTACGAATGTCCGCCAGACTTGCGCGAATCGTCGCCACCACTTCGTTTGCCTCTTCAAGGAAAATCTCCAGCAATTCCCGATCGATTTCGGATGCCGGCGCATCGATCAACTGTACAACTTGCGGCGTTGGCGCTTCGGTGCGTTTTTCCGGCACTATTTCGGAGATCGCCTCGCTGACACCGATCTTCATCGGGTCGAAGGTGGCGTCAATTTCCTTCAGTGCCTGTTCGCTTTGCTCGGCGGACTTGCTGTCTGCCATCAACTCTGCATCCTGCTTCAGCTCCTTGACCGCTTCACGCAACTGGTCGCGGGTGCTGGTCTGCTCGGGCTGCTGCTTCCAGTCTGCGTACAAACCCTGCACTTTTTGCTTGGCAACATCCACATCGCCTTTGGTGATTGGCGTCTTGATCAGCGACTTCTCAGGCTCGGCAGGCGCTTGCGCGAGGCCAAACCGGATCAACGCTGGCAGCAGCACTTCGCGCGGATGCGTAGTGCCTTGCTGCAGCGCCGTAATATACAAACCCAGCGCGGACACACCTTCTGCCACCACTTCAGCGTCTTCGCCAGCGCCTTTCAGTGCACCAGACGCAAACTGTCCAACACGCTCACGCAATAGCTGATTCAGGGCGGCGGCTTCGTCGAGTTCCAAAATAGTCAGTGCACCCTGTACTTGCGAAAACAGCGGAGGCAGCGACGGAAGTTCGGCGGTCTTCTGCGCGTCGCGGAAAAATGCGTCAAGTGCGCTTTCGATCGTGGTGAGGTTTACCTGGACTTCCTGTCCCACCTGGAACATCAGCATGCGCTCCTGCGCGCGCTTGGTCATGTCGTCCATCAGAGCATTGGCGCCACCCCCGATGGCGGGCAGCGCTGTCCCGCTCATCACCGCATTCACGCGAGATGCGATGTTATTCGCCTGTGCTGGAAATTCGGCGGTAAGGCGGAAGTAGTTTTCCAGGGAGGACTCGAGGAACAAAAATGCGGTAGCCACTTCAAGCGCCTGCGCTTCAGTCGCCGCGCTCTGCGCTTTGCGCAAATGAGTTCCGACTGCGCTGAGCGCCTGTATCAGATGTGCAATGTCTTTGTTGGGTTGCTGCTGCGCGGTCCTGACCAGTGCCTCGGCCTGCGAGACGTATGTTTCCAGGGCCGAATGATTTCCACCGGCAAATTTGAGCCAATTTTCCTTTTGCGCCTGCACCTGTTCGCGAAGGCCGCGAATTGCGCCTTTCACCTGCTCGTCCGCCTGCGATTCATCCACCGCCTCGGGCAACGCCAGAAGTTCATCAAGCTGGTAAAGCTCGCGGATTTTTCGTAGCCGCTCGGTCTGCGCCTTGGATTTGCCGATCACAAGCAGGATGTCGCGGAATAATTTCTCCGGCACCCGCTGGACACCGTCAATCAGCAACTTGATCTGCTGGTCGATCTTGCCGAATAACTGCACGGCGAGCGTCGCGGCTTCCCCGGGATTGGCTGCGACCGCATCAAAAAATCCCCCGGTTGCGTACCAGAATGAACGCGAGGGGGAGGCTGCTTGCAAGGCCTCGATGGCGAGCGTCGCATTGCGCATCTCACGCGCACCCCCAACCATATCCTTGTCGCGAAGCAGTTTCAGCAGTCCGGCCTGGTACATGCCGCGCCGCTGCTTGACAGCCTCTGAAAGCATGGCGGATTTGGGCAACGCCACAGTATCTTCCGGCAACGCGATAGAGCGGCTCAGATCCGGTGAGAACAGGTCGCTCTCCGAAGCATCTGTCGCACCGCGGGCGCGATTCACCTGCAGATATGCGGGCGCCAACATCATCGGTCGATCGGTTTCCCCCGACATCAATGTATCAAGGTAGGACGAAAGTGCAATCGTGCCTTTTCGGGCGGCGGCGATCCGTTGGGGCGCACTGGCGCGGGCGTCCGGATCACTTTCCAAGGACTCGACGAGTTTCTCGATTTCTTCATTGAATCGCGTGGCCGCGCCCAATCCGACCATCGATAACGCGCCCGTCACCTGATGTAAATGCGTCGCGACATACTTGGCCGCCTTGTCGTCCCCGGGATCGGTAGCAAGACGGTCGAGATGTGATCGAGCCTCGGTAAGCGAGTGCTCGATCTCCGCCTTGACCCAGGAAAGCGGGCCAATGTCAAACGTCGAAGTTGGAATGGCTGGCATTTAGATTGAAGGACGAAAACGCATGTACAAAGTCACCACTGGGAGAGCCGCGTCCGGCTACAGTTTGAAACCCGAGACGGACGCCTTCAGATCGCTGGCTACATCCGCAAGCTCTTTAATTGAAGTCGCCGTCTGCTGCGTACCCGCCGTGGTCTGGCGATTAATTTCCAGAATTTCTTGCATACTGCGCGCCACCTTGTTGGCCGACGAAGCCTGCGCCTGTGTGTCGGTGGAAATCTTCTGAATCAGCGAGGCCAGATTCTTTGTCACGGAGTCGATTTCTGTCAGCGCCTGACCAGCCGCATCGGAAAGCTTTGCTCCTTCCACCACACCCGTGGTGGACTTTTCCATCGCGGCCACCGCGTCCTGCGTATCGGCCTGAATTGTTTTCACGATGGCGCCAATCTGCTTCGTCGCCTCGCCAGATCGTTCAGCCAGCCGCTGCACTTCTTCCGCAACCACTGAAAAGCCCCGCCCGGCCTCGCCGGCCGACGCGGCCTGGATGGCGGCGTTCAGCGCAAGCACGTTTGTTTGTTCGGTAATGTCGGAAATAAGCTCGACTATTTCACCAATTTCCTGCGAACTCTCGCCGAGGCGCTTGATACGCTTGGATGTTTCCTGAATTTGATCGCGAATATCATTCATGCCTGAAATGGAGTTCTGTACCGCCAAGCGCCCTTTGTCCGCGGCGGCGAGTGAACGCATGGCAACCTGCGAAGACTCTTCGGCGTTTGACGAAACTTTGGTCAGCGTCTCGGCCACGTTCAACACCTCTTGCGTGGTACCTTGAATTTCTTTCGACTGCTTTTCCGCCGCATCAAGCAGTTGCACCGAGACCGCCTGGGCCTGCAGGGATTTGGCCGATACCTGTGTGGAAGCGTTGTTGACTCCGCTTACCAAGGTACGTAACTCATCAATGGTGTAATTCATCGAATCCGCGATCGCGCCGGTAATGTCTTCGGTCACCTTGGCACGTATGGTCAAGTCGCCGTCGGCGAGATCGCCCATTTCATTGAGCAAACGCAAAATAGCTTCCTGGTTACGCTTATTTTCCGCTTCGGACGCCGCCGCGCGTTTGCGCGCGTCGGCGAGAAACACGACCGCAATCAGCGCAAGAAATATCAACGAAATCGCGCCAAACAAAATCGCCAGGTACAGCGCAGCAGATTTCCTTTCGGCGGCGAACGAAACCTGCAATTGCTCCACATTGGAAAGCAGTTGCTCTGATCCTTGCTGCAGTGCGCGCCCGGACTGACGCGCGGAAACCAGCTTTTGCACGTTACCGAGTATCGGCCCGACGTTTTTTTCAAACCCGGCGAATTGCTCGCGCAATTTGACCACCTTGGATCGGGCATCTCCGTCACGCAGCGAGGAAATGCCCAACGCGTCGGAGCCAGACTCCAGTGCTTTGATCAACTCGCGAAAGTCGTTGGTGTCTTTCCCCATCAGAAACGGTACTTCCGGATCAATAACGTCGGCACCCAGAATTTCCGCCGAACCGCGACCGAGCCGTTCAGCAAGGAAGGTCAGGCGATTCGCCTTCAACACCTGTGTTGGCGGAATACCGGACTGCTGCATCAATCCGGTCAAATCCTGCGAAAGTGCGGCAAGCTCCTCGGCGCCGGCACGGACTTGCGCGATGTTGCGCGACAAATCGACCAAGTCGGTCTTGGCGGAGAGTATGGAGGTTGCCGCACTCGAGCCATCGACAAATCGCTTGGTCAGCTCTTCAAGGCGAGAGGTTAGCTCCTCGCTGATTTTGGCCGATGGAACACTTGTCGAGAATGCCTCGCCCCCGTTATTCAGCACCTCAAGATAGCGCTGAAATTCGTCGCGACTATCCTGCAGTTGCGGGAAAGAGATCGGATCACCACGCGCCGCCAGACCAGCGGATTTCGCCAGCCGCTGGGTGTGAAACTGAAGCTGCGACGTGATGTTGGTATAGGCGGCCATATTTCCGCGATTGATAGCATCCAGAATGCTGGAGCCAATAGCCAGTGCACCGAAAATGCCCGCCGCAATCAACAAAATTGGTAGTTGCTGCTCAGCCGGACGGTCGCCGATCAACGGGAGCTTGAATACGCCGCCATATTTCTTGGATTTGCCTAGCTGGTTGGCGGCAACTTCCGCCTTGATCTTGCGCGTCTGATCACCGGTCTGCCCGAATCCGGACGTAGCGGGAGATGCCGCCGGCGCCAGGCTCTTGCCCTGCGTCTTGGTGCCGCCAGCAGAGGTTTTGCCGCGGTTCAGAAAACTGAAAAACGAGAAGGTGGATTTTTCGCGCCGCGCCGGTTTGGCCGCTGGTGCCGTCGTTCCTGCTGCCGGCTTCTTATCCTTGTTTGTCAAGGATGATGGAAATTTGAGTGCCATGTGACTTCTCCGTTACTTTCTTATTGCAACTGGATTTGCACGCTATCGTGAAGACGACGCTGCGGAAACGGCTAAGGACGCCGCACGTTGTTCGCCTGCCCGGCTACCCACTTCCAGGAATTGGCTGTGGCTGACCAGTACCGGAACATCCAACTCATGCCAAAGGGTACCGCCCGGGTCGCAATATGTTGCTTTGATCCACGGTCGCCGGTCGAGTGCGCCACTTTGAACAGGCTCCATGGCGAATTGGTCAGGATTTCGCAGCCCGAGCATTCTGGTGACCATCAGACCAGAGCCTTCAATCAACCGGTCAGTAATCAGAACGACCCGCCTTTCCGTGCCTGGCCCGATTGCGCTTTCACCCTGGAACGCGGCAAAATCCACCACCGAGTAAAGTTTTCCGCGGATGTTTGCTACACCGCGGAACCACGGACACGTCATGGGGACGGCAACCGTATTGGGCACCGGGATCACCTCGGAGACATCCGACAGCGTGACCAGCCAGTTCTCCGTGCCCACCTGAAAGCCGAGCTTGGATGCGGCGGTCTTCTGCGATGCCAGATCGCGAATGCGCTGCGCTACATTCTGCTGAAATTCACGAAGACTGGTTTTACGTGCCATGGTGGATGGTGGCTAACCCAACGCCTTGATCTTGGCGATTAGCTCGGGTCCGTTAACTGGTTTGACAATGTAATCTTTTGCGCCCTGACGCATGCCCCAAATCTTGTCGGTTTCCTGATCCTTCGTTGTGCAGATAAATACAGGAATATTCTTGGTCGTTTCTTCGCGCGTGATCGCGCGCGTGGCCTGGAAGCCATTGAGACCCGGCATCACAACATCCATCAGGATCAGGTCCGGAACCTCCGCCTTGGCTCGCTCCACACCCTCCTCACCACTAATGGCCAGCACCACGGTGTAGCCTGCTTTCGTCAACACCCCTTCAAGGAATGCGCGTTCTGTCGGGGAATCATCAACGATGAGAATTTTCTTGATGGCCATGTTTACTCCAATCGGTTACAGGTGATACGGAAATTAGGATGAAGTTGAGCCGCTATACGGCATTGGATGGTGATAATCCGCCCACTCGATCGCCGCGATGGACTTCCACGGTCCTAAGCAAGCTTTCCTTCGAAAAGGGCTTGGTCAGGTATTCGTCTGACCCGACCATGCGACCGCGCGCACGATCGAACAAGCTGTCTTTTGAGGACAGCATAATGACTGGCGTGGATTTATGTTTGGCATTTTTTTTGATTAGCGCACAAGTCTGATACCCATCGAGCCTCGGCATCATGATGTCCACAAAAATCAAATCTGGCTGGTGATCGGCGATCTTTGCAAGCGCATCAAAGCCGTTCTCGGCCAAGATCACCTGACAGCCGGCCTGCATCAGGAATATCTCGGCCGATCGACGAATCGTATTGGAATCGTCTATCACCATCACTCGTACGCCTGATAAAGGTTTCGCGTCTGCCACGTCCCGTTTTCCTGGCGGCTCTTTACGTGCTGGAGGTCCGCTTTGTCTCGCAAGTTGCCATCGTACCCGCTAAATGGCTGCATCGTCAGCAAAATCACCGCGCCAAGCGCTGGCGGTTGGCGATTTTCGCAACAGCAGGAGATTATCGTGTTTTTCTTTTAGTATCAATGAGCAAACGCATATTTATCAACAAGTTTGATAACTTTGAATCCTGCCAATTGTTGCTAAATTTCGACCAATTCAAAATCTTCCTTGCGTGCGCCGCATTCGGGACAACACCAACTGATTGGCACGTCTTCCCACCTCGTGCCGGGGGGAATTCCATCATCGGGCCATCCTGCCGATTCTTCGTAAATCAGGCCGCAGACGAGGCACATCCAGGTTTTGTATTCTGTCGCTGCCGTCATGACTGCCTTTCAAGGCTACAATGCATCATCAAGTCTTCCAGAAATTGCACTTAAGGGCTGGCATCATATCGGTTGTCGTTTGAAATCGCTAACTGACTTCGACATCCACATATTTCTCATGCCCGACTTTCACAAAGCCCCCCCAGCCGTACTCAGCTTTGCTGCCACCGACCCCTCCGGCGGCGCCGGGATTCAGGCAGATATTCTCACACTTGCGAGCATGGGATGTCACCCGCTGTCAGTCATAACGGCCATTACCGTGCAAGACACATCCGGCGTGGAAGATATCCTGCCGATCGATGCCGACTGGGTCGCCGATCAGGCACGCTCGATTCTCGAAGATATCCCGGTGGCCGCGTTCAAGATCGGCGTATTGGGCAGTGTTGAGAACGTCTCTGCCATCGCCGAGATTGTCTCCGATTATCCTGAAATTCCGCTGATACTGGACCCTGTTCTTGCGTCCACTCGTGGTGATGAATTCGCCAGTGAAGATACTCTTTCTGCGATCCGCGAACTGCTCATTCCGCAGTGCACCGTCATCACGCCCAACACACCCGAATTGAGGCGGCTCGTACTGGAAGACGACGACGAAGACGAAGGGGGAATTGAAAAGCTGGCAATGCGGCTGATAGGAATGGGCGCGGAATTCGTGCTTGTGACCGGAACGCATGAGTCAACACCCGACGTCATCAATACGCTGTTTTGCGAAAAGGGTCTGCTGCGAAGCGACAACTGGCATAGATTGCCCGGCAGCTACCATGGCTCCGGATGCACGCTTGCTTCCGCCGTCGCCGCCACCGTTGCCCGTGGCATGGATATTTCCGAAGCGGTGCGCGAAGCGCAGGACTACACGTGGCAAACCCTTAAGTTTGGCTTTCGTCCGGGGATGGGGCAATTCATACCAGATCGCCTTTTCTGGGCGCGGGATGACGACAACGAAGGCGACACGGGTATTCCGGAATCCATGTCGCGCGGCGTGCGGCATTGATCTTTTTGCCTGGGCCACCAACTGCTCTTTGCGGTGACTTTGCGATCGCAAGCCACACAAGTATCAAGGGCAAATAGAGTGGATCCGCGCATTCGGGGTGTCTATGCCATTACCCCTGACGAGGCACGTACTCCTCTACTGATTTCCCAAGTCAGCGAGGCGCTTTCCGGCGGCGTGCGCCTGCTGCAATATCGAAACAAGCGAGCCGACAAAATCCTAGCGCTCGAACAAGCTTCGGCGTTGCGCAATCTGACGGGCGAGTTCGCGACGCGGTTAATCATCAATGATGATATCGAGCTCGCGCTGGCGGTGTCGGCAGATGGGGTTCATCTTGGTCGCGACGACAGTTCGATTGGCAGGACTTTCGTCAATTTCGACCCTCTTCGTCAACGAGCGTCAAATTCCAGCCCGCGAAACGGTCGGTTTCTGGTGGGAATATCCTGCTACAACGACATGGACGTTGCCAGGGCTGCAGTGGATGCTGACGCGGATTACATCGCCTTCGGTAGCGTCTTTCCTTCAACGAGCAAGCCTTTCGCCACCCGCGCTGAGTTATTCTTGATCGGCCAGGCAAAACGTGAACTTTCACTCCCCGTGGTGGCAATTGGCGGCATCACGGTGGAAAATACGCCACAATTGATTGCCGCAGGCGCAGATGCCGTTGCAGTTATTTCGTCGCTGTTTGGCGCCGGCAACATTCGCGCGCAGGCTCAACTCCTCTCCTCACTTTTTGCCGACCATGTTTAAGAACAGTCAAAAACTATTTGAGCAGTCACAACGCTTTATCCCGGGTGGCGTGAATTCACCTGTACGCGCCTTCCAGGCGGTAGGCGGCACACCCATTTTCTTTCGGGAAGGCAAAGGCGCCTACCTGTGGGATGCCGATGGCAACCGTTTCATCGACTATGTGGGATCTTGGGGGCCCGCCATACTCGGTCATGCGCATCCAGAGGTCGTTCGAGCGGTGCAGGAGCGCGCGGCAAAGGGCATGTCCTTTGGCGCCCCGACGGAGCTGGAACTGGAAATCGCCGAGCGTCTTTGTGGCCTGTTGCCTTCGCTTGAGCAGGTGCGGCTGGTCAGTTCCGGTACCGAGGCGACCATGAGCGCCATCCGGCTGGCGCGAGGATTTACCGGACGCAGCAAGATTGTCAAATTTGAAGGCTGCTATCACGGGCACGGCGATGCTCTGCTCGTCAAGGCGGGATCTGGCGCGTTGACTTTCGGCAATCCCAGCTCGGCGGGCGTACCCGCCGAAGTCGTGGCACATACCCTTGTGCTCACGTACAACAATGGTGAAGAACTGGAAAGTACGTTCAACAGGATCGGCGCTGAAATTGCCTGCGTCATCATTGAGCCGGTCGCCGGTAACATGAATTTCGTCATGCCAACCCCGGAATACATGGCGCTGCTTCGCGAGCTTTGCACGCGACACGGAGCGGTGCTGATTTTTGACGAGGTGATGACTGGTTTTCGCGTCGGCCTGCATGGGGCGCAGGGTCATTTCAATATCACTCCGGACCTCACGACATTGGGCAAAGTCATCGGAGGCGGCATGCCGGTCGGTGCATTTGGCGGCCGGCGCGACATCATGGCGCATCTCGCGCCGCTTGGGCCGGTCTATCAGGCGGGCACACTGTCCGGCAATCCTGTGGCAGTCGCCGCAGGACTGAAAACGCTGGATCTGATTTCCCAACCGGGGTTTTTCGACAGGCTTGGGGCACGCACCACGGAATTGACCGCTGGTTTGGTCGGCGCCGCGCGCGACGCCGGTGTGGCGTTTTCGGCTGCATCGCTGGGCGGCATGTTTGGCCTTTACTTTGCCAACGCAGCACCAAGAAGCTATGCGGATGTCATGCTGTGCGATCGTACCCGATTCAACCGGTTTTTCCACGCCATGTTACGGCGTGATATCTATCTTGCACCCTCCGCGTTTGAGGCTGGATTTGTCTCGTCCGCGCATACATCCGCGGATATTGCGGCGACCGTCGATGCAGCACGTGCGGCGTTCAGCGAGTCGCCTCCCACCTGACGGCAGACGTGAAGCTCAAGGCGACCATCGACAATATTGCGCTCGCTGCACTGGTATTCGCGGTGGTCGCGATCGCGGCGGTATCCACGGTCGCCGTCGTCTCCGCCGAAAGTTTGATCCTCACTAACGAAAAAATTCTGCGCGCGCAACGCATTATCTCCAGCCTTGAGCTGATTCGGTTCAATGCCTTCGCGCTAGACATCGGCGAAAAGCAATTCACGATCACCGGAGACGAGCGAGATCTTGGAGGTTATCGCGCAGGCACGACAGAAATTGAACGCGAACTAGTCTACTTGTCTGGCAAGCATGAGGGACATGCGGCATTGACTGCCCACTTTGCCGAGCTTTATCACGCAGCGCACCAATTTATTGCTCGTGAGCAAAAAATTGTTGATGCCAGAAAAGCGCAGGGATTTTCGGCGGCCCAGTCACTGGTTCGCGCACTTATTGTTGATAAGCCGCTGGACCAGTTGGTCGTCATTTCGAACGAGTTGCTGGCACAGTCACGCCTGATGCAAGACGGTCTGGAAACTGAACAGATCGTGTATGGAAACAAGGTCAGGCGTCTGATACTTGCGCTAATTTCCTCATCCGCTTTCATTCTCATATTTCTCTATGGAACATTGCGTCGGCTGAACAAAGAGCAGCACGCCTCCCAGACCCGCATCGCTCATCAGGCAACACACGACTCGCTGACCGACCTGTTTAATCGCCCGGCTGTGATGGAACACATATCAGCGCGCCTGGATGACGCGGACGGCGAAGCTGCGCTGGGTGGATTCGCCTTGCTCCTGCTCGATCTCGACGGTTTCAAGGCAGTTAACGATCGCCTTGGACATGACGCCGGGGATGCGCTGCTCAAAGAGGTTGCCCGCCGTGCCAAGCACGAGCTCCGAGATTCGGACTATATCGCCCGCTTGGGGGGCGACGAATTTCTGCTTGTCATCCCTCAGGTGTCCGATCAGAACACTGCGGGACGTGTCGCAAAAAAACTACTCAGCGCCTTAAGTCAGGACTATTTGTTGGCAACTGATCGGGCAAAGGTAACTGCTAGCATCGGCATCAGCCTCTTTCCGCGCGATGCGCGCGATCGCGAATCATTGATGAAATGCGCAGACCTTGCGTTATATCGGGCCAAGCATGTCGGCAGGAACTGCGCACAGTTCTTTGAGCCGAGCATGAGTGGCAATTCGCGATCCTCATGGCGGCTCGACGATTCCGGGCAAGGCAAAAAAAATCCGGCGTAAGCCGGATTCTTTGTTTGTTCCCCGCTTACCGGCTTCGCATTCCGGCGACATATTCGGCAACCGCCGCCATATCGTTGTCGCGCATGCGGCTGGTAATCGTGTTCATCTGTGCATTCTTTCGCGTCCCGTCGGTATATTGCTTCAATTGCGCAAGCGTGTACTCGGGCCATTGTCCAGCCAAGCGCGGGTAAATCGCCGGGATTCCAGCACCGGCGCCCCCATGGCAGCCCGCACAGGCCGGCACCTTAAGCTCAGGGATACCTGCGCGGTAGATTTTCTGGCCTTTGGCGGCGAGAGTCGCGTCTCGCGCAACGGCATTGACCTTAGCTCGTTGCGAAAAAAAATAAATTCCCAGCGCTTGCATGTCTTCTGGCGACAGATTTGCGGACATGCCCAGCATGATCGGATTGTTTCGAACACCCGTTTTGAAGAGCTCCAACTGCCTCGCGATATACTGCCCGGGCATTCCGGCAATATTCGGGTTGGCTGAAATGGCACTCATGCCATCGAGGCCATGGCAGGCGACACAAACAGTACCGACAATTTGCTGCCCGCGTGCCATCATGTCGGCTTTGGAGGGCGCGATCTTTGCTGAATCCGCCACTTTTGCCGTATCGGTGTTCGCGTGTGACATCATCGCGCCGAGGGACAGAGCACCTGCCATAAGAATCCGCTTCATTGCCAACCTTTGATTGTTTTGACGATTCGAACCCATGATTTTATCTGAACCCGCCCTAAGAGGAAACCATGGGCCTGTTTGACCGCGCTGTCTATACGGCGTCTGCCCACGATCTTGAGCAATTACTGCCGGACGTTGGCCGTGAAGTCGCATTTGTGGGCCGGTCCAATTCCGGCAAATCCAGTGCGATCAACACGCTTGCCAATCACAAGCGTCTCGCATACGTCTCGAAAACACCTGGGCGCACCCAGTTGATCAATTTTTTCTCCTTGGGCGACGACCGTACGCTGGTTGATCTGCCCGGCTACGGCTATGCGGAAGTCCCTGCGCGGGTAAAAGCGCATTGGCAAAGTGTGATGGCAGCCTATGTCAGCACCCGTGTCGCGCTGAAGGGGTTGGTTCTCATTATGGATGCCCGTCATCCCCTGAAATCACTCGATGTCAAACTGCTGGATTGGTACCTGCCCACAGGGAAACCGGTGCATTGCCTGCTGACGAAGTCGGACAAGCTATCCAGAAGCGAGCAAGCACTCACGCTGCGCAAGGTCATCAAACAAATGCAGGCCGCAAATCACCATGTGACAGCACAGCTTTTTTCCAGCCTCAAGAAAGAAGGTATCGAAGAAGCTGAGAAAGCAATTGAGCGATTGTTCGACGGCGGAATCGAATAATAATGTTGCGCTTGATGCGAATGGCTGCACGTCCGTGAAATACGTCGCCGTACGCGCGTAATAAGGCCCCATATCCAACCTATTCCGGTCAGAAAGAAGAAAAGGGCACGGGAAAAGGGGTATCCCGTGCCCTTGGAACAGCCTAGATCAAGTTTTACCCCGATATAAGCACCCGCTCAGGGAGGTGAAGCGGGGAGGAGCGAACCCCTCATACGATATGATGGCGACGTAATGCAAAAGTTCAATATCAATATTTTGCCCGCACGGCGACGCTGTTCTTCAGCGCGTTTTCCAGCGCGGGCGTAGAACTAGACGATCAGGACGATTCGGAACCTCTCATGAATATTGGCCAATTCCCTGCCCGCAGGATGCGACGTTTGCGCCGTACGGGCTTTCTCCGCGACATGGTGCGCGAGTCTTCTTTGTCATCCGCGGATTTCATCTATCCCGTTTTTGTTCTTGACGGTAAGAAACAGCGCCAGGCGGTCGCATCCATGCCGGGGATTGAACGTATGTCTGTAGACATGCTATTTCCGGTCTGCGAAGAGGCCGTCGGACTTGGTATTCCTGCGATCGCCCTGTTTCCGGTCATCGACGTATCGCTAAAAACCGCTGACGGCGCGGAAGCCTTCAATTCGCGTGGTCTCGTGCCACGCGCTGTGCGCGAGCTGAAGCAGCGCTTTCCTCAACTGGGCGTGATCTGTGACGTGGCGCTCGATCCCTATACGTCCCACGGGCAGGACGGTCTGATCGACAATTCGGGCTACATCCTCAATGACGAAACGATCACGGTTCTGCAGAAGCAGGCGCTCTGCCAAGCCGAGGCGGGCGTTGACATCGTCGCACCTTCGGACATGATGGACGGGCGCATTGGCGCAATCCGGGGGGCTTTCGACACCCAAGGCTACATTCATACCGCGATCATGGCCTATTCCGCCAAGTATGCCAGCGCGTTTTACGGGCCTTTCCGCGACGCGGTCGGCTCCGCCGGCAGTCTCGGCAAGAGTGACAAAAAGAATTATCAGATGGACCCGGGCAATTCTGATGAAGCCTTACGGGAAATTGCGCTCGATTTGCAGGAGGGCGCTGATATGGTGATGGTGAAACCGGGCATGCCGTACCTGGATATTGTGGCACGCTGCAAAACCACGTTCGGTGCACCCACCTTCGTGTACCAAGTCTCGGGCGAATACGCGATGCTGAAAGCCGCCGCACAAAACGGGTGGCTCGATGGTGAGGCGTGCATGATGGAATCACTACTTGGATTCAAGCGCGCCGGTGCCGACGGAATCCTCACCTACTTTGCACTTGAGGCTTCACGTTTGCTCAAGCGGCCATAAGCCAAACTCCTTTACAGGCGGTCGTTTCCAGCCATTTGTGTCCTGTGAGCCGCGCCGGTTCTAGGGTTTGGCTTTTTCTTGCAGGAATCGATTTTCTGCCTCCACACGTTGCGCGCGATTGTTCTTGATGGGGTCGCCGGCATTTGCCGACAATCTGGCAGCGTGATGTTCATATAACGTGACAGTGACGGGTGCTTCGTCGAATTCCATGCAATATTTTCCGTGGGTCTTTTGAGCCGCCGATACTCGCCGCGGGCGGGGTGGGTCACATAGTTCATACTCGACGCCAGCATTCAGGAGATAGATCTCGAAATCTTTTGGCTCAATGCCGACTAATTCAAGCTCGATTTCGCTGAATGCATTGGCGGTGCCGTTCAGCACCGCACCGACCAACCAGGGCGAAAACTGTTCCAGCCGCGACATCAGGCGAATCGCCGTTTCGCGCAATGCAGCCAGTGCCTGCGATTGGGCGTCAGCGGAAAACAATGCGAAGTGTTCCCGCAACGCCAATTCGACATCATGGTTATCCGGCAATGCGTGGCGATCCGTTACGCCGTGCTGCCGGGCAGCCTTCCGCTTCGCCGCCTGGTAGTCAGTCTGGCCTTCAGCGATTAGCCTCGCAGCCGATTGCGCAATGCGTGCCTTTGTGTTGTCTCGAGTATTTGTTTGCCGTTCCCGATCGCCTTGTAGCCGGACATGATTGGGTTTTGCCGCGGGCTTGTCGGCCGGTCTGTTGCGGTGCGTCATCAGAGAAATCAGAAAATCTGGTTTTTAACTTCTTCGGAGGGTTTGTTGGCTTCGCGCAAACCTGTCGGCCCCTCATGCAGACTCGACTGCGATTCAGCATAGATGAATTCCATCACCTGTCTTCCATCCTTGGTTACTTCGCCCGGCAACGGAACCGTGACGATGCCGGCAGGCGGCTCGAAGGGAAGCTCCTTGGTTCCTTTTAGTGCCTTCGCCATATAGTTCATCCATATAGGCAGGGCAGCGCGACCGCCGGTCTCTTTGTCACCCAGATCCGTCGGGTTGTCGTAACCAATCCACGCAATCGCCACCAAGCCAGGATTGAATCCGGCGAACCACGCGTCATAGTGATCGTTGGTGGTGCCGGTTTTGCCGGCGAGGTCGTTTCGACCGAGTGCCATCGCGCCCGCGCCGGTGCCATAGCGCACAACGTCACGCATAAGACTGGACATGATGAACGCATTACGCGGATCTATGACGCGTTCGGCCACTTTTTGCCCGCTTGGGGGCACTGTTTCTCCCTCAATGCCCGCGCGCTCCGGTGATGCTTCGAACAGGATGCCGCCCTTGTCATCCGTGATCTTGCTGATGAAGTACGGTTTGATTCGATAACCGCCGTTGGCAAAAATCGAATACGCACCCGCCATTTGCAGCGGAGTGGTGGCGCCCGCACCCAGCGCCAGAGTCAGATAGGGCGGATGCTGCTTTGGGTCAAAGCCAAAGCGCGTGATGTAGTCCTGGGCATAATTCGGGCTGATCGCCTGAAGCACGCGGATCGAAACCATATTTTTCGACTTGGCCAAAGCGGTTCGCAGCCGCATCGGGCCATCGTATTTACCGTCGTAGTTCTTCGGTTCCCAAATCTGCCCGCCATTTCGACCCGGGTCAAAAACGACCGGCGCGTCGTTGACAATCGTGGCGGGCGTAAACCCTTTTTCGAGCGCCGCCGAATAAATGAAAGGCTTGAAACTGGAGCCCGGCTGCCGGAGCGCCTGTGTGACATGATTGAATTTGTTGGCCGTGAAATCAAATCCGCCAGCCAGCGCCCGAATTGCGCCATCAGCGGATTCGACCGAGACAAGCGCTGCCTCGACTTTGGGCAGTTGTGTAATGACCCGCACGCCTTTTTCATCCAGGCCGAGCCGGATAACGGACCCACGGACCGGCTTGAGCGGCGATGATTTTTCACCTAATGACCGTGCGATAAACTTGATGGCGTCACCGCTTAACTTCACGGTTTCGCCGCGCTTTGTGTAAGCGGTCACTTGCTTCGTATCGGCCTCCAGTACTACCGCTGGCATTAGTTCACCGACCATGTCTTTTTCCTGCAACGCCTCGTCCGCCGACTCTTCCGCTTCCTCTTTTTCGGCGCTCAGCTTGATGAAACCCTCCGGTCCTCGAAAGCCGTGCCGATGGTCGTATTCCGTGACACCGCGCCGCAAGCTCAAGTTGGCTGCTTCCTGGTCAGCCCTACGAATGGTGGTGTAAATGCGGATGCCGCTTACATAGGCTTTCTCGCCGTATTGCTCGAACACTTCCTGTCGCGCCATTTCCGCAACGTGCTCGGCGTTTACCGCATACATTTGCCGCTCGCGGTTCAATTTGATCGTTTCCGCCCTCGCCTGATTGGTCGCGTCATCACTGAGATAACGCAGTTCATTCATGCGCCGCAAAACATAATTCTGACGAAGGGTCGCGCGTTTGAGATTGTTAAACGGGTTGTACTGGGATGGTGCTTTCGGTATGCCAGCAAGCATTGCCGCTTCCCCGGGCGACAATTGGCCCAGGTCTTTCCCGTAATACACGCGGCTTGCAGCCGCAAAACCAAACGCGCGATTACCCAGAAAAATGTGATTGAGATAAATCTCCAAAATTTGATCTTTGCTCAGGCTGCGCTCAATTTTGAAAGCGAGTAGCCACTCTGAAACCTTGCGCGTCAACGTTTGCTCGTTGGTCAAAAAGAAATTGCGGGCAACTTGCTGAGTAATCGTACTTGCTCCGCCCTTGATTTTCCCAGCCATCACGTTCGTAACCGCAGCGCGCGCCAAACCCAGGTAGTCGACGCCACCGTGATCGTAAAAGCGCTCATCTTCCGCAGCGATAACCGCCTGCTTCATCACAAGGGGAATATCCTGAACACGGACAAAAGTACGTTTTTCCTCACCAAATTCGCCAATGACTTCGCCTTCGACCGTGTACACTCGCAGAGGGAGTTTTGGGCGATAGTCGGTTACCGCTTCGATGGAGGGCAGATTCGGGTAGAGCAGAATCACGGTCAAGGTGACAATGCCGACCGCAACGAGTACCAGCGAAACAAGCAAGATAGCGGGATATAACCACCAGCGAAAGGTCATGTGGGCCTGTGAGTGTACTTTTGAGGGACCATTATATCGGTCGGAAGCCACTAGTTCGCTGAAGGAAGCGACCGTAATGTGTTGAAATGGTGGCCCAATGGTGGCCCTCAAGAATGTTGCAGCGCAATTAAAGTCTTTTCTAGCTTTGAAAGAAATTGCTTTACACGTCCACGGCTTGTTGCTAGGATTTAATGTAATTTGTGCGTAATAGGCCGTAAGTTTCACAAAAGGCCGTAAGTTCAAATCACTCCAAGGGCCAGGCAACCACCATGTTTAAAGAAAAACTGGCATCTCAGTTCGACTTTCTGAGGGCAAAGACACCGCCGTTAATTGGTGTTGATATCAGCTCGTCCTTTATCAAGATGGTCGAAATTGCAGAAGCGGGCAAGGGCCTCTATCGCGTTGAGCGGTATGTTATCGAGCCCTTGCCAAAAGATACCGTCACCGACGGCAACATCGCCAATATCGAAGCGGCGGGCGAAGTCATGAAGCGAGCCCACAAGCAAATGGCGACGCGCATCAAGAACATTGCCTTGGCGTTGCCTTCTTCCGCGGTCATCACCAAGAAAGTGTTGCTGAACGGCAATCAGCGTGACGAAGACATGGAATATCAAGTCCAGTCCGAAGCAAACCAGTACATCCCTTTCAGTCTGGACGAGGTCAATCTCGATTTTCAGGTGATCGGCCCGGCACCGAACAGCGAAGAGGAAGTTGAAGTGCTGATTGCTGCGTCGCGCAAGGAAAAGATTGAGGATCGGGTTGCCGTTGCGGAAGCCGCAGGATTGAAAACCACGGTCATGGATGTGGAATCCTACGCCTCGCTGGCCGCTTTTGAAATGATCAAGGGTTCTGCCACCGGCATTGAAAGCAAAGACGTCACGGCCATTGTCGATATCGGCGCCCTGACCACGCGTGTGACCGTCATGCACGAGGATCAGCAGGTATACTCGCGAGAACAGCAATTGGGTGGCTATCAGCTGACACAGGACATCTCTCGCCAGTTCGGGATGCCCATGGAAGAAGCCGAGGTTGCCAAGAAGAGTGGTGGGCTTCCGGACAACTACCACACTGATGTGCTGCAGCCGTTCAATGAAAAAGTTGTGCTTGAAGTTTCGAGAGCACTGCAATTTTTCTTTACGTCCACGCAATTCAACAAAGTTGATCACATCCTGCTTTGCGGCGGAAGTGCGGCGCTGGATGGTCTCGAGGAAATGATCGACCAACGCACCCAGGTACACACCATGGTGGCAAATCCCTTTGCCAATATGGCGTTGTCCTCAAAAATCAAGCCCCGCCAGTTAACCATAGACGCCCCGGCGCTGATGGTCGCGTGTGGCCTCGCCATGCGGAGGTTTGACCCAGCATGATGCGCATAAATCTACTTCCACACCGCGAAGAAAGACGCAAGGAGCGCCAGAAGCAGTTCGCGGTTCTGGCCGGCGGCATCGCCGTTCTCGGACTGGCCGTGGCAGCGCTGCTCTGGGTATTGTTCGACGGTCAGGTTGAAAACCAGATGGGCCGTAACAAGTACCTTAACGACGAAATCGCCAAACTGGAAAAACAGATCGACGAGATCAAGAAAATCCGCGAGGAAACAGCATCGCTACTGGGCAAGAAGCAAGTTGTCGAGGGGCTGCAGAGCAATCGCTCGGAACCTGTCTACTTGCTCGACCAGCTGTTACGGCAGCTTCCAGAGGGGCTTTATCTGAAGTCGATCAAACAGACCGGCACCAAGATCAATGTCACGGGCTACGCGCAATCGAATGCGCGGGTATCCGCATTCATGCGCAACATTGAGGCCTCCCCTTACCTCGAGAATCCGAATCTCATCGAAATCAAGGCCGTCACGGTAAACAGTCAACGCGCCAATGAATTCAGCCTCGATTTCGGCATCAGGCGAGCCAAAGCTGAAGATAGCAAAGGGGCGCCCAAGAAGGCTGATCCCGCAAAAACTGCGGAGAAAAAAGCATGAACAAGTGGCTTGAGGAACTCAAACAACTTGATACCAAGAATCCGGGAAATTGGCCATGGCCGTTCAAGGTGGCCGCGTTTCTCCTGATTTTTGTGCTCATTCTGGTGGCGGGCTACTTTGTTTTTTACAAGGACCAGCTGGACAATCTCGAGGCGCAGGAAAAAAAGGAAACCGAGCTCAAAACAACTTTCCTTGAAAAGAAAAAATTGGCCGTTAACCTTGAGGCTTATCAGCAGCAACGTGCCGAGATTGAGCAGTCCTTTGGTGCGCTTTTGAAACAGTTGCCGACTCGTTCTGAAATGGATGCCTTACTTATCGACATCAATCAGGCCGGATTGGGCCGCGGCCTGCAATTCGATCTTTTCAAGCCGGCGGCGGCGGAAACCACCACCGAGTTTTATGCCGAGCGTCCCATCAACCTGAAAGTCGTCGGCAATTATCATGACCTGGGCGCTTTTGCCAGCGACGTGGCGAAGCTGCCGCGTATTGTGCTGCTAAATGACCTCAAGGTTGACCTTGGCAAGGAAGGCGCTTTGAGCATGGAAGCGGTAGCCAAGACATATCGGTATTTGGACCCGGATGAAGTCGCCGCGCAACGAAAAGTGGCAAAGGGCGCGGCCAAACCCGGCGCGCCAGCCAAACCGGCGGGAGGCAAATGATGAAGCGCCACGCCAAATATGCGTTGATCTTCACCCCGCTTCTGATGCTCGCCGCGTGCGGCGAAGGGTTTTCCGATCTGCGCCAGTTCGTCAAGGAATCAGACAAGAGCGTCGTACGCAAGATCGATCCCTTGCCGCAGGTAAAACCGTTTGCGCCATTCGCCTACGAAGGCTTCGACCTGCCCGACCCGTTCAAGCCGCGCAAGCTTGCGATCAAGCAAAACGACAGCAGCGGCTTGGCGCCGGACATGAACCGCCGGAAGGAGCCGCTCGAAGCGTACCCGCTGGAACAGTTGAAGATGGTTGGTACGTTATCGCAGGCAGGTGTGACCTACGCGTTGGTCCGTGCAGAAAAAACGTTGTATCGCGTGAAAAAAGGCAATTATCTGGGTCAGAATTTTGGTCTTATCACCGAAATCACCGACACCGAAGTTAAATTGAAAGAAATCGTTCAAGACACCGCCGGAGACTGGACGGAGCGCCAAAGTGTGCTGCCGCTGCTCGAAGGAACTGTGGGAGGCAAATCGTGATTCAAACAAACCGGACAAACACTGCTCGATCGCTTGCGGGACGCTTGTTCGCGTATGCCGCCATTTTGGCGGGGATGGTATTCAGTGCCACCGCACATGCTCAAGCGGCTCAGGCCAACCTTCTTCAATCCATCGATACCTCCACGCTCCAAGGCGGCAAAGTGGTCATTCGCGTCAATTTCAAGGATGCTTTGCCCGCTGCTCCTCCCGGTTTTACCGTCACAAACCCTGCGCGTATCGCCATAGACCTTCCCGGCGTCTCCAATGGGCTCGGCAAGAATACGGTTGACATCGGTGAGGGAGATATCCGTTCCGTCAGCGTCGTCGAAGTCCCGGGACGCACGCGGCTGGTGGTGAATCTTTCCCGTTCGCTCAGCTACACCTCGGTGCTGGACGGCAATTCGCTGGTCGTGACGCTGGACAATACCCTGCAAAGCGCCGTCAAGGAATCCGCGGCGGTCACCAAGTTTGCGGAACCTTCGGCAACACTGGGTGTACAGAAACAAAGCCTGCGCGATATCGATTTCCGTCGTGGTGCGAATGGTGAGGGCCGCGTAATCGTGGATCTTTCCTCGGCCAGCACCGGCATTGATATTCGCCAGCAAGGCAAGAGCATCCTGGTTGACTTCATCAACACCACCATTCCGCGTAATCTGGTGCGGCGTCTGGATGTCATTGACTTCGCCACACCCGTTCGATTTGTCGACGTCATTGATCAGGGCGCGAACACCCGCCTCATCATTGAACCAAAAGGACTTTGGGAATATTCTGCCTACCAGACCGATACCCAGTTCATTGTCGAGATCAAGCAGCTCAAGGAAGATCCGAACAAGATGGTTCAGGGCGTGATTGGCTACGGCGGCGAAAAGCTCTCGCTCAATTTCCAGAACGTCGAAGTGCGCGCGGTATTGCAGGTGATCGCCGATTTCACGGGCTTGAATATCATTACCAGTGACACGGTTGGCGGCAGTTTGACGTTACGCTTGAAGGATGTGCCATGGGATCAGGCGCTGGATATCATCTTGCAAGCGAAGGGACTGTCGAAGCGCAAGAACGGAAACGTCGTACTGATTGCGCCATCGGATGAATTAGCCACCAAGGAAAAGCTGGCACTGGAGGCGAGCCAACAGATTTCCGAACTGGAACCGCTGCGCACCGAAAGCTTCCAGCTTTCATACACAAAAGCGGACGACGTAAAGAAGCTGGTTTCGGACAAGGATCAACGCATTCTTTCCAAACGCGGTAGTGCAACGTCGGATGCACGTACCAATACGATTTTCATCAATGACACCGGCTCAAAGCTTGATGAAGTGCGGCGTTTGATTGCACAACTGGACGTTCCGGTTCGGCAGGTGCTGATTGAAGCGCGCATTGTCATCGCCGATGATAAGTGGGGATCGCAGCTCGGCGCGAAGTTCAATTTTGCGGCAGGGTCCACGCAGCAAGGACGCAACATCGGCGTCGCCGGCAATATCGATAACGCCCACAACATTTCCAGCGGCGTCAAACCACTGAACACGGACACGCCAATCGCCGTTAATTTGCCCGTCATCGGCGCGGCAGGCTCGCTGGGTATCAATATCCTGAATATTGCGAACAGCAATTTGATCGAGCTTGAGTTGTCCGCACTTGAATCGGATGGACGCGGCAAGGTGGTCTCGAATCCACGCATCGTTGCGCCTGACAAGAAGAAAGCCACGATTACCCAAGGCACGGAAATCCCCTATGCGACCCAATCGGCGAGCGGCGGTACGACGATTCAGTTCAAGCCGGCAATCCTGTCGCTTGACGTAACGCCACAAATAACGCCTGACGACAAGATTCTGATGGAGTTGGAAATCAAGAAGGATTCTGTTGGACAGATTTTTGCTGGCATCCCGTCCATTGACACCAAGACGCTGAAAACATCGGTACTCGTCGACAACGGTGACACGGCTGTACTCGGCGGCATTTTTGAAACCGTGACGCGTACCGACGTCACCAAGGTACCGTTGCTGGGTGATATTCCGGTGATCGGAAACTTTTTCAAGAAGACCATCAAACAATCGGACAAGACCGAACTGCTGATTTTCATCACGCCGCGCATTATCAAGGAATCGTTGACCGTCCGTTAGGCGGCGTCGAATTGGAGCGTATTCTGATTAATTATTAAGATAATCTCCTGCTAACTGAACGGGGCGCTCGCAAGGGCGCCCCGTTTTGTTTGATAATTGGCCATCGTCAACGCAGCGCCCAAACGGGATTGCACGTCTTGTATCTGGCAAAGCACGGCGTCTGAAGCCTTTGATCAAATGCAAACAAAACTGTTGATGAATCATGCCGCCTAGCGAAAAACACAACCTCTATCTGGTGGGCATGCCTGGCTCCGGGAAGAGCACCATCGGCAAAGCGCTGGCGCGAAAACTGAAACTGCCATTTGTCGATGCCGACCACGAAATGCTCCAGCACACCGGCGTCTCCATCGCGACGATTTTCGAACTGGAGGGCGAGGCCGGGTTTCGCGCGCGCGAGGCTCAATTAATGGGCGAACTGTGCCGTCGCGAGGGCATCCTGCTCGCCACCGGTGGTGGCGCTGTATTACGCGAAGAGAATCGCCGTGCGCTCCGACAGACTGGCGTCGTCGTCTATCTTCACGCCAGCCTGGACCATCTCTGGCAGCGCACCAGGCATGATTCACGGCGCCCACTGCTGCAAGCCGACAATCCACGCGAGATCCTGAAGGCGCTACTCGAGACGCGCGACCCGCTCTATCGCCAAACGGCTAACGTGGTCGTTGAAACCGGACGCCAAAGTGCGAGCAAACTGGTCCATGATATTGCTGAAGAGCTGGCCCGTCGTCAGCTTTGGCCACCTGCAGAACCCGCGCCGGAAGCATCGACGAACACAACAACCACCTGACAATTATCGACATTAGCCAATGAATATCGCATCCTCAGCACCAACCACGCTGCAAGTGGCGTTAGGCGATCGTGCCTACCCGATCGTCATTGGTCCGCGATTGCTGAATGATGTCGCGCGCCTCCAGACATTCCTTCCCCAGCCGCGCGTTGCCATGGTCACCAATGAGACACTGATGCCCTTATACGGGGAGCGCTTTTTGCTGGCGCTTGCCGATGCCGGCGTCGCAGTCGTGCCGATCATTCTCCCGGATGGCGAAGTCTTCAAGGATTGGCCGACGCTGAATCGTATCTTCGACGCGTTGCTTTCAAACCGCTGCGATCGCAAAACCACGATCATCGCCCTGGGTGGCGGCGTCATCGGCGACATTGCCGGCTTTGCCGCCGCGACCTACCAGCGCGGCGTGCCATTTATCCAGATTCCCACCACGCTGCTTGCGCAAGTCGATTCCTCGGTCGGCGGCAAGACCGCCATCAATCACCCGTTGGGCAAGAACATGATCGGCGCCTTCTACCAGCCGCAGCTGGTACTGGCCGACACTGACACGCTCGCGACATTGCCCGAGCGCGAACTTCGTTCCGGCCTGGCGGAAGTACTCAAGTACGGCTTGATCCTCGACGCGGCGTTCTTTGAATGGCTGGAAGCAAACATGGAGGCGCTGCTGAAGCGCGATGGTGATGCGCTGGCTTATGCGATCAGGCGCTCGTGCGAGATCAAGGCGCAGGTCGTTGCGGAGGATGAGCGTGAAACCGCCGTGGAGGGTGGGCGCGCGCTGCTAAACCTTGGCCATACGTTTGGCCACGCCATTGAGTCGGCGCTTGGCTATGGCGTCTGGTTGCACGGGGAAGCCGTCGGCTGCGGCATGGCGCTCGCAGCACGTTTTTCAAATGAACTCGGCATGCTCGACAGAGCTTCGTGTGATCGCGCGCTGAAATTGATCGCGCGCGCGGGGTTGGTCGCCGACTTTCCGGATCGCATCTCACCCGACGAAATGCTCGATCACATGGGCCGCGACAAGAAAAATGAAGGCGGCGCGATTCGGCTGATTCTATTGAAACGCATTGGCGAAGCGGTTGTCGATGGCACCATCAGCGCGCCGCGCATTCGCGAGTTTCTTTCCAGGACGATGATCGCCTGAAAGGGAACTTCTATTTACCCCCTCCGTGGTGAGCCTGTCGAACCACACTTACTCTAAGTGCTTGTTTTACCATGCACCACGAGACCCTTCGACAAGCTCAGGGTGAACGGGGATGTGGTTAATAGAAGTTCCCGAAACGTAAACTCAAGCACTGGTGCGCCTTTCCAGCCATTAGTGCCCGGAAAGGCGCACCAGTGCTTGAGTTTGTGTCACTCAACCGAGTCCAGCCGCTTCAAGAAAACCGCCATCTCCTTCGCCGCCTGCTTGTCGCCTTTTGCAGTCGCCGCCGCAATACCAGATTTGTATGCGCCTTGGGCACCTTCTCTATCGCCCGCCTGCGCAAGCGCCTTGCCGAGCAACTTCCAGGCAGCCGAATAGCCGGCATCCTGCGCGACCGCCGCGCGTAAATGCTCGACAGCCCGAACGGCATCCTGCGCCTTTAGATATTCATTGCCGAGCGAAAACCTCAGCAAGGGATTGTCCTTCCCGCTCGCCAGCATTTTTTCAAAACTGTCGATCATGATCATGGCTTTCACCTATCCTCCGTGACACCGCATGCAACGCGGATTCCGCTATTATCACTATTCGGCACACGCGCAGCTCGCCATGCAACATTACAACAATGGAGAACCACATGATTCGCGCATCTCGTTTTCTACTTTCCCGCTTGTTCATTTCCGGCTTTCTGGCGCTACTGCTCACCACCGCGCTGCCCGCCGCCGCGCAAAGCAAGCCGCGCGATATCAATATCGGCCTGCAGGCGGCCATCACCTCGATGGATCCGCACTATCACAACCTGTCGCCGAACAATTCAATGATGCTGCATTTGTTCGAGCCGCTCATCAAGCGCGACGAGAATCAGAAACTGGTGCCGGGGCTGGCCACATCTTGGAAGGCCATCGACGACCTGACGTGGGAATTCAAGCTGCGCAAGAATGTGCGCTTTCACGATGGCTCACCTTTCACCGCCGAGGACGTGGCGTTCACGCTGAAGCGCGCACCCAATGTACCGAACAGCCCGTCATCGTTCGGCACCTTCGTCAAACCGATCGTCGACGTGAAGATCGTCGATCCCTACACCATCGTTTTCAAGACGGCCACGCCGCACGTTTTGCTGCCATCCGACCTGGCCTCGGTAATGATCATTTCCAAATTGCACGGCGACAAAGCTACAACCGAAGATTACAACTCCGGCAAGGCGGCCATTGGTACCGGACCCTACAAGTTCGTCGAGTACATACCCAACCAGCGGATCGTCGTGAAAGCCAACTATGGCTATTGGGGCGGCGAAGAGCCGTGGGACAAGGTCACATTCAAGATCCTCACCAGTCCGGCCGGACGGGTTGCCGCGTTGTTATCTAACGGCGTCGAGTTCATCGAGACCGTGCCCACCGCGGACATCACCAAACTCTCGGCCGACAAAAACTACTCGCTGGTCGACAAAGTGTCCAACCGCGTGATCTACGTGCACCTGAACCAGAGCACCGATAAATCGCCGCCGTTTGTGACTGCCAAGGATGGCAAGCCGCTCGACAAAAATCCGTTCCGCGACGTGCGCGTGCGCAAGGCCTTGTCGATGGCGATCAATCGCGATGCCATCGTCGATCGTGTGATGGAAAAGAAAGCCGTTGCCGCCGGGCAACTGTTGCCGGATTTTTTCTACGGCACCAGCAAAAAATTGAAGCCGGCAAAGTTTGATCCGGAAGGTGCAAAGAAGCTGCTCGCCGAAGCCGGTTACCCGAACGGTTTCGCGATGACCCTGCATGGCCCGAACAATCGCTACATCAACGATGCCAACGTCCTGCAGGCGATCGCGCAGTTCTATTCGCGCGTCGGCATCGACACCAAAGTCGAGACGATGCCATCTAACGTGTATTTCACCCGCGCCACCAAACTGGAGTTCGGTTACATGCTGCTGGGCTGGGGCACCGAATCGGGCGAACAGGGTTCGTCAATGCGTTCGCTGCTGGCAACGTATGACAAGGACAAGGGCATGGGCGTGACCAATCGGGGGCGTTACTCCAACCCGGCGTTCGACAAGGTGCTGTCCGCTGCGCTGGTCACCATGGACGACAAAAAGCGCGAATCCATGATCCAGCAGGCGGCGGAAATGGTGATGGGCGATGTCGGACTTATCCCATTGCATTACGAGGTCTCGACCTGGGCGGCGGTGAAAGGTGTGAAATACATCGCGCGCACCGATCAGTACACGCTGGCAATGGGCTTGAAGCCGGCGAAGTGACAAGCAGGAATTTCTTCTGGTAACACCAGGAAAAAGGCGCACTTGGTTGCGCCTTTTTCTTTTTTCATCCGGCGGAAGCCACCCACTCGGTATCCGCGTCGAGCGGAAATATCGGCCGCGGCACATTCTTGTAAGGTACGCGCGACAAGATCGGTGTGGTGAGGCCGGGCACATCGACTTCGATGATGCGTTCGTCGGGAAACAGTAAATCGAACGCCGCGCGAAAATGGCCGCGCGATTTGACAATCACCGCTCTTGCTTTCGCGATGTCGATGCCAAAGACTTCGAACATCGCCGTGTCCTTGCATTGCTGGCGCACGCTGATGACAACGACACGAATGCCGCCAACTTTCAGCAACGCCATCGGCCCGAGAATGATCTGGTGCCCAGCGGAGATGCCGCGCCGGCCAACAATGTTGCCGTCGTGCAATGCTTCAACCACCACGTCGGCGGCAAATTTGCCGGACAGCAGATGAGTTTCGTTGCGGTTGAATTGCGCGTGGAATGTTGCGCCCTTGCCTAGATCGTGCGCTTCCTTTGCGAGTTCCGGATCGAAGAACACACCTAATAACGCACCCTCCACGCCTGCCTCATGAAACGCCTTCAGAATCCACACCGTATTACCTCGTCCGCCGCCACCGGGATTGTCCGCGACGTCGGCAAACAGCAATGCGGGGCGCGATGATTCGCGGCCGCACGTAAGCGCCATGCGCGTTGCTTCGTCAATGGTGGTGAGTTTCGGGATGTAGCGATGGCGTTCGTCCCAAGTGCGTTGCGCGATATTCGTCGCGAGCGATTTCGCCAGTGCCGCATCATTGCGGGTAGTAACAATCACCGACATACCGTTCTTGACCGTATCGCCCAACGAAAAACCACTCACCACCGAGACGTTCATCACTCGTGAATCAACCTTCGATTGCCCGTAGGCGATGATGTCGGCATACGGCCCGGACTTGGTGTTTTGCGTGACCGAGGGCGGAATGAACGGCAGTTTCACGAATGCCGCCGTCGCCTTTTCACCCGCGAATATTTCGCGCATCAGCGCCGCGGATTCCTGGCCACGCTCAAACATGTCGATGTGCGGATTGGTCCGGTACACCACCAGCACATCGGCATTCGCCACCATTTTGGCCGACACGTTGGCATGCAGGTCGAGCGTGGCGATTATCGGAATATCCGGGCCGACGATCTTTCTGATTGCTTCCAGCAGCACACCATCCGGGTCAACCTCCACCGTGCCAATGGCGGCGCCATGCAGCGACAGGAACACGCCGTCCACCGGCATCACCGCTTTCAGGCGCGCGGTCATTTCGCGCACGACTTCATCGAAGAATGTCTGGTCGATCGGCCCGCTGGCGCCGACCATGGTGCCGATTAAGGGCAGCGGCGCCCATTCACCGCTTGCGTTCATGCCGTCGACGAAGCCGGACATGCATGTGGCGCCGCGCGGGTGTTCGGCCTGCCAGTCATCAGCCATCTCGTCACCGAACATCAAATAATTTTGCGCGAACTCTTCGCGTGTCGCCACGGGCGAGTGCGCGTTGGATTCGAGCATGAAGGTGCCCACGGCAATGCGGGGCTTTTGGGAATTTCGTGAAGTATTCATTGCGCCATGATAACCGCCGCGCATTGACCCCGCCACCACCCAACCGCGATAATCATCGCACTACTCACAAAGGGGCAGATCATGACGATACGACGAATCCTCATCGCGGCAATGCTGATCTGTTCCACGCCGCTTTCCGCGCAGACGCTGACGCTCGGCACCAAGCTCGAACTGAATACGCTGGACCCGCATTTCTTCTCCGCCTTTCCTACCGGTTCATCGCACGAGATGATTTACGAAAAACTCGCGGTGCTTGACGAAAAGCTGGTACCGCGCCCGCAGCTCGCTGAGTCATGGAAGAACCTTGACAATCTCACCTGGGAAATCAAGCTGCGCAAGGGTGTGGTATTTCATAACGGCGCGCCTTTTACTGCCGACGACGTGATCTTCACCTGGGAGCGCGTGCCCAATGTGCCGAACTCGCCCAACTCCTTTTCCCAGTTCACCCGCAGCGTCGAGAAGATCGTCAAGCTCGACGACCATACGATCCAGATGAAGACCGTGGCGCCATCACCGATGCTGCCGAACGATCTCGCCAACGTGCTCATCGTCTCCGCCACTGCCGCCAAGGGCATGACCACGCAGGACTTCAATTCCGGGAAAGCCGCCATCGGCACCGGTCAATACAAACTGGTTGAGTGGAAAAATGGCGAGCAACTCGTGGTCGAGCGATTCGACAAATACTGGGGGCCGAAGCCGACATGGGCGAAGGTCACCGAACGCGTCATCGCCAAAGACCCGACGCGCCTTGCGGCCCTGCTGTCCGGGCAGGTTGATGCCATCGACGCGGTGCCCAGTGCCGATCTGGCGCGAATCAAGGGCGACGGCAAATTTTCGTTATTCCATGGCCCGGCCGCACTGGTGCACTACATCGGACTCGATTCCGCACGCGCGGTTTCGCCTTTCGTTACCGCCAAGGATGGCAAAGCATTGGACAAGAATCCGTTACAGGATCCGCGCGTGCGAAAAGCGCTCTCACTGGCCATCAACCGCGCCCTGATCGTGACACGCATGATGGATGGCAGCGGCATTCCCGCGTCGCAATTACTCGATGAGCGGTTTCCCGGCTCACTGAAAGGCTTGAAACCGGATCCCTTCGATCTCGTCAAGGCGCAGGCGCTGCTCAAGGAAGCCGGCTGGGCGGACGGTTTTCGCATCGTCCTGCACGCCACCAATGACCGCTATCCCAATGACGCCTCGGTCGCGCAAGCTGTCGCGCAGATGTGGACGCGCCTGGGCCTGAAAGCGGAAGTTGAAACCCTCCCGGGGAGCCTGTTCTTCTCGCGCGCGTCCAAACAGGATTTCAGCGCCTTCACAGCACAGTACGGTGCGGAAGAAGCCGCCAACAGCCTGCGCGCGCTGGTCGCCACTTCCATCCCCGCCAAGGGTTTCGGCACCGCCAATCGCACGCGCTACACCAATCCCGTTGTCGATCAGTTGCTCACCGATGCGCTGCAGACCATGGATAACGAACTTCGCAACGAATTGCTGGGTCGCGCCATCCGTTTCGCGATGGCGGACCAGCCGCTGATTCCGGTGTTCTATCCGATCTTTGATTTTGCGACAAAAAAAGGCCTGACGGTGACGCCTCGTGCGCAGCGCCGCTTCAACGCGCTGATGATCAAGCCTTTGGGAAAGTAAGTGAATTATTGCAATCTTGTGTGGATTTCCGGCGGCGCGGTGAGATCGGCGCCGGCCAGTTTTCCGCATGCCGTTTTCGTTGGGTCGCTGACAACATTTTTCAAATACGCCCGCCTTTCGCTTGAGTAACGTGCCCGCGCCTTCAGTCACTCCTCCCACAGTGGCGCCGCGCTTCTTGCGGCGCTGGGCACCGGGACTTGCCACGCTGCTCGAATACCGGCGCGCCTGGCTCATGCATGACGTGGTTGCCGGGCTGGTACTCACCGCCATTCTGGTGCCGGTGGGAATGGGTTATGCGGAGGCATCCGGCGTGCCGGCGATTCACGGCCTTTACGCAACCATCATTCCCCTGATCGCCTACGCGATCTTTGGCCCGAGCCGCATCATGGTGCTGGGGCCCGATTCCACCCTGGCCGCGGTGATTGCCGCGCTGATCCTGCCGCTTGCGGGCGGCGGCGTTGAGCATGCCATTGCACTCGCGGGTATGCTGGCGATTCTGTCCGGCGCTTGCTCATTGCTGATCGGCTTCGCGCGCCTGGGAATGATCGCCGACTTGCTGTCGAAACCGATACGCCTCGGTTTCCTGAACGCCATTGCGCTCACGGTCATCATCGGACAGTTGCCGAAAGTGTTCGGCTTCGCGATCAAGGCCGAGACCTTGCCGGAGAAAGCCATGCTGTTGATTGAAGGCATCGCGGGTGGCCGGACAAATTCCGTCGCGCTCATGATCGGCACTACCTGCCTTGCGGTGATCTTGCTGGTCCGACGCTTTCGCCCGCAATGGCCCGGCATCCTGATTGCGGTGGTTCTGGCTACCCTGGTATCAGCGTGGTTCGATCTCTCGCAGACGACACAACTCTCCGTGGTCGGTGGACTGCCGCATGGGCTGCCGAATTTTCGCTTTCCCGACGTGACGTTGGACGAAGTCATGCAGTTGCTGCCGGGCGCGCTCATCATTTCTTTACTGTCGTTCGCCGATACCAGCTTGCTGTCGCGCGCGCTTGCGCAACGCGGCGGCTATCAGGTCAGCCAGAATCAGGAAATGATCGCGATCGGCGCCGCCAATATTGCCACCGGTGTGTTCCAGGGTTTTTCCATCAGCAGCAGCGCGTCGCGCACGCCGGTGGCGGAATCGGCCGGCGCCAGGACGCAGGTGACGGGACTGGTGGGGGCATTGGCGATCGCAATATTGCTGCTGTTCGCACCGACGCTTTTGCAAAGCTTGCCGAGCGCCGCGCTGGGCGCGGTGGTGATTGCCGCGTGCGTGTCGTTCGCGGACATTCCCGGCATGTGGGAGCTGGCGCGCTTGCGCCGCATCGAATTTGCGCTGTCGGTCATCAGCTTTCTGGGCGTCGCCTTTGTGGGTGTGATCGAGGGCATCTTCATCACCATCGCGCTCGCCATGCTGGTGCTGGTGTGGAACGCATGGCACCCGCACTTCGCGGTGCTCGCGCGTGTCGATGGCGCCAAGGGCTACCACGATGTCACCCGTCATCCGGAAGGCCGCGTGGTGCCGGGCCTAGTGCTATTTCGCTGGGACGCGCAACTCTTCTTCGCCAACGCGGAAATTTTTCGCGAGCAGGTGCATCGCGCGGTCGCGGTCGCACCCACACCCACGCAACGGGTCGTGGTCGCGGCCGACGCTATTTCCGATGTGGACTTAACCGCCGCCGAAGTCCTGACCACGTTGCATGGCGAGTTGACGCAGCAGGGGATCGAGCTGTGGTTTGCCGGCATGAAGGGGCCGGTCAAGGACCGCTTGAACCACTACGGCACCCTCGACATCATCGGCCACAATATTTTTTGCCCCACGGTCGGTCGGGCCGTTAACCTCTATCGCGAGGCGCACAAGGTGGATTGGAAAGACTGGGATGAAGAGTAGGCGTACTTGTGAAGCTACATATTAAACTCAAGCACTGGTGCGGCTCACAGGCCGAAAATGGCTGGTGAAGCGCGCCAGTGCTGGAGTTTGTATACTGGGAACTTCTCAAAACCCAATTTCTGTCGCCCCGGATTTTGTCCGGGGGTGAAGCGGGGAATTCGCAGAGCGGGCTCTGCGCCCGCTGAACGCCAAGCCAATGCAATGGCTTGGCCCAATTTTCGCTAATGCATCATATGCTTACAAAAACTTGGATCCTTGCCCGGCGCAACCCTTGTGATTGTGCGCCGGGATGACAGGATTAATAGAAGTTCCCACTGGGACCGGCTCATAGTCAAAATGATGAGGGGTGAAACATGAAGATCGATCGTGCGTTTGTCCGAAGACTCGCGGGCTGCATCATGGTTGCGTTCTGCGTGCTGGCCTTCAGCGGCTGCAACTTCAAGGTGCCGATTACACCCAGCGCAACGCGTAAAGTCGACGACCGCCTATTGGGTAACTGGGTCACGAACGACGGGCAGGAAAAGATGAAGGTGCGAAAGCTGAATGACTCGATCTACATCTGTTCCTACAACGGCGATCTGTTTCAGGCATTCCATTCCGACGTCGGCAACACCGCGTTCATCAGTGTTCAGGACATCGACTCTTCCGAGCGCAAGTATGCCTACCTGATTTACACGCTCTCCGCGGATGCCAGGAGCCTCGTCATGCGCGCCGTCAATCCCGAGGCCATTCCGAAGGAGACGAATGACTCCGCCGTGATGCAGAAATTACTGAAGGACAATTTGCGCAATCCTGCATTGTTTGGCGATGAGGTTCGGTTTGTGAAGAAGAATTGATGAGAGAGATAGGTCGAATAATCACAATGTTTCGTATTTGCAGCTGCTTCATCATTTGTACGCTTTCCTTGGGTGAGGTTGGCTGTGCCGCAATTGCGCGCGATGAGCCTCTCGATGAAGAGGCCGCTACTTTTTTTGCAACTGCTCAAAAACCAAATGATCAAAATAATGCCTCGATTGGGCTGCTGGGGTTGAGTGCGCCAGCGGGACAGGACTTCATGGCCTATGGGCGCACTTTTGCAGCGATGTGGGGAATGAATAGCGACGCCAGCCCTGAAAAGCGAACGGAAGAATCGAATTCGCTGAAAATCAAGTGGGATCAAATGCGCATGGATTGTTGGACGGATGACTACGAGCCATTCGATCAAGATCCAAAATGCGCGCCTATCGAGGAGGCAACGCAAACTCTTCGCGATAACGCCGAATTACTGTCCCGCTATCGACAAATACAGAAAATGGCGACTGCGCCGGGATATTCTCTGGGTCGGGCTACCCCGTTCATGGTCGCAGCCAAATTAGCGGCAGTAGAGATCAAGGTAGATCGTACCGAGGGACGCGCAACCCAAGCCTATCGCAAATGGGCAGATCAACACGTATTTTTGCGAAACATGAACTCTACGGGCGGCATTTGGTTGGAGGTAGCAGTTAACTTGGTAAACGAAGGCATCAGCCTTTCTGTCATTGAGTCGCTGCTATTTCGTGCGCCCCATCTGATTGACAACCACTACGATGAACTCATCACGCTACTCGCGGCAGGAAACATTGCGCGCTTTAATATTCCTGGAATCATGCGCTCCGAGCATGCCCTTTTTATGCAGTCCTATGAATTCAAAGAGGGTAGAAAAGCGATATTCCCAAACTACATAACCAATCGACATTACCGACATGCGAAGCGGGTGATAGAAATCGCTAGCGGACCTGCGAGCTTGCTGGACGACGGCGCCGTGAACACATACAAATGTTTCAAAGAAATGGAGAAAAACGAAACTGATCCACGTTTCTCGGCAAGCGCCGAGTATATTCAACCAAGCATGTCATTTGAGCTAATCAAATCCATGCATGCCAAGAACCGGCTGATGAATCTGTTGACGATGCGAGTCAGAATCTTCAAAGATAGAGTGCCGGATTCGCAAATCGCAGCCTACCTGAAGGCGAATACTGCGGACATGCGCGAACCATTCACGAACGGGACAATGCAGTGGGATAAGGGCAAGCGCGTGCTGTTCTATGACAACCCAAAATACAAGGGCGCAACCGAGGTCCGGCTGTAAATGGTGACCCTCCATTTCATGCCCGCCTCCTAATGCTGAGTAGCCGGTGAACATGTATTCTCTCGACTCAGTGTGTATGCCAGCTTCGAAACGATTAAGATAAGAGTTGAATCGCGCTCTCCTTTCCAAGAAGTCAGCACTCCACGAAATTCGCGCAAGCCACCCGCTTTCGCCGACCTCAACCCAACCGATGTTCGCCTGATGTTTGCCCAATGTTTGCCTATACCCTCCGCCGTCTGACCCAATCCGGCTTTGTCCTGCTGGTGATGGCGATACTCGTGTTTCTGGGCGTGTACGCCATCGGTAACCCGATCGAGCTGCTCGTCAACCCGCAAGCCGACGAGGTGGAGCGGCTGCGCGCCACCGTGGCGCTGGGGCTGGACAAGCCGCTGTACCTGCAATTCGGCGTGTTCCTCAAGGGCGCGCTGTCGGGTGATCTCGGCCGGTCGTTCGTGTTTGGCGTGCCGGCGCTGGAACTGATTCTGTCCAAAATGCCCGCGACCATTGAGCTCGCGCTGGTGGCGATGCTGATGGCGGTCACGTTGGGCATTCCGCTGGGGCTGATCGCGGGACTGAAACCCGATGGGTTTATCGGCCGCAGCATCATGGCCGGCTCCATCGTCGGTTTTTCGCTGCCGACGTTTTGGGTGGGGCTGGTGCTGATCATGTTTTTCTCCGTTTACCTGGGCTGGCTGCCGTCCAACGGGCGCGGCGAGACGGTGAGCGTGCTGGGCCTGCAGGTGAGCTTTCTCACCTGGGATGGCATCACGCATCTATTCATGCCGGCGCTGAACCTGGCGCTGTTCAAGCTCTCACTGCTGATTCGCCTGACGCGCGCGCAGACGCGCGAGGCCTTGCTGCAGGATTATGTGAAGTTCGCCCGCGCCAAGGGACTTTCTCAATCGCGCGTGATCGGCGTGCATGTGCTGAAGAACATCATGATTCCGATCGTCACCGTGATCGGGCTCGAGTTCGGCTCGGTCATCGCCTTTGCCATCGTCACCGAATCGATCTTCGCCTGGCCGGGCACCGGCAAACTACTGATCGATTCCATCAACCAGCTCGACCGCCCGGTGATCGTGGCGTACCTGATGGTGATCGTGATGCTGTTCATCGTGATCAACTTCGTGGTCGATATCGTCTATTCATTTCTCGATCCACGGGTGCGGCTGGGGCAGTCGTCGGGGGCGGGGCACTGAGATGCAAACCCACGCACTGACTGTCGACGCACCGATAGCCGAAGAAACGCCGCTGCGCCGCGTCTGGGGCGAATTTGCGGAGTCGAAGCTCGCGTTGATTGGCCTCGCGATGTTGTTGCTGGTGATTGCGATTGCGCTCTTCGCGCCGTTCATTTCCCCGCAAAATCCGTACGATCTCGCGCAGATCGATCTGATGGACAGCAAGCTCGCCCCGGGCGAAAAATCCACGGCCGACAAGACCTACGTGCTCGGTACCGACGATCAGGGCCGCGATATGCTTTCCGCCATTTTCTACGGCGTGCGTATCTCGCTCGGCGTCGGTGTGGCCAGTACCGTTGTCGCCGTGTGTATCGGTCTCAGCTTTGGATTGATGGCGGCTTATTTCGGCGGGTGGGTGGATACGCTGATCATGCGGGTGGTCGATATCCAGCTCTCGTTCCCGGCGATCTTGCTGGCGCTGATCCTGCTCGCGGTTTTCGGGCAGGGCGTGGACAAAGTGATCATCGCGCTCATCACCGTGCAGTGGGCGTACTACGCGCGAACGGTGCGGGCATCGGCGCTGGTGGAAATGCAGAAGGAATATGTGGAAGCGGCGAAGGTGCTGTCGCTGTCGAAGACGCGAATCCTGTTCCGCCATCTGTTGCCCAATTGCCTGCCGCCGCTGATCGTGGTCGCGACCGTGCAGGTGGCGCATGCGATTTCGCTGGAGGCAACGCTTTCTTTCCTCGGATTGGGGCTACCGATCACCGAGCCGTCGCTGGGCTTGCTGATCTCCAATGGTTTTTCGTATTTGATGAGCGGGAAATACTGGATCAGTTTTTATCCGGGGCTTGCTTTGCTGGTGACGATCATGTCGATCAATCTGGTGGCGGATCAATTGCGCGATGTGCTGAATCCGCGGTTGAAGAAGTGATGAGCCGATCGCTAACTTCGCGTCAGGGAACTTCTATTAACCTCATTTCCGTTCGCCCTGAGGTATCGAAGGGCATTGCGGACGTAAGTGAATCAACGGCTTACATTGAGTGTGCTTCGATACCTCAGCACGAACGGGGAGTTATTCGAAGTTCCCGTCAGCCAAACACTAGCACTGGCGCGACTTTCGGAGCAATATTGCCTGAAACACCGCACCAGTGCTTGTGTTTGTCATTTTCGTGCTATGGGCCGCACCCATGAGTACCGTCCTGCAAGTCGACAATCTGCGCACGCATTTCTTCACCAAGGCCGGCATCGTGAAGGCCGTCGATGATGTTTCTTTTTCGATCGACAAAGGGCAAATCCTCGGTCTGGTCGGTGAATCCGGATCCGGCAAATCCATGACCGGTTACTCGATCATGGGGCTGATCGATCCGCCCGGCCGCGTCATCGAGGGCCGCATTGTGTTGAATGGCCAGGACGTGACGGCTTACCACAACGAGCAATGGCGGTCATTGCGCGGCAATCGCGTGGCGATGATTTTCCAGGACCCGATGATGACGCTGAACCCGGTGCTGCGCATCGACACGCAGATGATCGAGGCCATCACCGCGCACGAAAAAATCTCGCGGGATGCCGCGCGCGAGCGGTGCCGGAGCGCGCTTTCGCAAGTGGGCATTCCTTCGCCGGACGAGCGGCTGCTGGCGTACCCGCACCAGTTCTCGGGCGGCATGCGGCAGCGGGTGGCCATCGCCATCGCCCTCCTGAACAAGCCCGATCTCATCATCTGCGACGAACCCACCACCGCGCTCGATGTGACCATCCAGGGGCAAATACTTTTCGAGATGCAAAAGCTCTGCCGCGAATCCGGCACCGCGCTGCTGTGGATCACGCACGATCTTTCCGTCGTCGCCGGTCTCGCCGACAATGTGGCCGTGATGTACGCGGGCAAGATCGTCGAGCAGGGTGCAACCGGCGAGTTGCTGGATCATCCCCTGCATCCCTACACCAAAGGCCTGCTCGACTCGGTACCGAGCCGTAACGTCAAGGGCAAGCCGCTGAAACAGATTGCCGGCATGACACCCTCGTTGCTGAAGATCGGCGCTGGCTGTGCCTTTCGCGATCGTTGCGTGCGCCGCGCCAGCGAATGCGAAGCGGCACCCGCGCTCACTTGTCCCATTGGTGCTGAATCGCGCAAGGTGCGCTGTTTTCATCCACACGTTGAATCGCCAGCGGAATCGACGACATGAGCGAGCCCCTGCTGGAACTGAAAAATATTTCCAAGCGCTTCGAGAAAAAGCTCGATGTCGCGGGGCGGCTGGCGCGGTCATTGGGGGCCAACCTGCGCGAAGAAACCGTGCACGCCGTGGACCGCGTCGATCTGACGATACGCAAGGGCGAAGTGGTCGGGCTGGTGGGTGAATCGGGCTGTGGCAAATCCACGCTCGGGCGGGTGGTGGTGGGTTTGCATCATCAAAGCGATGGCGAGAAATTCTGGCGCGGCAAAAATGTTGCCTCCATGACCGGCGATGAAAGACGCGCCATGCAACTCGAGGCGCAAATGATTTTCCAGGACCCCTATGCGTCACTGAATCCGCGCTATCGGGTAGTGGACATTATCGGCGAGGCGCCGGTGGTGCACGGTATGGTCAGCTCCCGCGACAAGTCCTCCTACGTCGCCGACGTCATGCAACGCGTGGGGCTCGATCCGGTATTGTCGCGCCGCTTCCCGCATCAGTTTTCCGGCGGGCAACGCGCGCGCATCGGCATAGCACGGGCGCTGGCGGTGAACCCGAATTTCCTGGTTTGCGATGAAGCGGTCGCCGCACTCGATGTTTCGATCCAGGCCCAGGTGCTAAACCTGTTCATCAAACTGCGTGAAGATCTCGACCTCACGTATCTGTTCATCAGCCACGATCTGGGGGTGGTGCGGCATTTGTCCGATCGCGTGGTGATCATGTATCTTGGGCGCGTGGTGGAAACCGCGCTGGCCGAAGAGCTGTTCGCGCAACCGAATCATCCGTACACACAAGGCTTGCTCGCGGAAGTACCATCGCTGGTGGCGCGGAAGAAGGACTTTGTCGCCATCAAGGGCGAAATTCCGTCGCCGCTCAATCCGCCGACGGGGTGCCATTTTCACCCGCGCTGTCCGCACGCCGCATCGGTTGGCGGCAACAAGTGCGCAACCGAGCAGCCCATGCTCAAGGAAATCGCCGTGAATCGTTACTCGGCGTGCCACCTGAATCAATGAACATATTGGCGAATGTCATAGAATCAATTATCGAAAGCTGAATCTCATGTCTTTACTGACTACGTCCCCATTCCAGGCTTTTACGGCTACGTCTTCCCGAAGCACCCACAACCACGATGTACCGGTGGTATTTGATTCGCCGCACAGCGGTACGGCCTATCCTGACGATTTCGACACCGTCGTGCCAAGGCTGGTGCTGCGCCGCGCGGAGGACACGCACGTCGAGGCGCTATATGCCTCTGCGCCCGATCACGGAGCCGTGTTAATCGCCGCAAACTTCCCGCGCAGTTACATCGACGCCAATCGCTCACTTCTGGATATTGATGCCGCCTTGCTGGATGGCAATTGGCCGGGACCGATCAATGTCAGCCGAAAAACCGAGAAAGGCATCGGCCTGGTGTGGCGGCTGCTTGATACCGGTGAGCCGATCTATACGCGCAAGTTGACCGTAGCCGAAGTGCAGGCCCGGATTTCGCGCTGCTATGCGCCGTATCACAAGGCAGTGCGCGATGCGATCAATGGTGCGCACAAGCACTACGGCGCGGTCTGGCATATCAACTGCCATTCGATGCCGGCGACGTCGTCAGTCATTTCAGAAGAAGGGCCGGGTGTGGAACGTGCCGACTTCGTGCTCGGTGACCGCGATGGCACTACCTGTGCACCCGAGTTCACGACCTTCGTCGCGCTGACCTTGCGAGCCATGGGCTACGACGTCCGGGTCAACGATCCGTACAAGGGCGTGGAGTTGGTGCGTGCCTATTCTGATCCCGCTGCACACAAACATTCACTGCAAATAGAAGTAAATCGCAAACTGTACATGGACGAAAACAGCCGCGAGCGAAACTCGGGCTTCGACAAGCTTCAAGGCGACTTGGCGCGTCTCATCAGGGCCATTGGTGCCTTCGCTCGCGAACACCTGCCCGCTCGCGGACACCATCACGATTGCGGACACGACCATCACCACGACCACGATCACCACCACGGGCACAAACATCATGACCATTAAGCCGGGCGCCTCACCTTACGCCGTCGAACTGTCGCCACCAGATATTTCCGCCTATAAACAGGGCAACACGGGCATCGAATACATCACGACATTCGATTCCGGCAAGCCCGGGCCACACGTGATGGTCAACGCCATCACCCACGGCAACGAACTGTGCGGTGCGATTGCGATCGATCGCCTGTTCAAGATGAGTTTTCGTCCGGTGCGCGGCAAGACAACGCTATCGTTTGCCAACGTTGCGGCGTATCAACGCTTCGACAGGAACCTGCCGCACGCGAGCCGCTTCGTCGACGAAGACTTTAATCGGGTCTGGACGGCCGCGACACTGGACGGTCCGCGCCAATCGACGGAACTTGCCCGTGCGCGCGCCATGCGACCCATGATTGACCAGATCGACTATTTGCTGGATTTTCATTCGATGCACGATCCGCATGGCGCCGTGATGATTTCCGGCCCGCTGGACAAAGGCATTGATCTTGCCAGGCGTGTGGGCGTACCCGAATTTGTGGTGGCCGATGCCGGCCATGCCAACGGGACGCGGATGCGCGACTACGGCGGTTTCGGTGATCCCGCTTCACCGAAAGCCGCTTTACTGGTGGAGTGTGGTCAGCATTGGGAGAAGGCGAGCGAGTACCTAGCCTGGCAAACAGTTTGGCGCTTTTTGCGGACCCTTGACGTGGTTGATCGCGTTCAGGCTGATGCGGAAATCGACCAGGCAGCGGTGCCGGCACAGAAAATCGTTCGCGTCACGGACGCCTTGATTGCGACCTCGCTAGACTACAAATTTGCCGAGGGCCTCAAGGGACTTTCAATCGTACCTCGCCAGGGCGACCTGATTGCCAAGGACGCCGGTAGACCGGTGGTGGCGCCGTACGACAACTGTGTGCTGATCATGCCAACCCTGATTCACGTTAAACCTGGTCTGACCGCTGTTCGCATCGGGCGGCTCGAATAGCGTGCTGATTCGCCGTCTGCTTGCCCCTGATGCACGTGCATATTGGGAAACCCGCAATCGCGGCCTTAAGGAATTTCCCGACGCCTTCACCACAACGTATGAAGAAGGTTTCGCGACGTCGCCGGAGAAGCTCGCGCTGCGATTCGGCGGCGTCCATTCTGATGACTTTGTTTTGGGTGCGTTCACGGCGAGCGGCGGTCTTGCCGGTTGCACGGGGTTTCAACGCGAGCTGCGCCTCAAGAACCATCACAAGGGCACGCTGATTGGCATGTATGTCGTGCCCGAGTATCGCGGCCAACGCGTGGGACGGCTCTTGCTGGATCGGCTTATCGCTGAGGTTCGTTCCCTGGCGGGCATGGAGCAGTTGAATCTGACGGTGACCCATTCCAACGAAGGCGCCCGAAGGCTTTACCTCAATGCCGGCTTCATCACATTTGGTCTCGAAAAAAACGCCCTCAAGACCGGCGGCTGCTATTACGACAAGGAATACATGGTTCTGGCGCTGTAAGCGAGTCGGGCGTCAATCCGCCAGATTGCGCGCCTTATCGCCTTACTGCGCCGGCTCCTCGCCCTTCGCCGATGGGCGAATGCCTAGTTGCTTCAACTTGCGATAAAGATGAGTGCGCTCGAGCCCGACTTTGTCCGCCACGCGCGACATATTGCCTTCCTCGCGACGAATATGATGCAGGAAGTACTGATACTCGAATCGCTCACGCGCCTCGCGCAATGGCAAATCGAAAGGAATGCGCGTATGCGTGCCCTGGCGGTCGGTAAGATCGAGACCAAATTCCCGCGAAATGCGCCCAACATCTTCGGCCGTGATTTCACTGTTCAGGCTGGTCAGTGCCAGCGTTTTGATGGCATTCTGCAGCACCGGCAGATTGCCAGGCCAGTCAAGATTGCGTAGCGCATTCAGTGCACCGACATTCATTTGTCGCAGCGGACACTCATTGGCTTCCACCATTTGCAGCAGGATGGTACTGGCCAGCTCCGGTATATCCTCCGGATGCTCGCGCAGGCTGGGAATGCGTAACGTGACCCCCGCAAGCTGGGTGAGCAGGGCGCCGTCAAAATCACCACTCTCGGCCAACGGCAACAGCGGCTGCGCACCCGCCGCGACCAGGCGCACATTGAATTTATCAAGTTTGCCAATCAGTTGCAGCAGCCCCTTCTGTTCCTGCTTGTTCAGGCGTTCGACCTGATCGATGAACAACACGCCGTCACGCGCGTCGGTAAGGGGCGTAAACGGATTGTCCGCCAACCAGCCGTGGTCAGGCAATGAGATCCACGCGGTATTGCGCTGGTGAACCATGCGCGCCACCAGCTCAAATCCGCATCCTGCTTCGCCGGTAAGCAACAGTGGATTCTTCAGGCGGCCGATCTGCTCCAGCCGTTGTCGGAGTTCGACGATTATCTTTGCGCGGCCAAGATGCCCAAAGGTGAGCCCTGCCTTGGGAAGCGCCTTGCCGCCGGCCAGCGCCTTGCTGACCGTGGCAATCAGCTTCGGCAGGCTGATCGGTTTTTCCAGGAAATCGAAGGCACCGATACGTGTGGCTTCAATGGCGGATTCAATGGTGCCGTGCCCGGACATCATCACCACCGGCATCGTCAGCTGACCCGAGACCGCCCATTCCTTGAGTAAGGAAATGCCGTCCATATCCGGCATCCAGATATCGAGCAGCACCAGATCCGGCCGTGATTCTCGGCGCAGCGCGCGCGCAACCGCGGCATTTTCGGCGACCTTCACGTTGTAACCCTCATCCTTGAGTATTTCGGAGAGCAACTCGCGAATGCCGATTTCGTCGTCCACGACCAAGATATTGTTTGCTGTCATACGGGCTCCAGTACTGCCTTCATCATACGTCCAAGTCCCGCCCGGCGCGGTTCGATTCGATCAATCGCTCCGCCCGGATGGGGAGCACAATTTCAACGCGCGCGCCATGCGGCTTTACATTACCGATGGCAACAGTGCCACCGTGTTCATCAACGATCTTCTTCACGATCGCCAATCCAAGGCCGGTGCCTTTTGGCTTGGTTGTGACGTAAGGTTCGAATATGCGCTCAAGCATGTCATCACGTACTCCGCTGCCGTTATCCTCAACCGCCAGCGTGACGTTGCCATTGTCAAGTGTTGTTTCCATCAGCATTCGCGCACAAGCTGTCCCGGCCATGGCATCAAGCGCGTTCTGTGCGAGGTTGTGTATTACCTGCCGCAAAAGGGACGCATCGGCGAGGATATCCGGCATGTTCGGACTTAACCGGAGTTCGATTGACACATCCATGGACTCGTACAGCACGAGAACTTCACGTATCAACTCATTCAAGGAGACTTCGGCGGGAATCAGGCGGGAACTTCGCGAATAGAGGCTGAAGTCGTCAACCATGCCTTTCAACGCACCAACTTGCGCGATGATGGTATTGGTCGCGCGCAAGAGCATCTCCTGGTCTTCCTTCGGCAGTTTGGCCGACAGCTTGTGCTGCAGGCGCTCCGCAGAAAGTTGAATCGGTGTCAGAGGATTCTTGATCTCGTGGGCGAGTCGGCGGGCGACTTCGCCCCAGGCAGCGTCGCGCTGCGCTTGAATCATGCCGGTAATGTCATCGAATACGAGCACGAATCCGGAGTCTATCGTTGCCGGCAGCTTCGTGCCGCGTATCAGCAGCGTGCGCTTGCCATTCGGTCCCTCGTAGCTGATCTGCCGCTCCCAGGGTTTGTCGCGCGATGTCGACAATTGCGAAACCAGCTCTTCCACCAGCGGCGCGGCGCCCGACAATGCCGCCCCCCATTCGGGCAGCTTCATGCCTTTCAAAAGCTGCTGCGACAAACCCAACATCCCCTCTGCATTTCGGTTGATGGTCTTTACATACAGGCGCTCGTCAAGCGTCAATACACCGGAGGTGAGATTGCCAAGAATGGATTCAAGATAGGTTTTGCTGTTCTCCAGTTCCTTTTGCTTGTGCGCGACAACATCTGACGCCTCCGCCAACTGCCTGGTCATGGTGTTGAACGATTGCGTCAGGACACCGAATTCATCGCGGCTTTTCACCGGGTTCAACTTGGAAAAATCTCCCCTGGCGATGGCGCGCGTCGATTCAGCCAATGCCGAGAGCGGCTCCGACAGCCGCTCCGACAGAAGGAATGAAAGCGAAATCGCCGAAAATAGTGTGAGGAGCATTGCAAGCGTAAGTGTTAAGGCGAATAGCTGCTTCAAGCCCTGACGCTGTAGACCCAACTGCTGATAATCGCGTATTCCGGCTTCGACACTCTGCGCATCGGATGCGATGTTCCTGGGTGCAGCCTGCACCACCTGAAGTATCCGCGGTGCACCTTGCGCGGCGCGCGGTGCGACCGCCATTACCACGCGCAAATACAGCACCTTGTCAGACAGCGATTCGGCAGCCTTGACCGGAGCTTTTTGCAAGGCTTCCTTCGATTCGGGCGGTGTCGGCTTGTCGCTGAATAACCGGCCACGAGAACCGGCAAGTGCGAGCAATCTGCTGTCAGCCGCGAACAATGTCATTTCTTCAAATCCATATTGCGACCGCAACTCTTTCAGCATTTCTCGTTCTTCCGCCGTGCTTTCTGATAGGCGGAACGCCGCGTCCCGGCCCTTGCGCGCCAGCTCATTGAGGGAACTCTCAAGCGCGGTCTTGCCCAGGCTTAGCGCGCTCTCCAGCGCCTTGTCCACTGGCACGTCGAACCACGAGTCAATGGAGCGATTCAGGAACTGCACCGAGATGGCGTAAACCAGCCCTCCCGGAATCACTGCCATCAACGCAAACACGGCCATCAGCCGCAGCGCAAGCTTGGCGCCAAAGACGCGCGCGTTGAGCTTTCTCCACAATGAAAAAATCTGGTACGCGATCAATGCCAGCAGGCCTACCGTCAATGCGATGCCCACGCCGAAAAGCCAAGGGTATTGTTCGCTGAAAAAAGCGTTGTTGCTGCTCGCACGAAAGAGCAAACCGATCAGGGCAACGCCAAGTGCGACACATGCAAAGATGACGGCTCGAATCATGGTGTCACGTTCCACCGGTGCCAGTCAGACGCCAGGCTCCACTCTTTAGAGGTAATTACGTTCAATTGAAATGGCTTCGGCAATTGAGAGGTATCTAGTCTGAAACGCAGCGCCGCTTCATATTTCTCGCCGGGTTTTAGCTGTCCCTTTTCGGCCACCGTCCAGGAACGTATCCGCGAGAGCACTCGACGGACATCTTCGAACGAGGAGACATTCTGGGAAATCCCGGAGATCGCAATTCGATATTGGTCTGTCAGCGGCGCATACGATATTCGCCGGCCTCGGGTCGCGGAAATGACGCTCTGATCGAGCCAATACCAGCGTCCACGCGTCAGTTGAAATTCGACGATGAAATAAAGCGGCACGCCCTTGCGTACCGCCTCTTGCATACCGGTCGTCAGTTGAAGATCAATATCGGCTTCAAGCTGATATCCGTCGTCGGTGAGTTCCAGTTTTGCCGCCGCGATGCTCGCACTTTGCGCGCGCACTATCACTGGCATCAAAGTCAGGATCAGGCATGCGAACAGCCAAGCACGCATCGGTGGGGTCTTAACCCGTCTTCTCCAGTAACGCGTAATAGAATCCGTCGTGAACATGATCGGGGAGAAGTTGGCCGTCCTGGAATTCCGCGGTCACGGCGCCACCGGGCCCTGTTGCTTGAGGCAAGTGTGGCGGAAGCTGCAGTTGCCGTGCATTGGGTGTTTTTCGTTTGAATTGCTCGACGATATCGCGATTTTCAATTTGAAAAATCGAGCATGTGGCATATAGCAATCTACCACCATTGTCGAGGCAATTCCACAGGGCATTCAGCAGCCGGGATTGTTGGCGGGCAAAAGCGTATAGGTCAGACTCGCGTCGAATCCACTTAATGTCAGGGTGCCGTCTCACCACACCGGAACCGGAGCAGGGCACGTCAAGGAGAATACGGTCAAACGGTTTTCCGTCCCACCACGTATCGGGGAGACTCGCATCGGCAACTTTCATTGTCGCGGCAAGGCCAAGACGAGCGAGGTTTTCCGACACGCGCGCCAATCGACGTTTGTCGCTGTCGACCGCGAGCAAATCAACGTCCGCCAATTCCAGCAAATGCCCGGCCTTGCCGCCTGGCGCGGCGCAGGCGTCCAGCACGCGCATCCCGTCCGCTGGCGCGAGCATCAAGGCCGCCTGTTGTGCGCCCGCGTCTTGCACCGACACCATGCCTTCCTTGAAGCCCGGCAACTCATGAACCGGGACGGGTTTTCCAGCAGCACTGAACTGCCGGTGCCCTGTCGCGCTGACATGCCGTGTTCGGCAAGACGCTGAAGGTATTCCACAACCGTCGTCCGGCGTGAATTGATCCTTAACCACATCGGCGGGCGTTCTCGACCAGAAAGCAAAATGCTTTCCCAAGCCTGCGGATATTGCTTTTTGCAGAGTTCGATCCACCACCGTGGAAAATCATATTTCGCTGTATCCAGGCTGAATTGCTCGCGCCGGTATTTCTCGGGAGCACGCAGGAAATTCCGCAACACTGCGTTGACGAGCGGCTTCGCGCGTGCGAATCCTATCTGCTCGATTGCGGACACTGCGTGATCGACAATTGCATGGGCGGCCGCCTTGGAAAATTGTAGTTGCGATAGCGCGACAAGCAGCAAATGCCGTACCGGTGCATCGCTGACGGGTTGCGATAACAGCAAGTCGAGTTGTGCCGACAACAACCCGTAGTGCCTCAAGGTATCGAACGAAATGGAATGGACAGCGGCCCGCTCGTTTCCGGTCAATGTGCGCCTCTTGGATTGGACGAGTTCAAGGACGCGGTCGAGATTTTTTCCGGTCAATACCTGACCAACCACCTCTGCGCTGGCGGCCTGCACAGCGGTCATCCCGGCGGATTCCTCGGCGGTCATGAAAGCTGTGTCCCGGCGGCGACGGCTGTTCCGCGCAAGAACTCGCCGACTGGCATGCGTTTGCTACCGGGTTTCTGTACGGTTACCCAGCGCAGTTGTTGTTGACCACATTGAACGATGAGCGATTGCCGATCAACATGGACAATGGTTGCCGGGATCCGCGCAATGGCTCCGGTCGTATTGCCATCGACCACCTCTGCACGCCAGATTTTGATGTGCTCCTCCCCCAAGAGCGTTTCGCATCCCGGAAAGGGGTCGAAAGCACGAATTCGGCGCTCGATACTTGATGCGGTCTGGTTCCAGTCGATCCGTGCTTCGGCTTTTTCTATTTTTTTTGCGTAGGTCGCGCCGTCAGGTGGCTGTGGACGCGGCACTAATTTCGGCAATGTTTTCAGAGCCTCAACGATTGCCGATGCGCCTAATGGGACCAGCTTTTCAAACAATGAAGCGCTTGTCTCGTCCGGAGCGATGGCGATTTTTCTTTCCAGCAATACCGCTCCGGTATCCAGTCCGGCGTCCATTTGCATGATTGCAATGCCCGTTTCTGCATCGCCAGCCTCGATCGCCCGCTGTACGGGCGCGGCGCCACGCCAGCGGGGTAACAGCGAACCGTGAATATTCAGGCAGCCGAGCCTGGGCATATCCAGCACGGCCTGCGGAAGCAGCAGCCCATAGGCCGCCACAACCATAATATCAGCGCCTACCTCGCGCAGCATCGCTTGTACATTTTCATCTTTGAGCGTCTGCGGCTTTTCAAGCCTTAATGCGAGCCGTTCCGCCACTTGCGCGACCGCGCTTGAAACGAGTTTCATCCCACGCCCCGCCGGTCGGTCGGGCTGCGTCAGTACCATTGCGATGGCATGCCCCGCCTGATGCAAGGCGGTCAGTGCAGCAGCTGCGAAGGCCGGCGTTCCGGCAAATACCAGTTTCACTATTCAAGCTTTCCACAAACAAAAACGCCGGCCTCGAAGCCGGCGTTTTTGAATCAAGATTCAGACGATTTCAAGCACGCGCGGCAACGCGATGCCGTGGCGCCGAAACTTCGGCCTCGCGCTCAAGTTCCCTCTGCCGTTTCACCAGTTTATTCTTGATGCGATTGGATTTTAGCGGCGACAAATATTCCACGAAGACTTTACCGTCCAGATGATCGATCTCGTGTTGAATGCAAACCGCCAACGTGCCTGAGGCATTAATCGTGAAACGCTGCGCATCGCGGTCCAATGCCGTCACCATTACTGTTTCAGCCCGTTCAACCTTGTCATAAAAACCAGGCACTGAGAGGCAGCCTTCTTCATTGATGGCTGTGCCCTCTTTCTTGATGATTTCCGGATTGATAAACACGCGGAGCTGGTTTTTCTCCTCCGAGACATCAATTACCATCATGCGCTTCAATTCGCCAACTTGGGTCGCCGCCAGGCCTATTCCGGGCGCGGCGTACATGGTTTCGGCCATATCATCGACCAACCTTTTGATTTTGTTGTCGATTATCTTGACAGGCTCCGCCACACGGGCGAGGAGGGGATCGGGGTAGGTCAGAACGTCCAGAATGGCCATAATTGCTTGCGAATTGAATAAATTAGGTGCAGAATCTTCAGAGACAACATTAAGTTTGGGGTGCCTCTCCTGACTTCCAAGTCTAGTGGAAGTCGCCTCATCTGGCAAATGCGGGTGGCCGCTGCCCGATATGACGGGCCATCTACGAACCTCTCAATAAGTGAGATCCGCCATGAAGAAAAGCAAGCTCGCACTGGTCTTTGTCCTGCTGTTAGGGGGTTTCGTTCCCCAATCGGGCTGGGCACAGACAAACCCGGATGCCAAAACCGAGGCGGGCACTGGCAAAGTGGCCCAAAAAAAGAAGGCTGACACCTCGCAGATTGTCCTTGCCACGGACGCTCCGTCCATCTACACCGTGGTGAAGGGTGACACTTTGTGGGGTATTTCCGGTCGCTTTCTGAAGGATCCCTGGCGCTGGCCCGAAATCTGGAATATGAATCGCGAACAAGTCAAGGATCCGCACTGGATTTATCCCGGTGACATGATCAAACTTTCATTTGATGCGAACGGACGGCCGCAGTTGTCCGTTGTCTCCGGCGATGGCAGTGGTTCGGGTGCTTCCGGCGGTACCGTCCGATTGACGCCGCAAGTGCGGGTCGATCGGCTGGCGTTGGCCATCCCGTCCATCCCGTCAAAAGCGATCTCACCATTCCTGACGCTACCCCTCGTGATTGAAGAGGGTGCTATGCTCAACGCGCCAAAAATCGTAGCCGCGGAAGATGGGCGCGTCATTATCGGTGCCGGCAACACCGCCTACGCGGTCGGACTCAATCCCAATGCCGGCATCAAATGGCAGATTTATCGTCCGGGCAAGGAGCTTGTCGACCCCGTGACAAAGGAAGTACTCGGTTTCGAGGCCATTTACCTGGGCGATTCCCGCGTCAGCCGATTCGGCGAGAGTTCTACCATTGAGATTATCCGTTCCAATCAGGAAATCAATCGTGGTGATCGCCTTACCCCAACCCTTGAGGCGACGTTGCCTTCATACAGCCCGCGAGCCCCAGAAAAGCAGCTGAAGGGCTCGGTGATTTCGGTCATTGGCAGCGTTGAAGACGCCGCACAGTATTCGATCGTTGCGGTCAATCTGGGCAAACGCGATGGCGCGGAGGTTGGCCATGTCTTGGCGACACTTCAGCGCGGGGAAATCGTCAGCACGCAGGATGCCGTCGGTACCAACAGCCTCAGTTTCGAACTAAAGAACATGTTCGCGACGGCAGGAGCCGATGGTAGTGCCACAAAACCTGAAGATGGATCCGGTCGTACAGAGGTAAAGCTGCCGGATGAGCGCAATGGTTTGTTGTTCATTTTCCGGGTATTCGAAAAAGTCTCTTACGGACTGGTGATGTCCAGTCGCCGGTCGCTCAAAGTCGGCGACGTGGTACAGACGCCGTAACTGTCGATACGCTTTAGCGATACCGTATGCCGATACCCGCCTCGGGCTCCGAGCCGGAGGCTTGGATTTCGCTGCACCTGATCGCGGGATTGGGTGCGGAAAGCACCCGTCGCCTGTTACAGCAGTTTGGTTCTCCTGCCGCTGTCCTTTCGCAAAATTCGTCACATCTCGCGCAGTGGGTCGGGCCAAGAGTCGCCAGCGCCATTTCAGAGGGCGCGCCGGTCGATAAACTCTCGCTGGCCATGCGCTGGCTGGAAGCGGACGGCAACCATCTGCTCACCTTGGCTGACGATGATTATCCTGCTCGCCTGCTGGAAATCGCCGATCCCCCGGTAATTCTTTACATGAAGGGGCGCCGCGAGTTGCTGGCGGCGGCAAATACCGCCGGAATCGCAATCGTTGGTAGCCGTAATGCAACCCCGGGAGGTTTGCAGAATGCCGAAACTTTTGCGCGTGCGCTATCCGACGCGGGCATGACCGTCATTTCCGGCATGGCGTTGGGCATAGATGCTGCCGCGCATCGGGGTGGCATGGACGGCGCCGGCTCAACTATTGCCGTCGTAGGTACGGGCCTCGATCTTGTTTACCCTGCACGCAACAGGGCATTGGCTCACCAGTTGGCGGAAAAGGGCTTGCTAGTCTCCGAGTTTGCGCTCGGCACGCCGGCGCTGGCCAGTAATTTTCCGCGCCGTAATCGTATTATCAGCGGCTTGTCGCGCGGCGTTCTGGTGGTGGAGGCCGCGTTGGCTTCCGGTTCGCTTATCACCGCGCGTCAAGCGGGTGAGCAGGGTCGCGATGTGTTTGCGATTCCAGGTTCGATTCACTCGCCATTTTCCAAAGGCTGTCACCTGTTGATTAAACAAGGGGCCAAGCTGGTTGATGATGCAGCCGATATTCTTGTCGAACTCAAATTCGCGCCACAACTCCAGCCGCCGACCGCTTCTGGCAGTAACCCGACCACCGGCGAGGAAGAAATACTGACAGCCATGGGCTACGACCCCGTGACCATCGATGCGCTGGTCGCCATCACCGGGACGCCGGCCGAGAAGATCATGGCGCGCCTTACCGAGCTCGAGCTCGCCGGAGTGATCGCGTCACAACCGGGCGGAAAGTATCAGCGATTGGGGTAGGCGGTCTCCGTATAATCGTGCAATGGCCGCAAAATTTCCGGCACGCCGGAAGCTGCAAATCAACTCCACGCTTGCAGGAAACACGAAACCCTGCTTATCATTTGACCCCTTTTGCCGATTTTCCGGTCGGTCTCTTCCACGTTTGTAGATCCGAGTACCTTAATATATGGGCAAGTCCCTCATCATCGCGGAGAAGCCCTCCGTTGCCAACGATATCGCCAAGGCGCTCGGCGGTTTCACCAAACAGAAAGATTTCTTTGAAAGCGATGAGTACGTGCTCTCGTCGGCCGTCGGCCATCTGGTCGAGATCGGTATGCCCGAAGAAGAGGAGGTGAAGCGTGGCAAATGGACTTTCGCGCAGTTGCCGGCAATACCCTCGTATTTCCAGCTGAAACCGATCGAAAAGACCGAAGATCGACTGAAGGTTCTGTTGAAGCTGTTGAAGCGCAAGGATGTAGACGGGCTGATCAATGCCTGTGACGCGGGCCGCGAAGGTGAGTTGATTTTTCGTTACGTCATTCAATACGCAAAGGCCAAACAGCCGATCAAGCGCCTGTGGCTGCAATCCATGACGCAGGGCGCAATACGCGAGGGCTTCAAGAAGCTCGAAAAAGGCGCTATTTACGACCCATTGGCTGATGCCGCGGTTTGCCGGTCAGAGTCCGACTGGCTTGTCGGCATTAACGGTACGCGCGCCATGACGGCATTTAACTCCAAATCCGGAGGCTTCCAACTGACGACCGTCGGCCGCGTTCAAACGCCTACACTTGCGGTACTCGTGGAGCGTGAAGAGAAAATCAAGGCCTTCCGCTCGCGGGATTACTGGGAAGTACACGGTTCGTTCGCGGCGGCTGCCGGTGACTATCCCGGCCGATGGTTCGATGAGAAATTCAAGAAATCCGATGACGACGAAGCGCAAAAGGCGGAAAGGCTCTGGGACGAAAAACGTGCCCGCGCAATTGTCACCAAATGCCTCGGCAAGATCGGTGTGGCCGAAGAAGAAGCCAAGCCGACCACACAAGCTTCCCCGCTATTGTTTGACCTGACTTCCCTGCAAAGGGAAGCAAATTCGCGTTTCGGTTTCTCCGCCAAAACGACGCTGGGATTGGCCCAGGCGTTATATGAAAAACACAAGGTGCTGACGTATCCCCGCACCGATGCTCGCGCGCTACCGGAGGACTATCTCGACACAGTAAAAGACACCCTGAAGATGCTCAAGGAGGGCGAATACAACGTATCCGCCAAAAAAATCCTCGATGAGAAATGGGTGAAGCCGAACAAACGGATATTCGACAACACGAAAATCTCGGATCACTTCGCCATTATTCCGACGCAGCAGGCACCAAAGTCTCTTAATGAAATCGAAGCGAAACTTTACGATTTTGTCGTGAAGCGATTTTTGGCGGTGTTCTATCCGAGTGCTGAGTTTCTGCAAACCACGCGCATTACACGCGTGGAAGGCGAAGCATTCAAATCCGAAGGCAAAGTGCTGGTCAACCCCGGTTGGCTCGCGGTGTATGGCCGAGAGATCGACGACGATAGCAGTTCGTTGTCGGCCATCAAACCCAAAGAACAAGTGAAAGCAGTTGAAATCAAGTCGGTCGCCAACCAGACCAAGCCGCCCGCCCGATTCACGGAGGCAACCCTGTTATCGGCCATGGAGGGCGCAGGCAAGCTGATCGACGACGAAGAGTTGCGCGCCGCAATGAAAGAAAAGGGGCTCGGTACGCCAGCAACGCGCGCCGCGATCATTGAAGGCTTGCTTTACGAGAAGTACATTTACCGCGAGGGTCGCGAACTTATTCCGACCGCGAAGGCGACTTCGCTGATGATCGCGTTACACGGCCTGGGCATTCCAGAGTTGTATTCGCCCGAACTGACTGCCGAATGGGAGCAAAAGCTCGCGCTGATGCAGCAAGGCAAGCTCTCGCGCAAGAAATTCATGGCGGAAATTGTAGCGATGACGGAACGCATTGTTGCGCAAGCGAAGAATTTTGAGCACGACACCATCCCGGGAGACTTCGGCGCAATTACCGTACCTTGCCCGAAATGTGGCGGTGAAGTGCATGAAAACTACAAGAAGTTCCAGTGTCAGGCTTGCGATTTTGCGTTCTGGAAAATATTGGCCGGTCGCCAGCTCGAAACCCACGAAGCGGAAACGCTTCTGGTGAAAAAAGAAATTGGCCCGCTCGATGGTTTTCGCAGCCGGCAAGGTCGGCTCTTTTCAGCAAACCTTGTCCTGAACAAAGATTTTGCAATCGAGTTTTCATGGGGCGATTCTGCAAACGATGAGGACGGCGCCGGTCCCGATTTTACCGGGCAGGAATCGCTGGGACCGTGCCCCAAGTGCCAATCTCGCGTCTTTGAAACACCGAATGCCTACACCTGCGAAAAGGCGGTGGGTTCGACGCGAACATGTGACTTCCGGTCGGGACGAATGATCTTGAAGCGTCCCATTGCGCGCGAAGAAATGATGAAATTGCTGGAGACTGGCAAGTCACCACTTCTGGACAAATTCATTTCCAAGAAAGGCCGGCCATTTTCAGCATACCTGGTGCGCCAGCCCGACGGCAAGATCGGCTTCGAATTTGAAGAGCGCGTGCCGAAGGGTGGTGCCAAGGGCGGCAAAGCAGCGGCGGGCGCAAGCCCCGGTGCCTTGCGGGTTCTCGGAAAGCATCCCGTTGACGACCAGGTTGTTTCCATTTATTCGGGACGCTATGGTCCCTACGTCAAGCATGGCGCGACCAATGCAACCATTCAGGACAAGGACAAGGTCGACGCCCTCACGCTCGAGGAAGCCGTCGAACTTCTTGCTGAAAAAGTTGGTGCGCCGGTGAAGAAAAAAGCGCTCAAGAGCAAAACAAAAGCGGCCCCCAAGCCAGGCCGCCACGCGCCGCAAGAAAGCCGCGTAGCCCAGATAAGCATAACAAACGCTAGCATTGGCGCGCCTTCCGGTGTTTTATGCCCGGGAGCCCCGCCAGTGCTAGCCCGACTTCACCAACTCGCCCTTGATTTTGGGTTTTTTCTAGGGGAAGCGTTGGAGCTCGACGACTTCTGGCGCGACCGCCTGGAACGCTCGCGAGAGGGTACCGAGTGGCTGCCTGCGTTGAAGACCTTGGCGATGTACCGGCTGATCGATCCGGGCAGCGAATGGCGATTGCACCGGCAGTGGTACCAACGCAGCGCGATGGCGGACTTGCTCGGCGAAGACGTTGCGCTGGTAGCACCCAATACCCCGTACCACTGCCTGGACAAGCTGCTGGCGCATAAACAGGCTTTGTTCACGCACCTGACGCGGCGCTGGGAGGCACTATTACAAGCCAGCTTCGAGGTGTTGCTCTACGACCTCACCAGGACATACTTCGAATGCGACGTGCCCGCGACCGGCAAGCGCCATTTCGGCTACAGCCGGGACAAGCGCGACGACTGCGTGCAAGTCGTCATTGCGCTCATCGTCACTCGCAGGGATTCCTGCTGGCCTACGATGTGATGGACGGCAACACGGCCGACTTCACGACGCTGACCGCCTTCGTCGAGAACATCCAGACGCAGTATGGGCGCGCCGAGCGCATCTGGGCGATGGACCGGGGAATACCGACCTAGCAGGCGCTGGCAAGCTTACGCGTGAGCGACCCGCCGGTGTGCTATCTGGTGGGCTCGCCGAAGGGGCGATTGAACGTCCTGTAGCAGGCCTTCCCGGCCGGGCCCTGGGAGAAGGCGCGCGAGCAGGTGCAGGTCAAATTGATCGAGCGCGAAGGCGAGATGTACGTGTTGGCGAGGAGCGCGGGGCGGGCGGACAAGGAGCGCGCGATGCCTTGCTCATGAAGCTCGGCGCGGCGAAGAAAGAAGCGGGCCAAGCCTATGCCCTGATGGATATTACCCTGCCGCCGAAGGAGCAGCTTGCGCAAACCAACAGCCTCGTCTTTACGCTCAACCGTCTGAAGTTGCGCGTGGTGCGCCGGCGCGAGGGCCACTATCTGCTGCGCACCAATCTCACCGAACACGACCCCGCCAAGCTGTGGCAGTTCTACATCCAACTCACCGAGGTCGAGCAGGCCTTCAAGGAACTGAAGAACGATTTGGCGATCCGCCCAATCTATCACCAGAAGGACGAATGCATCGAAGCGCACATCTGTCTCCTTCCTGGCCTACTGCCTGCAAGTGACATGGAAGGCCAAGGTCAAACCTCTCGCCGGCGGGCTCACCCCCAGAGCCGTGCTTGAGAAGTTCGTTGCCATGCAGATGCTCGACGTGCACTTGCCCACGACAGCCGGGCGCGATTTGGTGTTGACCCGCCACACGGAACCCGACGCCGACCTGCGCCTGCTACTGGCGCACATGAAACTCAACCTGCCTGCTCAACCCCGCCGAAGATACGGATACCTCGCACCGAACCCACTCTCGCAGCCATGCCGGCGTAGTGAAGATCTTTGAACCATCACCGTAAATGAATCAATGAGTTAGCGCGGCCAAATGAGGAGAGTTGGTATAGTCGGGCTAGTGTTTGTAGCTTTTCGGCTGGTAATATTAAGCTTGGCCCTTGAGCAATTGTAGGGTGGGCAAAGCGAAGCGTGCCCGCGCAGATAATCGATGGTGGGCACGCTTCGCTTTGCCCACTCTACGCTCGTGAAGCGTCGCGCCATCAGACCCGCCTCAAAAATTCAAAGGACAATATTTGCCGCATGACGACAGCGAAAAACACCATGATCATCCTGCCTGACGGCGGCGCCATGCCGCGTCTCGGATTGGGCACATGGCGGATGGGTGAGTCGGCCCCCACGCGTCAGGACGAAATCCGCGCGGTACAGCATGCGATCGCCTCGGGGATCACGCTCATTGACACAGCGGAAATGTATGGCGAAGGGGGTGCCGAGGAAGTGGTCGCCGCGGCTGTATGCGGCGCCAACGTGGCACGTGATGAACTGTTCATCGTTAGCAAAGTGTATCCCTGGAACGCCTCCCGGCGCGGCACTATCGTCTCTTGCGAAAAGAGTTTGAAGCGCCTCGGCATCACTACTCTCGATCTCTATCTCCTGCACTGGCGCGGCGAACATTCGCTCGCCGAAACGGTGGAAGCGTTCGAACAATTGAAACGCGACGGCAAGATCCGCCGCTGGGGCGTTTCCAATTTCGATACCGACGACATGCGCGAACTGTCCACCGTCGCGGCACCAGGCGCCTGCGTGGTGAATCAGGTCTACTTCAACCTTGCCAAACGCTGGCCTGAAGCCACGCTTCTGTCGTGGCAGCGCAAGCATGGCATCGCGTGCATGGCCTACTCGCCGCTCAATCAGGGCTCACTTGCGCGCCATCGCGCGGTGAAAGCGGTGGCGGCTCGGCTGGGCGCGACGCCGGTGCAAGTGGCATTGGCGTGGCTAATGTCATGCCCGGATGTAGTGGCGATTCCAAAGTCGGCGCGCATTGAAGGCATCGACGAGATCGCGGGTGCGCGGGAACTCATTCTTGCGCAGGCGGATCGAGATGAACTTGAACGCGCTTTTCCTCCCCCGCATGCGTCGGCGCGCATTGAGACTACCTGATCAATTACAAAAGGAAAAGTCAAGTACTGGCGCGGCATTTCAGACTCTTTTGGCCTGCAGACTGCGCCAGTGCTAGTGTTTGGCTGACTTTCGCTATGAAAATGGTAACCGCGTTTGAATATTGGTTTCTGAACAAAAAGGCCCCATTTGACCGGCGTATTTAATCTGGTCTTGTCATGCGTCGGGAGCGGAATTGATGATCGCGGGAAAGTACGCCTGACTGAACTCCGGCGGCATTCGCCGCACGCGCCCACTGCTCAACTCAATACATATCAGCTCCCAGCGCCCACGCAGCACGGTTACCGCATCATTGTCACGGATCAGCTGAAAGCGGCGCTCCAGACTGAGTTTGCTGTCACTACCGACCAACCAGGTTGCCAGGGTCAGACGATCGTTCAATAGTGTCGGCAGCAAATAGTCATATTCGGCCCGTCGGATTGCCATGGCCCGATCCAGACGCTGATAGTCAGCTACAGTAAGACCATACTTTTCGGAATGCGCCCACGCAATTTGCTCACACCACCGAACATAAACCCCATTGTTGGTGTGATTGAGTCCGTCAATATCATCGGCCAGCGGCACGCGCGGCAAGGTGAATGGTTGTGGATAGTCCCAGGCCATGATCACTCGAGTTCTTCTTGTCGTTTCTTTGCGGTGGTGAATTGCTCGTCGAGCAATCTCGCCAACTCTTCCGCTTATCGATCGCCCGCCGGGACAGCAATAACTTTTGTGTTGGCGATGTACTCGGGCAATAGCTGATAATCCTCTGCAACTTCATCAGATGTCAGCAGTTTGCCCTCAACTTGGCATAAAAGTCTCTTGTTCCAGGGTTTACGCTCCTGTTCTCACGAAACAAATCATTTTGATGACATGCAATGATCCTCACTCCACCGTCACACTCTTCGCCAAATTTCTCGGCTTATCAACATCCGTCCCTTTCACCAGCGCGGCGTGGTATGCGAGCAATTGAACGGGAATAGTATGAACAATCGGCGAGAGCGTACCGCAATGCCGTGGCGCGCGGATGATGTGCACGCCTTCGCTTTCGGTGAAATGTGAATCGAGGTCAGTGAATACAAATAGTTCGCCGCCGCGCGCGCGGACTTCCTGCATGTTCGATTTCACTTTTTCGAGCAGCGTATCGTTCGGCGCGATGACGACGACGGGCATGCGGCTATCGACCAGCGCCAGCGGGCCGTGTTTGAGTTCACCGGCGGGATAGGCTTCAGCGTGGATGTAGGAAATTTCCTTCAGCTTCAGCGCGCCCTCGAGTGCGATGGGATAGTGAATACCGCGCCCGAGAAATAGCGCGTGCTGTTTTTCGGCGAAACGATCAGCCCAGGCTTTGATTTGCGGCTCGAGATTCAATGCTTGTTGGACGCCGCCTGGCAGGTAGCGCAGTTGCTCGATGTATTTCGTTTCGTGCTCTTTACTCAATCGCCCCTTCGCCTTGGCGAGCGCCAATGCCAACGTGAATTGCACCACCATTTGTGTGGTCATCGCCTTCGTCGAGGCGACGCCGATTTCGGGGCCGGCGCGCGTGTAGCACACTAGTTTCGAGGCGCGTGGAATGGCGGATTCGCGCACGTTGCAGATGGACAGCGTGGCGGTGTGGCCGAGTTCCTTGGCGCGCTTGAGCGCTTCCATCGTGTCTAGCGTTTCGCCCGATTGCGAAATGGTGACGACCAGTTGCTTCGGGTTAGGGATGGAATCGCGGTAACGATATTCGTGGCCAAGTTCAACGGTAACGGGCACGCGGGCGATGGTTTCGATCCATTGCTTGGCGACGAGGGCGGAATAGTAACTGGTGCCCGAGGCGAGAATCAGGACCGCATCAGCGTCACGAAATATTTCCGCCGCGCCGTCACCAAACAATCCGGGATGCACGCCTTCGGACACGACCGCCTCCATGGTGTCGGCCAGTGCGCGAGGCTGCTCGTGGATTTCCTTTTGCATGAAGTGTTGATACGGGCCGAGTTCTCTCGCGTCGTCGGTGATGTCGCTTAGCTTGATTTCGCGTGCGACGGCTTTGCCGGCGCGGTCCACGACCGTGATTTTTGTGCGCGTGAGTTCAGCGACGTCGCCCTCTTCGAGATACATCACGCGGCGCGTCTCGGGAACAATCGCGGACATGTCGGAGGCGATGAAATTTTCGCCCTTGCCTTCCACGCCGACGCCGATCAACAGCGGGCAGCCCATGCGCGCGCAGCACATGACCTCGGGTGCGGAGACGGAGACCACGCCAATCGCATAAGCGCCGTGAAGGTCGAGCACGGCGCGCTGTGTGGCGTCGAAAAGATTCTTCGATTCCTTGTAGTAGTGGTGCACGAGGTGCGCGATGACTTCGGTATCAGTTTGCGATTCGAACACGTAGCCCAACCGTTTCAGGTGCTCGCGTTGTTCTTCGTGGTTTTCGATAATGCCGTTGTGCACGACGGCGATCTCTTCATTCGAGACGTGCGGATGGGCGTTGGGTTCGGTGACGCCGCCATGCGTGGCCCAGCGCGTGTGGCCAATTCCAAGAACGCCGGTTAGACCTTCGGCGGCAATGCCCGCTTCCATTTCAGCCACGCGGCCCACGCGGCGCACCCGCTGGATACCGCGGTTCACAACAGCGATGCCGGCTGAATCATAGCCGCGATATTCGAGGCGCTTCAAGCCTTCGGTGAGGATAGGGACGATGTTGCGATTGGCGATAGCGCCGACGATGCCGCACATAAGTACCTCTTGAGTTCACCGGTCTCAATTTCGGTTGCGAAGTGAGAACCTGTTTGATCAAACCGATAGAGACATCGGCCACGCCTCCATTCTACAAGGCGACACTGAGCCTATCGGTGACGCTACTTCTTTTTTACCGGCCGCACCCAATCCGTTTTGCTTACTTGCGTCTTGGCGTTAAAAGTCAAGCCTCCGGGCGGCACATCTTTCCAGACGGTCGTGCCGGCCGCGATATCGGCCCCTTTGCCGATTGTGATCGGCGCCACCAGTTGCACGTCCGATCCGATATGGACGTTGTCTTCAATCACGCTGCGATACTTGTTGGCGCCGTCGTAATTGCAGACAATGGTGCCCGCGCCGATGTTGACTTTGCTTCCGACTGTGGTATCGCCGATGTAGGAAAGATGGTTGGCCTTCGAGCCAGGTCCAAATTCACTGGCTTTGACTTCGACGAAATTGCCGAGGTGAACATCATTGGCAAGCTTGGTGCCGGGCCGGAGGCGCGTGAAGGGGCCAATTCTTGCGCCGAGGCGCCGATCACCGCGCCATCAATGTCCGTGAATGGCAGGATCTCTGTATTGGCGCCTACCGAGCAGTTACGCAGGATGCAGTTGGCGCCAATGCGCGCGCCGACCGCAAGGTGGACTTTGCCTTCGAAGATGCAATTGACGTCAATGCTTACGTCGGTTTCGCAGCTCAATTGTCCACGCACGTCAATTCGCGCCGGGTCGGCGAACGTGACACCTTCTGTCATCAAGCGTTGCGCAAATTGGCGTTGAAACGTGCGTTCCAGTTGAGCCAGTTGATCGCGGCTATTGACGCCCACTACTTCCCAATCGTGCGCCGGATGGGGAGTTTCCACATCAACTCCTTCGGCGACGGCGATGGCAAGAATATCGGTCAGATAGTATTCGCCCTGCGCGTTTTTGTTGCCGAGTCTCGGCAGCCATTTGGCCAATAGCGCGGTCGGACAGGCGACAAAACCGGTATTGATCTCACGGATTTTGCGCTGATCTACCGTGGCGTCCTTATCCTCGACAATGGCACAGACGTTGCCACGCGTATCGCGGACGATGCGACCGAGGCCGGCGGGATTCTCGACTTCCTCGGTCAGCCACGCGAGTTTTTGTTGTCGCGCAGAGGTCACCAGGGCGGATAAAGTCTGTGCCGTAATGAGCGGGACATCGCCATAGACGATCAGCGTGACGCCGTCAGCGGGCAGTTGCGGCATGGCCTGCGTCACCGCGTGGCCGGTGCCGAGTTGCGGTTCCTGCTTGGCCCAAAGCAGTGGTTCGTTGTTAAATGCGGCACGCACCTTTTCGCCTCCGTGACCGTAGACCACGCAAGCGTGGTCAGGCTTGAGTTCCGCTGCGGTGGCAAGCACATGCGCGAGCATCGGCTTGCCGGCGATTGCGTGCAGCACTTTCGGGAGTGCGGAGCGCATGCGCGTGCCCTGTCCCGCAGCCAGAATGACGACGTTCAATACGGACGATGTGGAATTCAGCGGGGGGCTCATGTACTAATTATGCTTTATCCGTTGTCGCACTGAATCGGGGCGAAAAAAAGGCAGCGGGAAAATTATTCCGCTGCCTGGATGTGTTGCGCCTCTAAACCGTTACGGTGCCAAAAGTATACCGCAAAATTTACTTCTTTCGCAATTTCTGTATTGCTTGCAACTGCGCCGCCAATTGCGCGAGCTCCGCCACTACGATCGCACGCTCCTGGCCGCTTGCGCGGTTAGCAAGCGCTTCCTCTGCCGCCCGCTTGGCTTCCATGACTTTGACCTCGTCCAGATCGTGTGCGCGTATGGAGCTATCAGCGAGTATCGTCAGTACTTTGGGCTGGACTTCGAGAATGCCGCCTGAAACATAAACGACTTCCTCCTCCTCCTTGCCGACCAGCTTCACTTTCACCACGCCCGGCTTAATGCGCGTAAGCAACGGTGCGTGCTGCGGCAAGATGCCCAGCTCGCCAGCTTCGCCCGGGGCAATGACCATTTCGGCTTCACCCGAAAAGATCGCCTGCTCGGCGGAAACGATGTTTACTTGTAGCGTGTGTGCCATTTCAAGCTTTCTTCAAGGCTTGCGCCTTAGTTCATCGTCTTGGCTTTTTCGAACGCCTCGTCGATGCCACCGACCATGTAGAACGCCTGCTCCGGCAGCGCATCGCATTCGCCATCCACAATCATCCTGAAGCCGCGAATGGTTTCCTTGAGCGGTACGATCTTGCCCGGCGTGCCGGTAAACACTTCCGCAACGTTGAATGGCTGCGAGAGGAAGCGCTGGATTTTTCGGGCGCGCGCGACGGCAAGCTTGTCGTCCGGCGAGAGTTCGTCCATACCCAAAATCGCGATGATGTCGCGCAACTCCTTGTAACGCTGCAGCGTGGATTGCACACGACGGGCGACGGTGTAGTGCTCTTCACCCACAACTTGCGGATCAAGCTGGCGGCTGGTCGAATCAAGCGGATCCACCGCAGGGTAGATACCGAGCGAGGCTATGTCGCGTGACAACACAACGGTTGCGTCAAGGTGAGCAAACGTGGTGGCGGGCGACGGATCGGTCAAGTCATCCGCCGGAACGTAGACGGCCTGGATGGAGGTAATCGAGCCCGCTTTGGTGGAGGTGATGCGCTCTTGCAGCACGCCCATTTCTTCCGCTAAAGTCGGTTGATAGCCCACGGCGGAAGGCATGCGTCCCAGCAACGCCGACACTTCGGTACCGGCCAAGGTGTAGCGATAAATGTTGTCGACGAAAAACAGGATGTCTTTGCCTTCATCGCGGAAACGCTCAGCCATGGTAAGGCCGGTTAGCGCCACGCGCAAACGGTTGCCAGGGGGCTCGTTCATCTGGCCAAACACCATTGCCACTTTGGATTCGGCGAGGTTGTCAGCCTTGATAACGCCAGCTTCCTGCATCTCATGATAGAAGTCATTGCCTTCGCGAGTGCGTTCACCGACACCGGCGAACACCGATAAGCCACCGTAGCTTTTGGCAATGTTGTTGATCAACTCGAGCATATTCACTGTCTTGCCGACGCCAGCGCCACCGAACAGGCCAATCTTGCCGCCCTTGGCAAACGGACAGACCAGATCAATAACCTTAATGCCGGTGGGCAACAGGTCAACAGACGGCGAGAGTTCGTCGAACTTTGGCGATGGCTGATGAATCGCGCGACGCTCATCGGTTTTGATCGGGCCCTGTTCATCGATTGGACGACCCAACACGTCCATGATCCGGCCCAGTGTTGCCGCGCCGACTGGCACCGAGATCCCTGCGCCCGTGCCGGAAACCTTCATGCCGCGACGCAAACCGTCCGAGGAACCCATCGCGATGCAACGCACGATTCCGTCTCCGAGTTGCTGCTCGACTTCAAACGTCAGCCCTTCCTCAGCAAAGGACTTTTCGCTGGAAGGCTCCAGCGTCAACGCTTCATAAACCCGCGGCATGGCATTTCGCGGAAACTGGATATCCACCACTGCGCCAATACACTGAACGATTTGTCCGACACTCATTTTTTGCTCCGACGAAATATTGCGAATTCTGTTTTATGCCTCGATTAGACCGCGGCGGCGCCGCCGACAATCTCTGACAATTCCTTGGTGATCGCTGCCTGCCGTGCCTTGTTGTACGTCAGTTTCAGGTCGCCAATTACCTTCTTGGCGTTGTCCGACGCCGACTTCATGGCAACCATGCGCGCGGACTGCTCGGAGGCGATATTCTCCGAGACGGATTGATAAACGATCGCCTCGACGTAGCGCACCAGCAATTCGTCCAGCACGCTCTTCGCGTCCGGCTCATAAAGGTAGTCCCACGACGAATCGGGTGCACCCAGCTTCTCGCCGCTCAGTGGCAACAACTGTTCGCACACAGCTTCCTGCTTCATTGTATTGATGAACCTTGTGAAACAAAGGTAAACCGCGTCGATCTTGCCCTCGGCAAAAGCATCCAGCTGGATTTTGACGGGGCCGATCAGCTTTTCGAGGTGCGGTTTGTCGCCGAGGCCAACAACATGCGAAACCAGCGGTATGCCGTAACGCTGCAGGAATCCGAAACCCTTGTTACCGATTGCCGTGCCTTGCACCTTGGCGCCAGCGCCTTCCCATTCCTTGACCTTGTTCACCACGAGGCGCATCACGTTGGTATTCAAACCCCCGCAAAGCCCCTTGTCGGATGTGACCATGATCAGCCCAACGTTCTTTACTTCAGTACGCTTCTGCAGGAACGCGTGCTTGTAATCCGGATTGGCGTGCGACAGATTTGCGCAGACGCTGCGAATTTTTTCGCCATACGGGCGGGCGGCACGCATCCGTTCCTGCGCCTTGCGCATTTTCGATGCGGCCACCATCTCCATGGCCTTGGTGATCTTGCGCGTGTTTTCAACGCTTTTGATCTTGGTGCGAATTTCTTTGGAGCCAGCCATCTTTGCCTCTTAAGTCACGCCTGTGACAGCGCCTTAGTAGCTTCCGTTTTTCTTGAAATCCTGAATCGCGGCATGCATGGTTTTCTCGTCGTCAGCCGACAGGTTGTTGGCGACTTCGATGGAAGCGACCAGCGACGCGTATTTGGATTTCACAAACTCGCGCAGGCTCTTCTCGAATGACGCAACTTTCTTCATCTCCACGTCGTCCATGTAGCTGTTGCTGACCGCAAACAGCGATAGCGCCATTTCCCATACCTGCATCGGCTGATATTGCGGTTGTTTCATCAATTCGGTCACAAGGCGGCCGCGTTCGAGCTGCTTGCGCGTGGCGTCGTCAAGGTCGGAAGCAAATTGCGCGAAGGCAGCCAATTCACGGTATTGCGCCAGCGCCAGACGTACGCCAGCGCCTGTGTCTTTGCGCTTCATGATCTTGGTCTGCGCCGCACCGCCCACACGCGACACCGAAATACCGGCATTGATTGCGGGACGGATACCGGCATTGAATAGATCCGTTTCCAGGAAAATCTGGCCATCGGTAATCGAGATTACGTTGGTCGGCACGAAAGCCGACACGTCGCCGGCCTGCGTTTCGATAATCGGCAACGCGGTCAGCGAACCGGTCTTGCCTTTGACGGCACCATTGGTGAATTTCTCAACGTAAGCGGCGTTGACGCGCGCGGCACGTTCCAGCAAACGCGAGTGCAAATAGAACACGTCGCCCGGATACGCTTCGCGACCCGGCGGGCGGCGCAACAGCAACGATACCTGACGATAGGCGACGGCCTGCTTGGACAGATCGTCATAAATGATCAACGCATCCTGGCCACGATCGCGGAAATATTCGCCCATCGTGCAGCCCGAATACGCGGCGATGTACTGCATTGCGGCGGATTCGGATGCGGTGGACGCGACCACAATGGTGTAAGCCATTGCACCAGTCTCTTCAAGTTTACGCACCACGTTCACCACGGTCGATGCCTTCTGACCGATTGCAACGTAGACGCAGAACATGTCCTTGCCTTTTTGATTGATGATGGTATCGATCGCCACCGCGGTCTTCCCGGTCTGGCGGTCGCCGATGATCAGCTCGCGTTGTCCGCGACCGACTGGCACCATTGCATCAATTGCTTTCAGACCGGTTTGCACCGGTTGATCCACTGATTTCCGTGCGATCACGCCGGGCGCAACCTTTTCGATCACGTCGGTCATCTTGGCGTTGATCGGACCCTTGCCGTCAATCGGCTCGCCCAGGGAATTCACAACGCGGCCAAGCAACTCAGGGCCAACTGGTACTTCCAGAATGCGTCCCGTGCATTTGACGGTATCGCCTTCCTTGATGTGCTGATAGTCACCCAGGATGACCGAACCTACGGAATCGCGCTCAAGATTCAGCGCCAGACCAAACGTATTATTCGGAAACTCCAGCATCTCGCCCTGCATCACGTCAGCCAGACCGTGGACGCGGCAGATGCCGTCCGTCACCGAGATGACGGATCCCTCGGAACGCTTTTCAGCGGCAGCGGGGAGGTTTTGAATCTTGGACTTGATCAGTTCACTGATTTCAGCCGGGTTGATTTGCATCGTCAACTCCAATACTTAAATTTCAAATCTTCAGGACCGTCGCACTTTGGTGCGCCAGTATTCAATATCTATTGGGCAAGGCCTTTACGCCAACGCCGCCGCCATTTGGTCGAGTGTGTCGCGAACCGATGCGTGAATCACATCGTCACCCACCTGAACGCGCGCGCCGCCAATTAGCGACGCATCGACCTTTACTTCTGCTTCGACCCGCTTTCCATACCTCCGGGCGAGACCATCAACCAGCGAGGCCCGGTCCGCATCAGACAACGGAAAGGCGCTGGTAATGACGGCCTTGACGACCCCGTCGTGTTCGCGCTGCAGGCGCTCAAAGTGTTCGCTGATAAAGGGCAACAACGTCGCTCGCTGGTTTTCAATCAGCGAATTCGTCAAGTTCTGCAGCGTATCGGGTACCTTTCCGCCGGAAACGGAAAACAGCACGTCGGCTTTTTCTTTGGTGCTCACTTTCGGATTACCCAAAAGTGATGCCGCATCGCGCGTACCCGCGACCGCGCCAAGTTGCTTTAGCGTTTCTGAAAAGACCGCGACATCTTTCGCCTCGACGGCGGCGCGAAAAGCGGCTTCCGCGTAAGGGCGCGCGACGGTGGTCAATTCAGCCATTACAGTTGCGCTTTCAATTGCGTCAGCATGTCCGCGTGCGCCTTGGCGTCAATTTCGCGACTCAGAATTTTTTCTGCGCCCGCCACCGCGAGTACGGCAACCTGTTCACGTAACTGCTCCCGGGCTTTTTGCATTTCCATCTGGATTTGCGCTTGGGCTGCCTCGACAATCCGATCCGCTTCAACGCGGGCCTGAGCTTTGGCCTCTTCAATTGACGCAGCGATCTGCTTGTCGTTCAGCGCTTTCATGTCGGAGGCCTGATTGCGGGCCTCTTTCAGCATGACTGCTTTCTGCTTTTCGCCTTCGGCCAAAGCAGATTTGCCCTTTTCAGCTTCGGCCAAGCCAGCAGCAATCTTGCGGCTGCGCTCGTCAATAGCCGCCATCAGCGGCGGCCAGATTTTTGCTTTGGCAAACCAAATAAGCAGGATGAACCAGATGGCCATCCCGAATAACGTCGCATTCAGACTCATGGCGACGACTCCTTGTTGGGTCGGTGATTACTTGATGGCGGAAAGCAGCGGGTTGGCAAAGCCGAAGAACATGGCGATACCGACACCGATCAGGAATGCCGCGTCGATCAAACCGGCCAACAGGAACATGAACTTTTGCAGTTGCGGGATCAATTCAGGCTGGCGGGCGGCCGACTCCAGGAACTTGGAACCCATGATGCCAATACCCACGCACGCACCCAGCGCGCCCAGACCAATGATGAGGCCGATACCGAGAGCCATGTAACTTTGAACGACGGCGATAAACTGTGCCATTTTGTTTTCCTTTCGCTTATAAACGACGTGATTAATTAAGAATTACAGATTGAAATCGGGTTGCATCAATGATGCTCGTGTGCCATTGCGATATACACCGACGACAGCACCATAAAAATAAACGCTTGCAAAATGATGATCAGGATGTGGAACACCGCCCAACCCCACGACAGGACGATGGAGCCGGCGGTGTAAACGCCGCCAAGCATGCCGAGCAAGCCGAGCAACATGAAGATCAGTTCGCCTGCATACATGTTGCCAAACAGCCGCATGCCGAGCGAGACGGGCTTGGCAATCAATTCAATGATATTGATGGCGAGGTTGGGAATCCACAGGATCGGGTTGGCGCCGAATGGGGCAGTGAACAATTCATGAAGGAACCCGCCCGCGCCTTTGGCTTTGAAGCTGAAATAAAATGATGAGCGCGAATACGGTGAAGGACATCGCGAAAGTCACGTTCAGATCGGTCGAGGGCACCATTTTCCAGTGATATTCCTTAACTCCAACTAAATGCAGGATGGAGCCGAGAAAATCTATCGGAATCAAGTCCATCAGGTTCATCATGAACACCAGGACGAAAATGGTCAGTGCAAGTGGCGCCAGGAAACTGCGATCACCGGGAAATACATCCTTGACGGTGTTGTCGATGAACTCCAGCATGATTTCGATGAAGCTCTGAAATCGTCCGGGGACGCCGGAGGTGGCGCGTTGCGCGGCGAGCCAAAAAACGCCCAAGCCGATGACACCGACAATGACTGACATGATCAGCGAGTCAACGTTGATAGTCCAGAAGCCGCCATCGCCAACCTTCACTGTCAGGTTGGATAGATGGTGCGCGATATATTCGGATGGGGTAATTTCGGAACCGGACGCCATGATTTTTTATCGAATGATCAGTAAAGCCAACCAATGCCCCAACAGGGTCACTCCCATCGCGGCGATCAACCACCCCGCCACGAACCAACCGCTTGCCAGCGCCACCAACACAATCGTCAGTACCACAAGCACTTTTACCGCCTCTGCCAGCAGGTGCCTGCCTAACACCCGCCCGGCGGAAACCGCTGAAACCTTTGAGTCCCGCGCCAGCGCCGCGTAGACGAGACTCCCGGCCAATACCGCAATTGCGCCAATTAGTCCGGACAACGCCGCCGCTTGACCGCTTGCGAGTAGCGCGACAATAATCGTCAAGGCCGCCAACAAGGTTTGCGCAAGAATGACTTTTTGATATGTTCGCCCGAGACCATCGCGCAGCACGTGCATTTCCCCCGGGACAACAGATCTGCAAAAATCTCCCCGCAAAACCGCTCAATTATAAGCGGGGGACGATATTGGCGTCAAACCATTTTGCGGCACCGCAACATGTTGGGTATCTTTGGTAAGGACTTGATAAAAAAGCACTTTACCCAATTTGTAGCGATATACGTTTCTACCGGGTTCGGCCCAGTTGGTGTTGTCGCGCGACAGCGCGCACATGAAACACTAGGGTGGACGCCGGTTATCAGGGTTTTATTGCCTGGAAGCCGCGCCAGTGCTAGGGTTTTGGCGGCCGCCACCAAGCAAGGTTGATTTCCCTACTTGAGCTTGGTTCTCTCGAGAATGCCATCGAGGTGCTCGTGGCTCATGAAGTCGATCGACAACGTCCCCCTGCCCTTCTTGTCTGCCTTGATAGTCACGCGTGTGCCGAGCTTTTCAGCCAGCTCATTCTCCAGTCGGCGTGAGTCGGCGTCGGATGACGGCGTGGTTTTGTGGGGTGTTGGCGGGGCAAGCTCCGCCTTCACCAGGCGCTCGGTCTCGCGCACGGAAAGTGTCTTCGCGACAATCTGATGTGCGAGTTCAACCTGTTTCGATTTGCCTACCGCAAGAAGCGCCCGCCCATGTCCCATGTCCAACTTGCTCTCCATCACCATGTCCTGCACGGGTTTGGCAAGCTCCAGCAAACGAAGCAAGTTGGTCACCGCAACTCGCGAACGTCCCACCGCCTGCGCTGCTGCCTCATGGGTTAACTTGAATTCGTCAATCAGCCGCTTGATGCCGGATGCTTCTTCGATTGCATTGAGGTCTTCGCGCTGGATATTCTCGATGAGGCCGATACCTAGCGCATGTTCATCGGAAATGTCGCGCACTAACGCGGGGACCGTAACAAGCCCCGCAATTTGCGCGGCGCGCCAGCGGCGTTCTCCGGCAACAATTTCAAATTTGCCGGCTCTGGTTTGCCGGACCAAAATCGGCTGGACGATGCCGCGGTTCTTGATCGACTGCGCCAGTTCTTCTAGTGCCACCTTGTCCATGCGGGTACGCGGCTGATATTTGCCGGGCGACAGGTCGGCAACCAGGATTTCTCGCAGCTCACCCTCGTTGTTTGACGCGCCCGCCTTATTGCCGCCGAGCAGTGCATCCAATCCGCGGCCCAGCCCCTTAGGCTTAATCATGCTGCTTCCTTGATGGCGATGCCCTGACGTGTCAGCAATTCCCTGGCAAACGCGAAATGCGCCAATGCGCCTTTGCTGATGGGGTCGTGGAGGATGACGGGCTTTCCAAAGGACGGCGCTTCGGCAATGCGAATGTTGCGTGGAATCACGGTATCAAATACCTTGTCGCCGAAATGGCTTTTGATTTCATCGGAAACCTGATTCGTCAGTGATGAACGGGGGTCATACATGGTGCGCACCAGTGCCTCGATTTCGATATTCGGATTGAGGTTTGCCTTCACCTTTCGCAACGTTCCGACCAGATCAGAAAGCCCTTCCAGGGCATAGTATTCACACTGCATCGGGATGATGACCGAATCCGCGGCAGTCAGGGCATTCACGGTCAACATGTTCAGTGCGGGCGGGCAATCAATGACGACAAAATCATAGTCATTCGTCACGGGTTGCAACGCTTCCTTCAACCGGAATTCGCGCTGTGGAATATCGATCAGCTCGATTTCTGCACCAGCCAGTTCACGATTGGCGGGCAGCACATCAAAACCGCCCTCGGCGCGAATCCGCGCTTCGGCAACGCTGTATTCGCCGAGCAAGACGCCATACAGCGTTTTGTCCACGCCGCTCTTGTCGATGCCGCTGCCGGTGGTTGCGTTGCCCTGCGGATCGAGATCGACCAGCAGCACGCGCTGTCCATAATGCGCGAGCGTTGCCGACAGATTGACGGCGACAGACGTCTTGCCGACGCCGCCTTTTTGATTTGCGATTGCGAAAACCTTCATCGGCTGCCTAGACTTTCTGGATTACAACGAGATGGCGTTGGCCTTCAACACCGGGCACATTCAGAGCAATGACTTGTTTCGCGACGAACCCTACCGGAAGTCGGCTAATTTCATCGTGGGGATAGACGCCTTTCATGGCCAGCATCGCTCCGCCTACAGTACACAAATCACCGGCGCCTTCAACGAAGTCCTTCAGTTCAGCGAAAGCACGTGAAATCACACAATCAAACTTGATTGCTGGTTGGTAACTTTCTACCCTGCCCGTAACGACGTCGGCATTTTTCAGTCCAAGTTCACCAATCGCCTGGCGAACGAAGGTTGTTTTCTTGGCGATGGTGTCGAGCATCGTAACCCGCACTGCCGGATTTGTGATGGCCAACGGTATGCCAGGGAGCCCGCCGCCGGTACCCACATCGATGATATTTGAGCAGTCGCCGAGATGCGGAAGGACGGAAAGGCTATCCAGAATATGCAGACCGATCATGCGCTCGGGTTCCCGAACCGCAGTGAGGTTGTACACCTTGTTCCATTTATCGAGCAGCGCGATGTATTGCAGTAATTGATCGCGTTTCTCGACGTCGAGTCTCATGCCCAGGCTCTTGAGCCCCGCATCGAGGCGATCGCGAAGCTGGGGGGGGGGCGATAGTGTGAATCCTGTCATGGTCCCTGCGTCCTACGCCGACTTTTGTTCGGCGGCGCTTCTTGCGGCCGCAAAACCACGTTTTACGTGCACCAGCAGCAACGAGACGGCGGCAGGTGTTATTCCTTGAATGCGTGCCGCCTGCCCGACGGTTTCAGGCTTGTGTTGGTTAAGCTTGGATTGCACTTCCTTTGACAGGCCGTGCACATGCAGGTAGTCAATGTCGTGCGGTAGCCGCGTCTCTTCCAGGGAGCGGTTTTTCTCGACCTCATCTTGCTGGCGGTCGATGTAGCCCTGATATTTTGCGGCAATTTCAACTTGCTCCGTGACTGCCGAATCGAGTTCCGTGAATTCACCGACGCCCAGCGACATCAGCGCCGCATGGGAAACGTTTGGACGCCGCAACAAATCAAACAGCGAGTACTCACGCTCCATTTCCTGCCCTAGCACCCGATTCGCATCTTCAGCGATGAGCCTGGATGGATGCGCCCAGGTCGACTTGAGGCGTGCGGTTTCGCGCGCAACGGCTTCACGTTTTTCGCTGAACGCTTGCCAGCGGACATCGTCAACGAGTCCCAGATTCCGGCCAATTTCCGTCAGCCGCATATCGGCGTTGTCTTCACGCAATTGCAGGCGATACTCGGCGCGCGACGTGAACATACGATACGGCTCCGTGACGCCGCGGGTAATCAAATCATCAACCAATACGCCAAGGTAGGCTTCGTCACGGCGCGGGCTCCAACCGGGCTCACCCTTGCTGTACCGCGCAGCATTGATACCAGCGAGCAGACCTTGGGCAGCCGCCTCTTCGTAACCCGTCGTACCGTTTATCTGGCCCGCAAAAAACAGTCCGCCGATCGCTTTGGTCTCAAGCGTGGCTTTCAAACCACGTGGATCGAAATAGTCGTATTCGATTGCATAGCCTGGACGCAATATGTGCGCGTTTTCCAGCCCCGGAATGGAACGGACCAGATTCCATTGCACGTCGAATGGCAGCGACGTGGAAATGCCATTCGGATAATACTCATTCGTCGTCAGGCCTTCCGGTTCCAGAAAAATCTGATGGCTGGCCTTGTTGGCGAAGCGATGAATCTTGTCCTCAATCGATGGACAATAACGCGGCCCAACCCCTTCAATCACCCCGGTGAACATCGGGGACCGATCTAGGCCAGCCCGTATTGCGTCGTGGGTTTTCTCGTTGGTATGTGTGATCCAGCAGCTCGCCTGCGGCGGATGCATGCTGCGGGTACCCAGATAAGAAAATATCGGAGTCGGATCGTCGCCAGCCTGTTCCGTGCACTTGGAGAAATCGATGCTGCGCCCGTCAATACGCGGTGGCGTGCCGGTTTTCAATCGACCGACTGGTAACTTCAATTCGCGCAAGCGCGCAGCGAGCGTCGTTGCGGGGGGATCCCCGGCACGCCCACCGGCGCAAGTCTGCATGCCCACATGGATTTTTCCCGCGAGAAATGTACCCGCTGTCAGCACCAAGGACTCGGCGTAAAAGTGAAGGCCTACTTGCGTAATTATTCCCGTTGCATAGGGCATTCCATATAGGTCCTCGATGATCAAATCATCGACCGCTTGCTGGAAGAGCCACAGGTTGGGCTGATTTTCCAGACGCTTGCGAATCGCCGCACGATATAGGACGCGGTCGGCTTGGGCGCGTGTCGCGCGTACCGCCGGCCCTTTGCTCGCATTGAGCGTACGAAATTGGATGCCTGCTTCATCGGTTGCGATCGCCATCGCTCCGCCGAGGGCGTCGATTTCCCTGACCAAGTGCCCCTTGCCGATGCCGCCGATTGATGGATTGCAGGACATTTGACCAAGCGTTTCAACGGCATGTGTCAGAAGCAATGTCCGCGCGCCTGCTCGCGCGCTAGCGAGCGCCGCCTCAGTACCGGCGTGGCCGCCACCGATCACAATCACCTCGAATTTGTTGGGAAAATCCACCGCTCATGCCTTTGAATTGAACTGGTGGCAAACCAGCCAGCAGGAGGCGAATTCTAAGTCATCACGTTCGAAATGGCTATTGAAAAGACGCCAAGTCCGGCATCGCCATAGCAATATTTGCACAGAAAAAACGGGCAAGACCGATCGCCCCGCGAGCCCTTCGTATTCGGTTGTTCGCCGACATCATTTGCCAACGCAAAACCGACTGAATATCTCGCCCAGAAGATCATCGGGCGTGAATTCACCGGTAATCGAGGATAGCGCCATTTGCGCCAACCGCAACTCCTCAGCGAAGAGCTCGTACTGATCAGCTAGCGTTGACGCGGTTTCAATGTGGACTTCAGCGGCGGCAAGCGCTACCAGATGCCTTTCCCGCGCCAAGAACACGCCACCCTCATCCGGATGCCAACCCGCCGTTTCCAGCAACCATGCACGCAAGCTGTCGATACCTTCACCCGTCAAGGCAGAGACGAAAAGGCTAAAATTATTGTCTATTCTCGATGTTCCACGTGAAACCCCGGCGGGTCGATAAAGATCAATCTTGTTGTAAACCCACGCTGTGGGCAGTTTTGCCGGGAGCCGCTGCAAAATCTCCGCCTCGTTCCGCCCCGCCATTTCGCCCGCCTCGGCAATCAGCAGCGCGGCGCCAGCTTTATCTATGGCCGCCCAGGTTCGCGCGATACCAATTTTCTCAACCACATCATCCGTGTCTCGCAAACCGGCTGTATCGATGAGGTGGATGGGTACGCCTTCGAGATGAATGGTGGCACGAACGTGGTCGCGGGTGGTGCCCGGGATCGGCGTCACAATCGCTATCTCATCTCCCGCCAAGCGATTCAACAGGCTGGACTTTCCAACATTTGGACGGCCAATCAGCACAACCGTTAGCCCATCGCGAAGCACCACCCCCTGCCGCGCCTCCCGCTTCAATTTACTCTGCAAGCCCCGAATTCCCTCGAGTTTCACTTGTTGCGTCGCTCGGTCGGCGGGGTCAATTTCTTCTTCCGGAAAGTCAATGCAGGCTTCAACATGCATACGCAACTCCATCACCGCGTCACTGAGTTCATGCACGCGCGCAGAAAACTCGCCTGTCAATGTCCGCGCGGCGGACCGAGCAGCCTCTTCCGAGCCCGCCTCAATCAAATCGGCCACACTCTCAGCCTGAGCCAGATCCAGCTTGTCATTCAGGAACGCGCGCTCGGTGAATTCGCCCGGGCGCGCAAGACGGCACCCCAACTCCAGACAACGCCTCAATAGGCGCGCCATGACGGCTGACCCGCCGTGACCTTGCAGCTCCAGAACATCCTCGCCTGAATATGAGTGTGGTGCAGGAAAAAAGAGGGCAACACCCTGGTCGATGGCAATTCCAGCGTTGTCGCGAAAAGCGGCATAAGTTGCTAGGCGCGGTTCAATCATTCTACCCAAGACGCCCTGAATGAGAGATTTCACCCCCGGACCCGAGACTCTCACCACCCCAATTCCGCCACGCCCGACCGGCGTCGCGATGGCGGCCACGGTGTCTGGCGTTCCACGTGAAACCTTTTCGTTCATGATGAACATATTCTGGGGACCAACCCGCAATGTATCACGCTGCCACAAAGATAAAAGCCGCCCAGTTGGGCGGCTTTCTTGCGAAATGTGGCGCGGGCTATTTCTTGGCCACTACACTGGATTGCACCAATTGGGCGGTCGTCTTGTTGATATACCAAGTTTGCGCGATGCCCAAGATGTTTTGCATTGTCCAGTAAAGCACCAAGCCCGCCGGAAAGAAAAAGAACATGACTGAGAACACTATCGGCATCAACATCATTACCTTGGCCTGTACCGGATCGGGAGGGGTTGGGTTGAGTTTAGTCTGGATGAGCATAGAGGCGCCCATGATTACCGGCAATACATAGAACGGGTCGGGGGTGGAAAGGTCGGTGATCCACCCCAGCCATGGCGCATTGCGTAACTCCACCGCGCCAAGCAAGACCCAATACATCGCAATCAGAAACGGCATCTGTACCAGGATTGGCAAACAGCCACCCAGCGGGTTGACCTTCTCCGTCTTGTAAAGCTCCATCATGGCCTGATTCATTTTCATCTTGTCGTCGCCGTAGCGGGCTTTCAGGGCCTCTACTTTCGGCGCGAGATGCTTCATGTGGGCCATTGATTTACCGGCCTTCTGATTCAGCGGAAAAAACACTAGCTTCAGGAGAATGGTGAAAATGATGATCGTCCAACCCCAGTTGCCGATGATCTTGTTGATCCATGAAAGAACCGCAAACATTGGGTATGCAAGCACCGTTAACCAGCCATAGTCGACAACTAGGTCCAGGCCTGGCGCGAGCTGTTTCAAATTTTCCTGCTCCTGAGGGCCAACATAAAGTGGCATCGACACGCTCGCGCTCGATCCCGCCGCAATTTCACCCACCGGCACAATCACACCAGCAGAATAGAGATTGTCGTTTACTTTCTTGGTGAAATACTCGCGCTTGGCTTTGTCGCCGGGGAGCCATGCGGAGACGAAGTAGTGCTGAACCATGGCAATCCAGCCGTCGGTGGATTCCTTGATGTGATCCTGCTTGTGCTTGTCTATAGCAGAAAAGTCCACCTTCTGAAATTTCTTGGCTTCTGTATATACAGCCGGCCCCGTAAATGTGGCCACGCCAGTGAACATGTTGCCGGCGCTTTCTCCTTCTGGCGGGTTGCCATCGCGCAAGAATTGGAAATAGGCATTGGGCGAAATGGTCGCGCCTGAATCATTCTTGATCTCATAGCGAACGTCGATCACATAACTACCACGCTTGAAGGTCAATATCTTGCTAACCGTCAACCCATGAGTCTCGGAATTGATCAGCCTAACTTCGAGTTTGTCCCCGCCATCGAGCGCATATTTGTCCGCTGCGGCTGTCCACGTCGTCGTGTGATTCGGAAGGCCCGGACCCAAAATGCCTGATTGTGCAATAAAGTAAGCGCCCGCTTTATCCTGCAACAGCGTGAATGGCTTTGTCGCGTCACCCCGCGCTGGATGCTTTAGCAGCGTCACTTGACGCACGTCGCCCCCCTGTGTGTCAAGTTCGACCCTTAGCGTGTCTGTTGTGACAGAAATCCTCGTGCCCGTCGACGGGATTGCCAATACCGGCGCGCTTGGATTTGATGCACCGGCAGCCGGCCCAAGCGGCACCGTGGGAATCGGTACAGCAACGGCATCCTTGCCAACTGCTGGTACTGGGACGCCTGATTGAGCCTGTGTTGCCGATTGAGTCGTCGACCTTGCGGGTTGCCCATGTTTTTCCCAAGCTTGCCATAAAAGCATGCCGCTAAACATGAAAACAACCAGCGCAATAATTCGTTGCGTATCCATAAGCTCTCGATAAAACTCGGTTTGACAAATTGAAATGCTAGATCGCGGTTGCCCGTCGCTTCTTCTTGTCAGGGGACTGGGTCGTATCCACCCGGCTGCCAGGGATGGCAACGCAATACACGCCGCGTTGTTAGGTACCCACCCCGAAAAGCACCGTGCTTTCTCAACGCACCAATCGCGTAGTGTGAACACGTCGGCGTGAAGCGGCATTGTGACCCAAAATGGGGACTAAGCAGATACTGATAGGTGCGAACCACCCCGGTCAGTAGCCAGGCCAACGGCGACATTACCCGGCACGCACGGGAGTATTGTCCACATGTACGGTCAGCATGCCATGGACAGCGTCATCGAATAGGGTTGCAAGCTCCACGCGAAGATTGCTCCGCACGGTCGCATCCCGCCCATCATTCCTGGCTTTGTAATTGACAAGCATGTGCAATGGTGCCGCCGCAATACTATGGATCCTGAACCCCTCTCGCACCAGCCGCCTAATCCTGTTTCTGGCGACTGAAGATTTGAGCAATCGTTTGGGGATCGAAATAGCAATTTTGCTTTCGCCAGCCACCGCAACCGCAGAAACGTTGAGTACTCTCAACTCAAAATTAGTCCGATTCAGGCGCTTGCCGCGCTTAAGTAATGCAAGCACGCCAGCCTGATCCAACCGTTTTGCGGAGGGAAACGCGGATGACACGTTTGCAGTACTAATACGGGATTCGAGCGGCTGGTTTCGACTATACGGCGATGCGGGCGCGACCCTTCGCGCGGCGGGCATTGATAACACCGCGTCCTCCGGCAGTTTTCATGCGAACTAGAAAGCCATGGGTTTTCTTGCGACGGGCAACGGAAGGTTGATAAGTACGTTTCATGATGGTTCTCGTTTTTAAGGGACAGTGACATTGTTCCGGCCGAATGCCAAGCACCCAACCAAAAGAACTGAGCATTATCCTGTTTTTTCATACGCTTGGTCAAGAAAATACCACCGGCCCTGTCCCCCGCTTTGGCCCGTAACCGCTTCCACCATGTTCCCACTGGCGCACACGAAATTGACCATGCCAGACGCATTCCGCTTGTGGATAAGTCGCAACGTGAAACACAAAAAAGGGTAAAATTCGCTATCTGCACCGCCGTTGTTTTCTTTCGTTTCAATCTCTCCCCTTTTTCGTTCCTTCCGGTCCCTTCATGCACCCGTTTTGGTTATCTTGCGTCGACGTTTTTAAACAAGAGTTGTCGCAACATCAGTTCACCACGTGGATAAAACCCCTCCGGTGGGAACAGGATGGCGATAACTTCACGCTGGTGGCCCCCAATCGTTATGTGCTGCAATGGGTAAAGGATCGGGTACTTACGCAAATTGAGCATGCAGGCGAAAAATACTTTGCGCGCCCAGTTCGCGTTGACCTCGCACTCGAAGAGGCGGACATCGGTACCACTGACGTTTTTCCGAGGGACACCATCAAGTTAGACGAGGCCGAAGTGCCGGTAATCCATAACGCCAATTTCACCTCCGTTCCAACAACCGCCCCCTTACGCACGCCTGAACATCGTCTTAACCCAACTTTTACTTTCAACAGCTTTGTTGGCGGCAAGGCCAATCAATTTGCGCGTGCCGCTGCATCCCAGGTCGCGGAGAATCCCGGGCAAGCTTATAACCCGCTGTTTGTATATGGCGCAACCGGATTGGGAAAAACCCATCTGGTTCAGGCAATAGGCAATCAACTGCGGGAAAAGAATCCAAGAGCCAATATCCGCTATATCCACGCTGAACAATTTGTTACCGACGTGGTTCGCGCTTATCAGCACAAGGCCTTTGACTCATTCAAGCGTTCATATCACACACTTGATCTGTTACTTGTCGATGATATTCAATTCTTCGGTGGCAAGTCGCGCACCCAGGAAGAATTCTTCTACGCCTTCAATGCCCTGATCGAAGGTGGAAAGCAGGTTGTTATGACCAGCGATCGATTTCCCAAGGAGATATCGAATATCGATGATCGATTGATTTCCCGCTTCGGTTGGGGACTCACAGTTTCTGTTGAACCACCAGAACTCGAAATGCGTGTCGCGATCCTCATCAAAAAAGCGGAAAGCGAGGGAATGACGCTGGATGAAGATGTCGCATTCTTCATCGCTAAACATATCCGCTCCAATGTCCGAGAGTTGGAGGGGGGATTGAAACGCGTCCTGGCTTATTCGCGATTCAATAACATGCCGGTCTCTATTTCGTCGGCAAAGGATGCGCTAAAAGATTTGCTTGCGGTACTGAACCGACAAATTTCCATCGATAATATTCAGAAGACTGTGGCTGACTATTACAAGATCAAGGTCGCTGAAATGTACTCAAAAAAACGAGTTAGGTCGCTGGCCCGTCCAAGACAGGTGGCGATGGCATTGGCAAAAGAACTCACGCCCATGTCTTTGCCAGAGATCGGCGAAGCCTTTGGCGGTCGCGATCACACCACGGTGCTGCACGCCTGCCGCAAGGTGCAACAGTTAGTGGAAGCCGATCAGGGCATCGCCCGCGATCATGCGTTGCTGGTCCAAATTCTGCGCGGTTAAGTAAATTTCCTTTTCTCATTTGCCGTATAAGTACGTTGATATCATCTGATATGTACCTTGATTGCCTGTGGATAATCCTTCATTCGATGTGAATTTCAAATTTCTTCTTTATCTTATCCACTTTTTCACACAGGTTTAAACGCTTTCATCTGCCAGGTTTGAGTGATGCTAAGTATCTGAAATAAAAATAAATAGGGCCTTTATGGCCAAAAAGGTTAACCCTTAATTATTACTACTAGGTTTACTTATATGTTTACTATAAAAGCTAAGAACAACACCTTGTTGGGACCGCTTCAGTTTGTAACGGGCATAGTTGAGCGTCGCCATACTCTTCCTATTCTCTCCAACGTCCTGGTAGAGGTGAACGAACACAACGTGAACTTTCTGGCAACAGATCTCGAAGTTCAAATCAGGGCTAGCGCCAAATTGGATATGGCCCACAAACCTGGCAGTTTGACGGTGGGCGCGAAGAAACTGCAGGACATATTGCGGGCCTTGCCACACGATGCGGATACCACGCTCGAAACCAAAGAAAGCCGCTTGACCGTGAAAGCCGGCAAGAGCCGCTTCGCCCTTCAAACCCTGGCCGCCGCAGATTTTCCAAAGATCGCCGAAGCGAAAGACGAAGCGACAGAATTTTCCCTACCCCAGAAAGAATTCAAAAGAGTACTGGGACTCGTTCAATTCGCCATGGCGGTTCAGGACATACGCTATTACCTGAACGGTGTCTTGCTATCAACGGAGAGCGACATCTTGCGCGTTGTTGCGACCGACGGCCACCGCTTGTCGATGGCAAGCTACAAGCTACCGGAACCGGTCGCCAAGATAGAGGCAATCCTGCCGCGAAAAACAGCGCTCGAATTGATCAAGTTGCTGGATGAGAGCGACGATCCGATACAACTGAGAATGCATCAGAATCAGGTCAAGTTCAGTTTCGCGGGCATCGAGATTGTCAGCAAGATAGTTGAAGGCAAGTTTCCGGATTACACGAAGGTCATTCCGACCGGCTACAGCAATCACGTCACCATCAATAGAGCAGAGTTCCTGTCAGCTCTGCAACGCGCGTCGATACTCTCGAATGACAAGATTAGAGGTGTTCGCCTCGTATTTACGAAGGAATCGCTTTCCATCATCTGCAGTAACAACGAGCAGGAGGAAGCGGAAGAAAATCTGCCGATCGCGTATGACAAAGAGGCGATGGACATTGCTTTCAATATTGCCTATCTGCTGGATGTTCTCAATCACCTGACGAACGAAAATGTAATGCTATCGCTTGGCGAAGCAAATATGTCCAGCGCATTGTTCACTCAGCCGGGCGGTGACGAATTCAAATATGTTGTGATGCCCATGCGAATCTAGGCATCGCGACAGACGCAAAGGCCGAATACTCACGCGGCAAGAATATTTGCCAAACGCCGGAATGAACGCAATGACCGGCATTGCAAGAACAGAAAATAGACCAGGATCTCAATGTCAGCACCAAAGACGCAAGACGCAGCCGCTTATGATTCCGATTCCATCAAGATTCTCAAGGGACTGGAAGCCGTCCGTAAACGTCCAGGAATGTACATCGGCGACACCTCCGATGGCTCAGGGCTCCACCACATGGTATTTGAAGTCGTGGATAACGCAATTGACGAAGCCTTGGCAGGTTATTGCGACGACATCAAAATCACGATCCATTCCGATAACTCGATTTCGGTCATGGACAATGGCCGCGGCATACCGACCGGAATAAAAGAAGACGACGAGTTCAAGCGATCAGCAGCGGAAATCGTCATGACGGAATTGCACGCCGGCGGCAAGTTTGACGCTAATTCCTACAAGGTATCGGGTGGCTTGCATGGCGTCGGTGTCTCGGTCGTCAATGCGCTTTCTGAATGGCTGAAGTTGCGAATCTGGCGCGACGGCAAAGCGCATCAAATGGAATTTCGACACGGAGAACGCGTCGCACCCTTGGCTGTTGTGGGTAGTACCGAGAAACGCGGCACGGAAGTGCATTTCCTGGCGGCAAGAGAGACCTTCGCGCATATAGAATTTCACTATGAGATTCTGGCGAAGCGCTTGAGAGAACTTTCCTTCTTGAACAATGGCGTCAAGATCGAATTGATCGATCAACGTAACGGCAAGAGCGAGAATTTTGCTTATTCGGGCGGGGTGAAGGGTTTTGTTGAATACATGAATCGCAGCAAAACCGTTCTGCATCCGCGCGTCTTTCATGCGGTCGGCGAAAAGGAGGGGATGACGGTTGAAGTGTCCATGCAATGGAACGACAGCTACGGCGAGTCGGTACAGGTCTTCACCAACAACATTCCGCAACGCGATGGAGGAACGCATCTGACCGGCTTGCGGACCGCCATGACGCGGGTGATCAATAAGTTCATCGAAGAAAATGATTTTGCCAAGAAGGCCAAGGTGGAAACCTCGGGGGATGACATGCGCGAGGGGCTGACTTGTGTGTTGTCAGTCAAGGTGCCCGAGCCAAAATTTTCCTCACAGACCAAGGATAAATTGGTTTCGTCGGAAGTACAGCCGGTCGTATCAGAGGTGGTCGCCACAAAGCTCACCGAATACTTGCTCGAAAATCCCGCCGACGCTAAAACCATTTGCGGAAAAATTGTCGACGCCGCGCGTGCGCGCGAAGCGGCCCGCAAGGCACGGGAACTGACCCGTCGCAAAGGGGTACTCGATGGTGTCGGGCTACCAGGAAAACTGGCCGATTGTCAGGAAAAAGATCCCGCGCTCTGCGAGATCTACATCGTCGAGGGCGATTCGGCCGGCGGTTCTGCCAAGCAAGGCCGCGACCGTAAATTTCAGGCCATCCTGCCGTTGCGCGGAAAGGTGCTGAACGTCGAGAAGGCGCGCATCGACAAGGTTATTTCTTCCGAGCAGATTGCGACCCTGATCACTGCACTGGGCGCCGGTATTGGCAAGGATGATTTCAATCACGACAAACTTCGCTATCACCGCATTATTATCATGACCGATGCGGACGTGGACGGCGCGCATATCCGCACGTTATTGTTGACCTTTTTCTATCGCCAGATGCCGCAGTTGGTTGAGAACGGATACGTCTACATTGCGCAGCCACCGCTGTACAAGATCAAGATGGGCAAGGAAGAACGCTATGTAAAGGATGAACTCGAGCTGAAATCCGCGCAGCTAAGCAAGGCGCTGAATGATGCCGTTTTGAATCCAGGTGGGGGCAGCGCCGGCATTACCGGCGATGCGCTGGCCCATATTGCGAGCGAATTCCTAATGACCGATGCGGTGATTAACCGCCTCTCACGCACCCTTGACCCGGAAGTCCTGCGCGGTTTCCTGAATTGTCCGCGCATTGATTTGGGCAATGCAGAAAGCGCCTCAAAGGCAGCCGTATGGCTGAGCGACGCGGTGGGCTCAAAGACGATTGCCATCAAGGTTGAGCAGGATGAAGTACATGACGGGTATCGCCTGCGATGCGTCAAAACATTGCACGGCAACACCCGCGAAACGGTGATAGATTCCACATTGATCGAAACCGGCGACTATGAACAAATCGTCAAAGCATCCCTGATGTTGAACGGTCTGATTCGGGAAGGTGCCGAAATTCGCCGTGGCGAAAAGGTGCTTGCCGTTAAAAACTTCAGCGAAGCCCTCGACTGGCTGCTTAGCCAAGCCAAGGACAGCATGCACATTCAACGCTACAAGGGGTTGGGCGAGATGAATCCATCGCAACTGTGGGAAACCACCATGGACCCCAAAGTCCGCATCCTTCACCGCGTACAGATTGAGGATGCCATTGGTGCGGATGAGATTTTTGCGACGCTGATGGGCGACGATGTCGAACCGCGCCGCGCATTTATTGAAACCAACGCGCTAGTTGTCAATAATTTGGATGTTTGACATTAGGTTGTAGGTTCCCAGAAAACTTTTAAAAATTCCCACGACGTTTAATAAAATAGCGGGTTCAGAAATTGCATGAACAGAAGGGGCCCGGTTTTTCTAGGCCCCATTTTTTTGAGCCGCCAGCTGGAAAGAAGGAGAGAACCAAAATGTCGACAGCCATCGAATACAAGAACTTCGCCACCGATGTTGTTGCGCGAACGAAATTACCCAATTGTGCGCGATAACGGGCACCCGGTTTGCGAACCACAATTGCCTTCCAAACCAATGCATTGGCCCGGTTTTGGCTGAGTCGTCGGACTCGCGCAGCGCGGGGTAATCCGGATCGTGCAGATACATTTCATATGCGCCTTGAGAGGCCCGCCAGTGCTAGGGTTAGAATCAGCCGCGCAAAGTTGCAACAAGCTTTGCGGGCGCCTGCACCAGTTCGATCAGCACCCCCTCGCCGGCAAACGGAAAATCGGCACTGCTCTTCGGGTGAATAAAACAGATGTCATGGCCGCTCGCGCCTTTGCGTATCCCGCCAGGCGTAAAGCGCAAGCCCTGCGCGGTGAGCCACGCAACGGCCGTCGGCAGGTCATCAATCCACAGGCCGATGTGATTCAGCGGAGTGGTATGTACAGCTGGCTTCTTGTCGACGTCGAGAGGCTGCATCAAATCAACTTCGACCTTGAAGGCCCCGTGCCCCATGGTGCAAATGTCCTCGTCCACGTTTTCAGACACGCTGACAAAATTACCCGTCGCCTCAAGACCCAGCAGATCGACCCACAGTGATCGCAAGCGCGATTTGTCAGGGCCGCCGATGGCAACTTGCTGAATGCCGAGAACCTTGAAGGGCCGAGTTGCAGAGGCTGAATTTTCCATGGGAAATAGGTTTGAGTAGAGTTATGATCAATTGGTGCGTGGTGGAAGGCCGCTTGCATCGTGTTCAAACAAGTTGAGCAAAGCGCGGGCAGCTGATGAAGGCGCCACGCGCGCTTCGGCTACGTCCTGAAGCGTTGGTACCAGCGCATTACGTACGGCGGGGTGCTGATGAAAATCAGCGCGCAGGCGGGCGTGCACGATGTCCCACATCCAAGCCATTGCCTGCTGTTTGCGCCGCGCAGCGAATTCGCCGCTGGTCTGCCGCAAATGATGAAATTTTTCAACATGCGCCCAGAACGTTTCGAGGCCTTGGCCCTTCAAGGCGCTCAACGACATCACGCGCGTAAGCCAGTGGTCGGTGGCATGCGAGTCCTTGCCGTGCGAACTGAAGATACGCAGTGCGCTCGTGATCTGCGCCTCGGCACGGGTGGCCGCCGCCAGGTCGATATCAGCCTTGTTGATGACCACCAGATCAGCGAGTTCCATGACGCCGCGCTTGATCGCCTGCAGGTCATCGCCGGCGTTAGGCAACAGCATCAGCACAAACATGTCGGTCATGCCCGCTACCGCCGTCTCCGACTGCCCGACACCGACGGTCTCAACGATGACGACGTCGTACCCGGCCGCTTCGCATACCAGCATCGCTTCACGCGTCTTTTCCGCGACGCCGCCCAACGTACCGGAAGCAGGGCTGGGACGAATGTAGGCGGACTCGTGTACTGACAAGTGCTCCATGCGTGTCTTGTCGCCGAGGATGGAGCCGCCGGATACGCTTGACGAGGGATCTATCGCGAGCACTGCGACGCGTTTTCCCTTCGCAATCAAATACAGGCCCAATGCCTCAATAAAAGTTGACTTGCCGACACCAGGAACCCCGGAAATTCCGAGGCGCATGGCCTTTCCGGTTTCCGGCAACAAGATATTGAGCAGCGCGTCCGCGCGTAGGCGGTGATCGGAACGGGTTGACTCTAGTAACGTGATGGTTTTAGCCAGTGCGCGCCGGTCGCGCTGGCGGACGCCCTGCATCAGTGCCTCATCGGCGGAATTCACGGACGCAGGCGCTCAGGCTTTGGAAAGGTTTGCCTTGATCTGCTCGAGCACGTCTTTGGCGCTGGCGGGAATCGGCGTGCCGGGCCCGTAAATGCCTTTCACGCCCGCCTCGTAAAGCATGTCGTAATCCTGCCGGGGAACCACGCCACCGACGAAGACGATGATGTCCTTGGCGCCCTGCGCCTTCAATGCCTCGATAATGGCCGGCACCAGTGTCTTGTGACCCGCCGCCAGTGTACTTACGCCGACCGCGTGTACGTCATTTTCAATAGCCTGGCGCGCGCATTCCTCCGCGGTCTGGAACAGCGGTCCGATATCGACATCGAATCCCAGGTCCGCGAAGGCGGTGGCCACCACCTTGGCGCCGCGGTCATGACCGTCCTGCCCGAGCTTCGCGATCATCACGCGTGGACGCCTACCCTCGCTCTCGGCGAAGGCGGCGATTTCTGCCTTGAGCGCATCCCAGCCCTCGGCACTGTCGTAAGCGGCTGCATACACACCGGTCACCTTTTGAATATCCGCACGATGGCGTCCCCAGACCTTCTCCAACGCGTCGCTGACTTCGCCGACGGTGGCACGCACGCGCATGGCCTTGATGCTGAGGTCAAGCAGATTGCCTTCACCCGACTGCGCGCAGGCGGTCAGCGCAGCCAGCGCGGCTGTTACCGCCGGCACATCGCGAGAAGCCCTTAACAGCAGCAGCCTGCCAACCTGATTGTCGCGCACGGCGTGATTGTCAATATCGCGTGATTCGATGGCATCTTCCTTGGCGAGCTTGTACTTGTTGACGCCAACAATCACGTCCGCGCCCGAATCGATGCACGCCTGCTTCTGGGCCGCACTCGCTTCGATTTTAAGTTTCGCCCAGCCACTATCAACGGCCTTCGTCATGCCGCCCATCGCTTCAACTTCTTCGATGATGGCCCACGCGGTATCGGCCATGTCTTGCGTCAGTTTTTCCATCATGTAGCTGCCGGCCCACGGGTCGACAACGTTGCAGATATGCGTTTCCTCCTGCAATACGAGCTGTGTATTGCGTGCGATCCGCGAACTGAACTCGGTCGGCAATGCGATCGCCTCATCGAAGCTGTTGGTATGCAGGCTCTGGGTGCCGCCGAATACTGCTGCCATGGCTTCGATAGTCGTGCGCACGATGTTGTTGTATGGGTCCTGCTCAGTCAGGCTCCAGCCAGATGTCTGACAATGCGTGCGCAACATCAGACTCTTCGGGTTCTTCGCGCCGCACGCCGTCATGATCCGCCACCACAGGAGTCGCGCCGCGCGCAGCTTGGCGATCTCCAGGTAGAAATTCATGCCGATGCCCCAGAAGAAGCTGAGCCGCCCGGCGAAATCGTCGATATCCAGACCCTTGGCCAGCGCGGTGCGGACATATTCACGACCGTCGGCTAGCGTAAACGCCAGCTCCAGCGCCTGGTTTGCCCCCGCTTCCTGCATGTGATAGCCGGAAATGGAAATCGAGTTGAACTTCGGCATGTGGCTTGCGGTGTAAGCAATGATGTCGCCGATGATGCGCATGCTCGGTTCAGGCGGATAGATATAGGTATTGCGGACCATGAACTCCTTGAGAATGTCGTTCTGGATGGTCCCTGAAAGCTTGTCCTGCGCGACGCCTTGCTCTTCGGCGGCGACTACGTAGCCCGCCAATACCGGCAGCACCGCACCATTCATTGTCATTGACACAGATACCTTGTCGAGCGGAATACCGTCGAAAAGGATCTTCATGTCGAGTACGCTGTCGATCGCCACGCCGGCCTTGCCGACATCACCGGTCACACGCGGGTGGTCGCTGTCGTAGCCACGGTGGGTGGCGAGATCGAATGCGACGCTGACGCCCTGCCCGCCCGCGTTCAGCGCATTGCGGTAAAACTCGTTCGATGCCTCGGCGGTGGAAAATCCCGCGTACTGGCGAATGGTCCAAGGCCGTGCCGCGAACATCGTGGCGTGCGGCCCGCGCACGAAGGGCGCGAATCCAGGTAGTGTATCGCTGTAAGGCAGGCCTTTTCCATCGGCAGCCGTATACAACGGCTTGATAGTGATGCCCTCGGGGGTAACCCAATTTAGGTCAGCCAAGCGTCCACCGGGCGCTGATTTGCTCGCGGCCTTCTGCCACTCGGAAAGCGATTCAGAAAACGTCGGGGCATTGTCAGACATGCGGTGTTTCTCCGGTTTGGTCATAACCTGTTTCGAGACGCGAGGCGCGTCTCGTTGCATCTGCATCTCTTGGCAGAAACGTGACGAGATAAATTATAGCGTCATTGGGTAACGCTCCGGATTGAACCTGCTCGACGCGCTATCCCGCGCCAACCGCAGGCCTGCTGAGCGGGTTGCACCCTCATGTCTGGTGCGTTGTCGGAGAATTCGGGGTAATTTGATATTTTTTACCGTTATTCTGGTTGCGCATGGCAAGAGGGATAATAGGTTCGTCGCGTTCGCCTTGATGCCCGATGTGCATACCATTGAAAGAAAAATGCTAGATCGAATCCTGCCCCATCGCCTGCGAATCCTTTGGCTGCTGCTTCTCACATACGTCGCTTTCAACGCCGCCGTTCGTCTTGGCCTGGCGATTTACAACGGCGAGTCGAGCCCGCTCATGCCATGGCGGCTGCTGCCGGCGCTGGGAATCGGCCTGGCTTTTGATATTGGCACCGCCTGTTTCTTTCTCGCGCCGCTGGGATTGCTGCTGCTGGCATGGCCGAATGCCCGCCACCGGTCGCTGCGCATCGTCATGCTGGCGCTGCTGTTGCCGCTGCTGGGGCTGTTGGTGTTTGTCGGCTTTGCGGAATTCACTTTCTGGAACGAATTTGCCTCGCGTTTCAATTTCATCGCCGTTGATTACCTCATTTACACGAACGAAGTGATCGGCAATATTCGCGAGTCGTATAACTTGCCCTTGTTGTTGGGCGGCGTGGGTGCGATGACGCTCGCGTTGTGGTGGGTGCTGGCGCGATGGACCCGGCCATGGTGGGCCGGTGACCTTGCGACGCGCCGCCGCGTGATCACCGCGGTCATCCTGCTGGCATTGCCACCGCTGGCTGTATTTGTCCTGGATGCGCGTTACAAGGAGTTCTCGTCCGACGGGCAGGCCAATGAACTCGCCGGCAATGGCTACTTCGATTTCTGGCATGCGTTCTGGGCGAATGAAATCGACTACGACCGATTCTACAAAACCCTGCCGCGGACAAAAGCGATTGCGAGGCTGGCGAGCGAACTTGCCGCCAAGCGTGTGCCGGTCACCGTCACGCAGCGGCCATTCATTCGGGACGTCGTCAGCCCGGGCGTGCGCAAACCGCTCAACGTGGTGATGGTTTCAGTCGAAAGTTTCAGCGCTGAATTCATGGCGGCGTTTGGCAACAAACAGAACCTCACGCCTTACCTTGATCGCCTCGCCGAGGAAGGTATGCTGTTCACGCATCTGTATGCGACCGGTACCCGCACGGTGCGCGGACTGGAGGCGCTTAGCCTGTCGGTGCCGCCGACGCCGGGACATTCCATCGTCAAGCGCCCAGACAATGCCAATCTCTACACCATCGGCGAAGTGTTCAAGGACCATGGCTACGAATCGCTGTATCTCTATGGCGGCTACGGCTACTTCGACAACATGAATGCGTTCTATGCCGGCAATGGCTACACGGTGATCGATCGAACGGTGCTGAAACCCGAGCAGATACATTTCGAGAACATCTGGGGGGTCGCCGACGAGGATCTGTTCAGCCTCGCGCTGCGTGAACTCGATACCCGTCATGCGGCGTCGAAACCGTTTTACGCGCACATCATGACAACCTCGAACCACCGGCCGTTCACGTATCCGGAGGGCCGCATCGACATTCCCAGCAAAACCAGCCGCGAGGGCGGCGTGAAATATACCGACTGGGCCATCGGTAAATTTATCGAGCAGGCGCGCACCAAGCCCTGGTTCGACAATACCCTGTTTGTCATCGTCGCCGACCATACGCACAAAGGGCGCGGGCGCCAGGAATTGCCGCTGGAGAACTATCACATCCCGATGGTAATTTATGCGCCCAAGCATGTGCAGCCACGGAAGATTGAGACGATTGCGTCGCAGATCGATGTATCGCCTACTATCCTCGGCATGTTGAACGTGAGTTACCGCTCGCGATTTTTTGGCCAGGATATTCTGCTCGAAGGAACCGCGCACGAACGCGCATTGATGGCGAACTATCAAACCGTCGGCTACTACGAAAGTGGACGCATCGTCGAGCTCAAGCCAAATGCGCGCGTGCGCGTGGTCGATGCGGCTACCGGCAAGCAGGCGCCGATGGATGCGCTCTCCGAGCAACTGATCGATGAAGCAATCAGCTACTACCAGCTCGCCAGTGAAGCGTACCGTGCTGGAGACCTGAAGCGGTCGATGAAACACTGAATCGCCGGCGTCGTCGATTCTCTTTCGCGACTACGCGGCGAAAAACGCGACCTTCCGTGAGCGCGGCAATTTCTTCAGTGCTGCTTCCGCGCGTGACGCACTCGCACGATCCGGAAACGCCTTCACCGCGATGACCCGCCGCGGAGGATTGGCGCGGGTGTAACGTGCGCCGAACCCAAATACATGTTCGGCAAAGCGGCGTTCGAGATCGGTGGTGATTCCCGCGTAGTAGCTGCCATTTTCGCATTCGAGCAGATACAGAACCCATGCGAATGGCGAGCGTGTCTGGCTGGTGGTTTTGGTCCCGGGTTTCACGTATTTCATTGTCGCCGATATTGGTGTGTCACTGACTAACATCCACCGGGCAATCAGCAAATCGACAAGCATCCGGCTACAAACTCAGTCGCGAATATTGATAAACTTGGACATGCCTAGCCTGCAAAACTACAGCCGTCGCTTTACCCTCGATAACCTCGATATCCGCGGCCAGGTGGTACGCCTGACGGACGTCTGGCGCGATATGCACATCAGCCGACACTATCCGGCCAATATCAAGCAGTTCCTTGGTGAGATGGCCTGTGTCGCGGTGCTCGTCGGCGCGGGATTGAAACAGCCCGGCAAGGCGGCGCTGCAGATCCAGCGCAAACCGGACAGTGGTGGCAAGAACGCGATCTACACGGGTCCGTTGGCCGTTGTCGATTGCACCGAGTCGCTCGCCGTGCGCGGCATGTCCGCCCCGGATTTCAAGGACAGTGCCGCCACCTTTGCCCAATGGGTGGAAGGCTGCACGCTGGCCATGACGCTCACCTATACCAACACCACGCAGATCTACCAGAGCATCGTGCCGGTATCGGGCTTTACGGTCGCGGAGTGTTTTGAGCATTACTTCGATCAATCCGAACAGATGCCCACGCACCTCTGGCTGGCCGCTAACCAGACCGGTGCCGGCGCGCTGCTGCTGCAAAAGCTGCCGAATGCGGATATCAAGGACGCCGACGGCTGGGCACGCGTCGAGCAATTGGCCGCCAGTGTGAGCGACGCGGAACTGACCACGCTGCCGGCTGAGCAATTGCTGGCGCGGCTTTTTCACGAAGAAGACGTGCGCGTATATGAAGCCAAGCCCGTCACCTACGCCTGCAAACGCGATTCGCAGAAGGTTGAAAACATGCTGCGATCACTTGGCCGGGAGGAAGTCGAGGCGACGCTCGCCGAGCTGGGCTACGTCGAGGTCAAGGACGATATTTGCAACCAGATCTATCGGTTTGATGCGGAGGCAGTGAAGCGACTGTTTGCGGATTGAATTCGGGGTAAATGTTAAAACTCTAGCGCTGACGCGCCTCTCTGGGCATAAATGCGCCAGATGCCGCTCCAGTGCTAGACTTTATTGTCAATGAAGGCTATCAATAGCTGCGCGCTTACCGGCCGCGATGTCCAGACCATCCGCGGCTGCCATGTCCCCAATATCCCCCGCGCCCAAGCCCCCATGTATATCCAAGCGCCACGCCAAGTAGCGGATATACCGGCGAGGAGTAGTAACCGGGATAGTAATAGGGCTGCGACGGATAATAGGCCGGCTCCACATACACCGGTTCGCGATAGACGCGCTCCACCCGATCCACATACACCCGCTCCGGCGCCATGACGGCCTCCTGCAGCGTCGAATTGGCAAGCGTCTGCACCGCCGGCGTAACGTCCAGTTCAATGGTCGCGCCAGGCGGGAACGGCAATTGCACCGTGTGCTGCTTACCGGCGTATTCATAAACCACCTTGTAGCCGATGTTTCGATCCTCGGTCACCATTTCCGTGCGGCAGCGCTGCCGGCCATCGGCATCGTCCACGCAGGTCGAGCGCGGCTCAGTCACCCGCTTCGACACCGCTGTGCTGGAAAGCACCTTGCCTACCTCTTGCGCGGCCACCAAACCGGACATCAGGCCCGCTCCCGTTACCAGAACTGAAACCATTAGCAATTTTTTCATGATCGTCACCTTTCGCGTTGCGTGAACCTGCGCTTCATTGCCCGTGCCGACTCAATACTACGCAGATGTCCATTTTGACTCAGAAAAGCGCGCGGAGTTCGGTCGTCGAAACCGGAAATGTAAAAGGATGTTGCAGGAAGATGGGCGTGGGATTGCCCGGGATACTGGCGTGCAGGCCGCTTGCTGGTGCGATACCTCCAATTCCGGCGAATCGCAGGCTCTTTGCCCAGTGCCGATTCCACAGGTGCTATCGTATGATGATGGCGACATGACGAATTCACCGACTCCCAGCCTTCTGCCCATTCCTGGCACCGCCTTTGGTCACGGCCTGCGCAGCCTGTGGTCGCTCGACCCGGCCATTCACTTTCTTAACCACGGCTCGTTTGGCGCCACACCAAGGCACGTGCAGGCCGCGCAGTCGCGCTGGCGCGAGATGATGGAACAGGAGCCGGTGCGCTTCATGGTCGATACCCTGCCTGATGCCTTGCGTGCAGCCGGCGCGCGGCTGGCGGAATTTGTGGGTGCTTCGCCGTCGCGGTTGGCATTTGTCGAGAACGCCACTGCCGGCGTCAACGCCGTGCTGCGCTCGATACACTGGCAAGCGGGCGATCGCATCGTGCTCGCGAATCACGCCTATCCCGCCGTGAAGAACACGGCGCGCTTCTTCGCCGAACGGCACGGCCTCACAGTGATCGAGGCCAAGGTTCGCTGGCCGCTCGCGGGACCGCAGTCGATTGTCGATGCTTACGCACAGGCGCTCGAGGGCGGTGCACGGCTCGCCATCATCGACCATATCTTCTCGCCGCTGGCGGTGGTGACACCGCTTGATGCCATCGTTTCCATGTGCCGCGAACGTGGCGTGCCGGTTCTGGTCGATGGCGCCCATGCGCCGGGCATGTTGCCGCTATCGCTGGATGCGTTGAGTGACCAGGGCGTGGATTGGTACGTCGGCAATTGCCACAAGTGGCTGTGCGCGCCAAAAAGCTGCGGGTTCATCGTTGCCACGCCGGCGGGCCAGCGCGACTTGCACCCGGCGGTGATTTCCAATTACTTCGGCCTGGGCTTTGAACAGGAATTCGCCTGGACGGGGACAGGCGACCCCAGCGCACGGCTGGCGGTGACCGCGGCGCTGGAATTCATCGAGGCGCTTGGTATCGGGCGCTATCGCCAAGCGTTGCATGAGCAGGCAAGCGCCGCGGCGGCGCGCATCGCGGATGCATGGGGCGTGGAACCCGGCGCGCCGCCGGCGATGTTCGCGGGCATGGTCACGCTGCCCTTACCGGTCGATGAGCCAGCCAACGCAGAAACGGTCGCGAGATGGCGCCTGAAACTGCTGCGTGAACACAATATCGAAGTGCCCGTGATCGACATCAATGGCCGCCTTTGGCTGCGCATTTCCGCGCAGGTATACAACGAGCTTTCGGATTACGAGGCGCTGACACGGGCGTTTCGGTGATGCGGCAGGCGAGACTTCGCCGATTCGCGGTGCCGACGCCAGCACGCCTCAAAAAATGGGTATGCTGGGCACTACATTCTGAATCGAGACACTTATGACCACAACGCCTTCCACCGCTCTGACGGATGCCGAAATTGCCCACCTCGAATTCCTACTGGCTACGCCCGCATTCGCGAAGCAGTCGATGGGCCTCGACGAGATACAGGGCTTTGTCTGCGCGGTCATCAGCGGGCCGGTCAAAGTGAAGTCCGGGCAATGGCTGCCCGCCGTGCTCGGCAATCCCGAATACGAGAGCGCTGCGCAGGCGCAGGAAGTCCAGAATTTGCTGCTGCGGTTTCACGACGAAATTGCCGCCGATCTCAAGGCGGGAGAATCGCTCGGTCTGGTGTTGAATCTCGCCGAGCCGGCCAAGGCGGGCGCCGAAAGCGAGTACGACTATACCGCCTGGTGCCAGGCATACCTCGACGGCGTCGAGTCCTCGACCGTGCCATGGGTTGAAGCCGGCGATGATGAAGAAATCAACGATCTCTTGTTTCCCATCAGCCTGCTCGCCGGAGAGATTGATCCAAAGGCACTAAAGCAGGTCAAGCCGCGCGAGATGGCGGACCTGCTGCAAGAATGCCGCGAGGATTTGCCGATGCTGGCGGTGGACATCTACAAGTATTTTCAGTCGCTGCGCGATCGGCCAAAAGTGACGGCGAAGCATCCGGGTTCATCGCCAATGCAACCGGGGTCGGAAAAAAAGAAATTGCACTAAGCAGTCGTTTGCTTGGCAAGCCCCGCGTCCAGCTTGCCGTTCGAGTCTTTTCCAGCCTGCATGCCGCGCCAGTGCTTGAGTTTGATCGCAGGCAATTGTTGGGTTTCCCGCTAGCCTGGCGCCATCTGCTGCAATACACCTGACTTGCCAATGCGGCATAATTGAACGCGGCGCAAAGACCAACAATATCAAACCGCCCGCGTCTGTCGCATGAACCGCGTCACCTCGTCCGCTTGGCAATACCTCATAGGAGAGAACCATGTTCAAATGCATCAAAATTGGGGCCGCCGCGTTACTCGCCGCCGCATCGTTCACGCTGTCGGCCTTCGCGCAAAACGCTATCTGCTACAACTGCCCGCCCGAATGGGCCGACTGGGGCACGCAGTTGAAGCTCATCAAGGAAAAGACCGGCATCACTGTTCCGCAGGACAACAAGAATTCCGGCCAATCGTTGTCGCAGCTCGTCGCCGAAAAAGGGAACCCGGTCGCGGATGTGACTTATCTCGGTGTGACTTTCGGCATTCAGGCGAAGAAGGAAGGCGTGGTCACCGGTTACAAGCCCGCCAACTGGGCCGACATTCCTGACGGTCTGAAGGACGTCGACGGCGCCTGGTTCACCATCCACTCCGGCACACTGGGCTTCATGGTGAATGTGGATGCGCTTAAGGGCAAGCCCGTGCCGAAATCCTGGGCGGACCTCCTGAAGCCCGAATACAAGGGGCTGATCGGCTACCTTGATCCCCCAAGCGCGTTCGTTGGTTATGTTGGTGCAGTGGCTGTGAACCAGGCGATGGGCGGTAACATGAATGACTTCGGCCCCGCCATCAAGTACTTCACGCAATTGCAGAAGAACGATCCCATCGTGCCGAAGCAAACTTCGTACGCGCGCGTGCTTTCGGGCGAGATCCCGATCCTGCTCGATTACGATTTCAACGCCTACCGCGCCAAATACAAAGACAAAGCCAATGTCGCCTTCGTGATTCCCGCCGAAGGCACGGTAGTGGTGCCGTATGTGATGAGCCTGGTGAACAAAGGGCCGAATGCCGCCAACGGCAAGAAGGTGCTGGATTTTGTGTTGTCTGATGAAGGCCAGGCAGTTTGGGCAAACGCCTATCTGCGCCCGGTGCGCGCGAGTGCCGTGTCGAAGGAGGCCGCGGCTCGTTTCCTGCCCGCAACGGAATATGCACGCGCCAAGACCATCGACTACGCCAAGATGGCGGAAGTGCAGAAGGGTGTTTCGGATCGGTATTTAAAAGAGGTGAAGTAAGCAATCGCAGCGTGTCCCCTCGTCCCCACCCTTCTCGCGGAGGGGGGGTGGTTGAACGCAATGACTCTGCCGAATAAATGAAGCCCCACCACCGCGAATGCCTGCGCCACATTGCGCTGCTGCTCCCGGCGCTCACCATTTTCTCCGCCTTCTGGCTGCTGCCCATGGCCCGCCTGCTCGCGGTTGGTGCCAGCGGCGAGATGGGTATCGCTGCGTATTGGGCGGTCGTCACCGACCCGCGCTATTTCAGCAGCCTGGTCTCGACCGTCGTGCTTTCTGCCACGGTGACGCTGGCCACCATCATCATCTCCGGTATCGCCGGGATGTTCCTGCAGCGCAATCGATTCCTGGGTCGCAGTTTCCTCCTCGCCACGCTCACTTTTCCGTTGGCGTTTCCCGGCGTGGTGGTGGGCTTCATGGTCATCCTGCTGGTCGGCCGGCAGGGACTGGTGGGCAGTGTGACGGAGTGGTTATTTGGCGAGAAACTAGTGCTCGCCTATTCCATGGCCGGCTTGTTCCTGGGTTATCTGTATTTCTCTATTCCGCGCGTCATCCTCACCATCATGGCGGCCGCGGAGAAACTCGATGGCGCGCTGGAAGAGGCGGCGCGCTCACTCGGCGCCTCACCCTGGCAGGTGATCCGCGATGTGATGATTCCGGGACTCAAGCCCGCATTGATTTCCTCTGGCGCCATCTGCTTCGCCACCAGCATGGGCGCGTTCGGCACCGCCTTCACGCTCGCCACCAAGATCAACGTGCTGCCCATTACCATCTACAGCGAGTTCACGAACTACGCCAATTTTTCACTCGCGGCGGCACTGTCCATTGTGCTCGGCTTGATCACATGGCTGGCATTGGCACTCGCGCGATCGATGGCGGGCTCCACTGTCGCGGCAGCGGCATGATGCATTTCAACCTATGAAACGCACCAAACGTTTTTTACGTTCAACTGGCCTTCACGGTTGGTGTCTGTGCCTTTCCTGGTGGTCCCGGTGGTGCTGTCCATCATGGCCGGCGTCACGGAGAATTTTTTTATCGGCATCAAGAGCGGACTCACGCTGCGGTGGGTGGTGGAAGTCTGGTCGCTCTACAACAGAACCATCTTTCTCTCCATTGGTATCGCGCTTGCGACGCTGGCCGTGACGCTGCTGATTGGCGTTCCGGCTGCGTACGTGCTCGCGCGGCGGCAGAACCGTTACACCCGCTGGATCGAGGAACTGATGGTGTTGCCGGTCGCCGTGCCGGGGCTCGCCACGGCGCTCGCGCTTATTCTGCTTTACGGTCAGTTCAGCGCCTTTCGCATCAGCTGGACGTTCATCCTCGTCGGCCACGTCCTGTTCACGCTGCCGTTTATGGTGCGCTCGGTGCTGGCGGTGATGGGTGCAATCGACCTGAAGACGCTTGAGGATGCCGCCGCCAGCCTCGGCGCGACGTTCATGCAGCGTTTCTTCCATGTGATCCTGCCCAATTGCCGGCAGGGCATTCTGGCCGGTGCGCTGATGGTGGTGACCTTGTCGATGGGAGAATTCAACATCACCTGGATGTTGCACACGCCGCTGACCATGACGTTGCCAGTGGGCCTGGCGGATAGCTACGCCTCGATGCGCCTCGAAATCGGTTCGGCGTACACGATCATATTCTTCTTCATGATCATCCCGTTGCTCATCGCGATGCAATGGATGACGGAACCCGCCAATGCCAGGAAATCAACGCATGGATAATGCTCTCAGCACCGTCGGCATCCGCCTCGCCGGTTGTGCCAAAACGTTTCCCGACGGTACGCGTGCGCTTGAGCCGGTTCAGCTCGACATTAACCCCGGTGGAAACGCTGGTGCTGCTTGGTCCCTCGGGCTGCGGCAAGACGACAATGCTGCGGATCATTGCCGGCCTCGAACAACCTGATACCGGCGGACAGGTGTTTTTGACGCGCTGGATGTGACGCCGCTGCCGATCGAGCAGCGCCGTGTGGGCATGGTGTTCCAGAGCTATGCACTGTTTCCCAACATGAGCGTGGCGGAAAACATCGCTTATGGCCTGAAGGTTCGCGGCATGGCGGAGGCAGAAAAGAAGCAGCGCGTCGAGGAGATGCTGGCGATGATGCATCTCGACGGTTTCGCCGATCGGCGCATCGACCAGCTCTCGGGTGGCCAGCGTCAACGCGTTGCGCTGGCTCGCGCGCTCGCAGTGCGACCCCGTGTGCTATTGCTTGATGAACCGCTCACCGCGCTCGATGCCAAATTGCGTGAATCGCTGCGCACGGAAATTGATCGCCTGCTGCGCAGCCTCAAGATCACCGCCGTTTACGTGACGCACGATCAATCGGAAGCCATGGCGCTGGGCGATCGCATCGCGGTGATGGAAAAAGGACGCATCGCGCAGATCGGCACGCCACGTGATATCTATTACCGGCCGGCGACCCGGTTCGTTGCCGATTTCATCGGCACCATGAATCGCGTGCAAGGCGTGGTGGAGGGCGTGAATTTGCGGCTTCCCAGCGGATTGCTTCACGTCGGCCCACGCGTCGCAAACGAAGTCCTGTTTCGCCCGGAGGACGTGCGCATTGTCCCGGCCGCCGACGCGCCGTTGCAAGCCAGGATCGTCAGCGCATTTTTTCTCGGCGATCATACGCGCCTGATTCTCGACGTGGGTACTGAACATCCGATTGCTGCCGAAACGGTCGAGCGCCGTGAATTCAAGCCCGGTGATGTCGTGCCGATCGCGGTTGATGCCGACGCGCTGTTGTTCCTGGCGTAGCGCTCGCATGCTCATCTGCCAAATCAGCGATCTTCACATCAAGATCCCCGGCAAGCTCTCTTACCGGGTGGTGGACACCAGCGGCATGCTGAAGCGCTGCGTGGACCATATCCTCGCCCTGAAACAGGCGCCGGACATCCTGATTGCGACTGGTGATCTCACTGACTTCGGTCGCCCCGACGAATACGCGCATCTTCGTGAATTACTGGCTCCCCTGTCGATGCCGATCTACCTGATTCCCGGCAATCACGACCATCGTGAAAACATGGTGGCGACGTTTCCGGATCACCCATATCTTGCCCAGGCGCTGCCCTTTATTCAGTACGCCATCGAAGACTTGCCGGTGCGAATCCTCGCCATCGACACAGTCATCGTCGGTGAAAGTGGCGGAGAGTTGTGCGAGGCGCGCTTGGCTTGGCTCAAGCGGAAGCTGGAAGAAGCTCCCAACCGCCCAACGATCATCATCATGCATCATCCACCGTTCAAGACCTTCATCGGCCATATGGATGATATCGGCCTCGACAAAGTAAACAGCGCGGATGGCCTCAAAGCCATCGTTGAGCGGCACCCGCAGGTCGAGCGCATTCTGTGCGGTCATCTGCATCGGCCAATCCAGGTGCGTTGGGCCGGCACGCTGGCGTCGACTTCGCCGAGCCCCTGCCATCAAGTGGCGCTCGATCTAAGCGCTGATGCGCCGTCGCACTTTGTCATGGAACCACCGGGTTACCAGCTTCACCAATGGCATCCGGAAACCGGGCTGGTTTCGCATACGGCATTTATCGGGAAATTCGATGGCCCGTATCCTTTTTACGATGGAAACGGCTTGATCGATTAAGCTTCGTTTCCCGATTCCGTACGCAAAGCCCTCATTGAATTCCGCTTCCTGCAAAACTCCGACGCACACGCTCGAAACCTCGGAGGAGGCTGGGGTGCGGTTCCTGCATTTCGGCTCTGAATGGGTGCAGGGCGCCATGCGCATCGCGCGTCCGTATTCGCTGGAACTCGAATACACGCGAGAGATGGCGGCGTGCCTGCTGCTGCGGCCCGATAGCGATTGGCCGAAGCGGGTATTGCAGGTGGGCCTGGGCGCGGCTTCGCTGACCAAGTTCTGGCAGCGGCATCGACCGGACGCGACGCAGACCGTCATCGAGATCAATCCTGCAGTGGTGGCGATGGCGGAGCAGTCTTTCAAGCTGCCGCGCGTGATGGCCCGCGAGGAGGCGCACATTGACATCCAGATTGCAGATGGTGTCGCGTGGATGCGCGGTGAGGGTGAGCCGGTACACAAGGAAAAATACGATTGCATCATGGTGGACGGATACGATCACAACGCGCGCTTTGGCGCGCTGGGAACGGAACTCTTCTATCGCGATTGCCGCGCCCGCCTGACGAAACGCGGCCTGCTGGTGCTAAATCTGTTCGGTCGTACTCATGGCTATCGCCAGCAGATTGAAAACCTGCGTGCCGCGTTTGATGATCGCGTCCTGGCCCTGGCCCCCGTTGAAGGCGGCAATGCCATTGCGTTCGCTGTTAGCGGCGAGCCGGTGGCGCTGGAAATGTCGATGCTGCGCGCCGATGCCGATAAACTGCAAAAGGAGACGGGCATCAAGTTCACCGGCACGCTGGTGCGTATCGACCAGGCGATTGCGGGCATGATGGGGCAACTCGCGCGCAAGCGCGGGGGGCCGCTGATGCTGTAAATTAACGCTTACCCATGAATATCTCCGCCACCGTAAATTCGGTTGACCCGGAAACGGCCCTTGTGCCGGTGCCGTCGCCGAAGCCATCGCTTGTCCCGGCCCCGGTGTCGGTCCGCGAAGAGGTTGCGCGGATTCGCCTGGCGATCAATGCCGGCAATGGTGTCGCCGCGCAACACGATGCCGAACAATTACTAAGGACTGTCGAATCCGGCGAGCGGGCCATGGTGCTGAATGCCCTCGCGCAACTGCATGCAGCCAATGGCAACGTGCTCGCGCTGGGCCGTGTTGCCGCCGATGCGCGGCGCGATGCGCAGAACCATGGTGACAAGGAAAGTGAAGCGGAGGCGATCCTGCATTCCGGTGAGGCCCTGCAGATGATCGAGGACCATGCGGCGGCGATCAAATACTTTCTCGAGGCCGAACAACTTGCCACCGAAGCCGGATCGCGCGATATCGAGGCGCGCGTGTGGCGGCGCATGGGGGTGTCGTCTTCGATCATTGGCCGTCACCCGCAGGCAGTCGATTATCTCGAACGCAGCGTGCTGATGTTTCATGAGCTGAGTAACATTCCCGATTGGTTCGGCGCGCGCAGCTCGCTGCTCAACGCATACAACCGGAAAGTGGAAGCAGAGATCCCTGAGGGGCCAGAACGAGTGGCGGCCTACCGCCCGTACTTATCGCAGTGGGATAATCTGGCCAACGAAGCGCAGGCGGCCGGCATTCGCCGCATCAGCGCAATTGCGCGCGGCAACTATGCGATTACCCAACGCTACGTCGAAGACTATGAAGGCGCGCTGGCAACGCTGGAAGAAGTACTCAAGCAATACCAGATGTACAAAATGCGCGCCAATGTTGCCATTACCTTCAACGAACTGGGCACGGTCTATTGCCGATTGAAGCGATTCGGCGACGCGCTCGCCGCGTTCCAGAATGCCCTGGTGTATCTGGTTGATGGCTCCAAGCGCGAACAGTGCGATGCCTATGCCGGCATTTCACAGGCCCACGAGGGGCTGGGCGATCTCGCGGGTGCGCTCGGTGCATTGAAGAAGGTGCGTACGCTTGAAACCGCACTCACCGATCAGGAGGCGCGGAGCGGCGCGGAGCGGCGCGAGATCATGCTGACGCTGAAGCGTTTTTCCGATCAATGGGAAAAACTCGCCAAGGAAGATACCCTCACGAATCTGCCGAACCGGCGCGCGCTTGAGCAGTGGTTGCTGGCCGCACTTTCCCGTGCCACGACCGCGCAGCCGGTCACGCTGCTACTGATCGACGTTGATCATTTCAAACAGGTAAACGACCAGTACGGGCACGCCATCGGCGATCGCGCCCTGCATACCCTGGCGGATCTGATGCGCCAGAATTGCCGCTATGCCGATTTCCCGGCGCGCTACGGTGGTGAGGAATTCATTCTGGCCCTGCCACAAACCGATCTGGTCAGCGGGACTGAGGTGGCGAAGCGGCTCAACCATAGCGTGGCGGCCTATCACTGGGCGGGCATTCAGACAGAGCTTGCGGTGACGGTCAGCATCGGCGTTGCCAGCACCACGGAGCTGGACAAGCCGTACGCGTCGGAAACACTGATCGAAATGGCGGACGGACGGCTGTATGCCGCGAAGAATGCGGGTCGGAATCGGGTCGTGAGTGCGTAGGCAAACCCCGCGTCCAGTTTGCCGTCTGGGGCACTTTCGGCCTGGAAGGCCCGCCAGTGCTGGATACTGCGTGTGTTGCGATCCCTTGAACTTATTGCCCAAGTCCGGTCGAATCAACGCGCACGCGACATTTACTTGCCGCTGAACGCTTACGCAAACAACGCAGAATCGCAGAAGGAAACAAACATGACTGATCAAGACCACAAAGCCATCGTCACCATCGCCCTGATGGCCGCCTTCGCCGATGGAACCAACGGCGACACCGAGCGCGCGGAAGTAAAGCGTGTGGCCGACTCCCTCTCGCAGGGAAATGAAATCAATGTCGCGGCGATATACCAGGACGTGATTCTGAATCGCGCGTCGCTCGATGGCGCGGTCGCGGCATTGACATCGCCTGAAATGAAAAGCCTCGCCTACGAACTCGCCGTTGGCGTGTGCGATGCCGATGGCGTGCAGGGGAGTCGGAGCGCGCGTTCCTGGCCAGCTTGCGGACCAAGCTTGCCCTGAGTCCTTCCGCGATCGCCGCTGCCACCGCACTGACGGCCAACGCCGAAATCCTCGCGGGCGCGCCGCTTGCCGGCACGTCATCATTCGAGCCCGCGATGCTAGGCAGCAGCATGAGCACGGAAGAGCAGGATAAAGTCATTCTGAATTACGCCATTCTCAATGGTGCGCTGGAGCTGTTGCCGGATTCACTGGCCTCGATGGCAATCATCCCGCTGCAAATGAAGATGGTCTACCGTATCGGCAAATCGTACGGCTTTGAGCTGGACCGCGGCCATATCAAGGACTTCCTGGCGACGGCGGGCGTGGGCATGGCCTCGCAGTATGTCGAACAGATCGGCGTAAAGCTGGTGGGCAAGCTGTTCGGCGGCGGCCTGATTGGCGGGCTCCTCGGCGGCATGGCCAAGCAGGCGGTGAGCACCGGATTTTCGTTTGCCACAACTTACGCGCTTGGACATCTGGCCAGGCGCTACTACGCCGGCGGCCGCACGTTCTCAGCCGCGGTGCTGAAAGATACCTACGCCGGGTTGCTTGGTGAAGCGAAAAGTATGCAGGGGCAATATCTGCCCGCCATTCGCGAGAAGGCGCGCACGATTAACGTTTCGCAAATACTCGAGGAAGTGCGGCAGTAACGCGAAACTGCAATCCTGACCCAATCCCGGCTTGCCATCCAGCCGCGCGCGCGTAAGGACGTGCAAATGGCGCACCGCGCAGGAGGGCCAATGCCGCCCACAGCAGCGCCGATAACTGACCGCTCGCCATATGTACAAACACTAGCACTGGCGAGGCGTTTAGGGCATTAGTGACCGGAAAAGCTCGTCCGTGCTAGTGTTTGACTTGTTGGCGTGAAAAACACTACTTCGCTACGCGCGCCCGAACCAGCTTCAACAGCTGCCGAAAAATATCCTCGTCAGGCATCTCCGGCGTGTACTCGCCCCAGCCGAAGGCGCGTTCGACAGCGGCATCGCGTGTGCCATGCAAATGGGTTTTGTCCATTCGCGTTTGGGGATGCGCGGCGTTTCAGCCAACTTCAGCCCGAAAGCTGCGCCAGTATTCGCGTTCGCCGTTCCTAGTTGCGAGTGTATTCAAACCTCGCTTCGCCGGGCGGTGAATCCGGGCGCTGGATTTTCAATGTAATGACGTAGCGTCCTTTGGTCGGCAACTGGAAGAAGCTGCCGTAGCTGATTCCATTGTTGATCGCCACGACATCGAGGGCTTTGGAGTCGCCGCGGAACGCCGGGTCCTCGACCCGCGCATCGACTTGTGCATTGGTGACCACTACCTTGGTTGTGCGGTCGCGCAATGACACGTTGACATGGTAATAGTCGGCACCATCCGGCACATTCGCGATGGATGCCGCATCCGGATTCTTTTGCGCCGCGCGAATCGATTGCGCCGACGTGATGCCAAAGAATATCTCCGTGTTGCCGACAGACTTGTGGAAAGGATCCTGCGGCAGGGCCGTTGCCATGACCGGCCGGACCATCGTCGCGCTGGCGGGATTGAACATGTAGGTGATCGAGTTACGCATCTCGTTGACGGTAATGTCCGCCAGGCCGCCACGCGCGGGCATCGGTCCGTGACCATTGAACGCCGAGCGAACGAGCTCATCGAGACCCCGCTTCAGCCGCTGAACCCAGGCTTCGCGGTCGCCGAGCTTTGGCGCGCCTGCTTCACCGGTGACGTGGCATTTGCCGCACTGGGTTTGCACAATTTGCTGGCCGGTGCGTTCCTTCACCACAATGGGTTTTGGCGCGGGTGCTGCCTTGCCGACGGGTTCGATCCAGTTGCCACCGGACTGATTGACCATATAGGTGATGGCACGGCTGATGTCGAGATCACTGGCCTCCGCGCTGCCGCCGTGTGCCGGCATTTTGCGAAAGCCGGCTAGCGCACTTTGCGTCAGGCTGGTCAGACCGCGCGCGGTAAGTTTCCCCCACGCCTGCTTGTCACCGACCTTGTGCGCGCCATCCTTGCCGGTGGCATGGCACGTGCCGCAAATGGCCTGAACCACTTCCTTGCCGCTGCGTTCGGCGGCAATGGCGTTGGTCGGCGCCATGAGTGCCGCGGTCCCGAGCAATGCAGCGCCCGCGGCCAATGTGAAACGCCGCGCTCGACCGGATGATTGCCGTGCTGCTGTGTTTGAATTGTTTTTCATGATCGTATCTCCGCAGAAACTTGCAGGACTCAAGGCGAATACAAAACGAAATGACAAGTATCGGTTCCGTCAGGATGAACTGACGACCGCGATAATGCATACTCTTACGCGCTTTTTCCGTGCACTTTTTGATTCGTATCAAATGGACGCAAGAAAGAGAAATCAGTGACTTGCGGGAAATGGTGGATCGTCCGGCGCGGGCTCAACCATGTCACGGGCATTGATCCTGCGCAAACGCCGCCGTCCCGGTTAGTCCATCCTTCGCTTGTCAGCCACAAATTTTGCGGTGAGAATTCTTGTCGCCCACAAAAAACGCCGGTCAACCCGATGAACATCCTTCTTATTTACTCAACCACGGATGGCCACACGCTGCGGATCTGCCAGCGACTGCAGGCCATGCTGGAATCGCTGCGGTACCAGGTCACGATGGTCGCGTTGGATGATGGTGGGGGCGCCGACTTGAATGCATTCGACAAGATTGTGGTCGGCGCCAGTATTCGCTACGGCAAGCATCGGCCCGAGTTGGTCAAATTTTTGCAGCGCAACGGCACGACTCTCGGCGCCCGGCCGAATGCGTTCTTCACCGTCAATCTGGTTGCACGCAAACCGGAAAAAAACCAGCCCGACACCAATCCATACATGGTCAAGCTGATGAAACGCCTGTCCTGGCGACCGCGTCAGTTGGCGGTGTTTGCCGGAAAAATTGACTATCCGCGCTATGGCTTCTTCGACCGGCAAATCATTCGCTTCATCATGTGGCTGACCGATGGTCCGACCGGGCCACAGGATGTGATCGACTTCACCGACTGGGCGCAGGTGGACGAGTTCGCCCACGTGATCGACCGGATGTAAGTGTTATCCCTGCGTCGCCCTTGAAAGCGTCGATTCGAGGCCAATTGTAAAATGATGATCTTTATCAGGAGCGTTTCATGATTGAACTGACCGTTGACGATATGACCTGTGGCGGCTGCGTGGCCAGTATCACCCGCGTGGTAAAGGGCCTCGACCCGGATGCCAAAGTTAACGCTAACGTCGAAACCAAGCGCGTGAGCATTGAAAGCGTGACCGATACCGAGGCTGTGGTTGCGGCCATTGCGAACGCGGGCTATCACCCGGTGGCCGTGTAGGATTCATTCGTCTCTCCATCGGGGAGGCTGCCGCGAAGCGGTGATTGAGGGGAGCGCAGTGGACAAAACAATGAACCTCCAGATCACCGGCATGACTTGCGCGTCCTGCGTGTCCCGCGTCGAGAAAACGCTCACCGCGCTGCCGGGCATCGTCGCCACCATCAATCTCGCCACCGAAACCGCGACGCTACGCTCGACGTCACCGATCGACCTCGCGAAAGTCATCACCGCGATCGACAAAGCCGGTTATGGCGTGACTGATCAAACGATTGAGCTCGCCATCACCGGCATGACCTGCGCGTCTTGCGTCGGTCGTGTGGAACAGGCGCTGACCCACTTGCCGGGCGTACTGAAGGCAACCGTGAATCTGGCGACCGAACGTGCCACCGTGCACATTGCCACCGGCGCCGTGACCGCCATCGAGTTGATCGATGCGATCAAGCGCGCGGGTTATGACGCATCCACCATCGAAGACGCCTCCGTAAAGCCGGCAAAACTCACCAATCCCGCGCTACCCGTCATTCTGGCGGCACTGCTGAGTATTCCTCTGATGGCGCCGATGCTGATGGAACCGTTTGGCATCCACGTAATGATGCCGGGCTGGCTGCAGTGGTTGCTCGCGACGCCAGTCCAATTCATCCTTGGCGCGCGTTTCTATCGCGCGGGCTGGAAAGCGTTGAGGGCCGGAGCTGGCAATATGGATCTGCTGGTCGCGCTAGGCACCAGCGCGGCATATGGGCTGAGCGTCTACCAGTGGTTGACCGCGCAAGCCGGCGCGATGGTGCATCTCTATTTCGAAGCCAGCGCCGTGGTGATCACGCTGGTGCTGTTCGGCAAGTGGCTGGAAGTGCGCGCCAAACGCCAGACCACCGATGCCATTCGCGCACTGAATGCGTTGAAACCGGAACGTGCAACGCTACGAAGGAATGGCGTGGATGTGGATGTCGCGCTTTCCGCCGTGCAGTTGAACGACATCGTGGTGGTGAAGCCGGGCGAGCGGATCGCCGTCGATGGCGAGGTGATCGAGGGAGAAAGCCACGTCGACGAATCGCTCATCACCGGCGAAAGCCTTCCGATCGCCAAACGCGAGGGTGAACATGTCACTGGCGGTGCGGTCAATGGTGAAGGACTGCTGCTGGTAAAGACGCTCGCGGTCGGCGCCGAGAGCACGCTGTCGCGCATTGTGCGGCTGGTCGAGTCCGCGCAGGCCGAAAAGGCGCCGATTCAGCGGCTGGTTGATCGCGTGAGCGCGGTGTTTGTGCCGGTGGTGCTGGGCGTGGCCTTGCTGACATTACTGGGCTGGGGATTGGTGACCGGCCACTGGCAGACGGGATTGCTCAACGCCGTAGCAGTGCTGGTGATCGCGTGCCCGTGTGCGCTCGGGCTCGCGACACCTACTGCGATCATGGTGGGTACCGGTGCGGCGGCCCGGTACGGAATTCTGATCAAGGATGCATTGGCGCTGGAAATCGCGCACCGCATCAACGTGGTTGCGTTCGACAAGACCGGCACCTTGACGGTTGGGAAGCCGACGCTGACCGATGCAATTTCCGGTACCGGGGATCGCCCCGCGCTGATCCGTCTGGCAGCCGCCGTGCAACGCGGCAGTGAGCATCCGCTGGCGCGCGCCGTCGCGGAAGCAACCGTCGCGGAATCCATCGATGTGCCAGCGGCGAGCAACGTAAAATCGATCCCGGGCCGCGGCGTGATGGCGAATGTCGAGGGCGAGAACTATGCGATTGCCAGCACCCGCTACGCACGCGAATTCATTGCTTCACTGCCGCCAATATTGATTGAACATGCAGAGCGGCTGCAAACGCAAGGTCGCACCGTGTCATGGCTGGTCCATCTCGCGTCAACGCCCGAAGTCGTCGGCTTACTGGCGTTTGGTGACAGCATCAAGCCGACCGCAAAAGTGGCAATCGAGCGCTTGCACGCGCTGGGTGTCCGTTGCGTGATGATCAGCGGGGACAATGCCGGCAGCGTTCAGGCCGTTGCGCGGGAACTTGGGATCGATGAAGTGCGCGCGGAAGTGTTGCCGGGCGACAAGGCGCGGATCATGGGAGAGCTGAAAACTAAATATGGCGTGACCGCGATGGTCGGCGACGGCATCAACGATGCGCCCGCGCTGGCCGCGGCCGACGTCGGCATTGCCATGTCTACGGGTACCGATGTGGCCATGCATGCCGCCGCTATCACACTCATGCGCGGCGATCCGGCACTGGTGGCCGATGCCATCGACATCTCCCGGCGTACCTACGCCAAGATTCGCCAGAACCTGTTCTGGGCGTTCATCTACAACGTGGTGGGTATTCCCGCCGCCGCGTTCGGCCTGCTCAATCCGGTGATCGCCGGTGCGGCCATGGCGTTTTCCAGCGTGAGCGTGGTGTCGAACGCGTTGCTGCTGAGGCGTTGGCGGCCTGGAAAATAGAAGCGACGTTACGCGCCGCGTTTGGGGGCCTTGATGACCAAGGTACCCGCAATCTTGTCGTGCCAACCCTGTTTGCGGGCGTCGAAACCAACCCAGACCAGGCCCAGTAGCAGCGGAATGGTCGAGGCGTAATAGCCGATGTATCGCAGGATTGCCTGGCCAGTGGTGAGCTTCCCCAATGTCGCGGCATCAACTATTCGAGCGCCAATGACCATTTTTCCGGGGGTGGCGCCCCGCGCAAGCCAGAAAATGATGACCGCAATAGCCGGAAACACGAATTGCACGAGGAAATCCAGCGGCCCGGCGAACGCCGAATCGCTCGTGCGCACAAAGTGGCTGCTGCCATAGACAGCCATCAATACGGGCACGATGATCAGCATCATCCAAATCGTATCGATTAACGAGGCCAGCACCCGCGCCCAAAAACCAACGTAGACAATTTCCTGATCTGTTGTGCGCTCCATGCTCTCTCCCTAAATGGATAAATGTCGCCGCCAATTCAGCCATGCTACGCTTGCGGCGGACAACTATTATCGCGCCACTGTCATACTGGAAAAACCATGAAACCGATGCCGCTGGAAGGACTGAAAGTACTGGAGTTGGGCACGCTGATTGCCGGCCCGTTTTGCGGCCGCCTGCTGGCCGAATTCGGCGCGGAAGTCGTCAAGATCGAAACACCTCCCGACGCAAAGGGCGAGGGCGGCGATCCGCTGCGAAAATGGCGCAAGCTGCATGACGCGGATGGCGAATCCACCAGTCTCTGGTGGTACGCGCAGGCGCGCAACAAAAAGTCGGTGACGGTCAACCTGCGCGAAGTGGAAGGACAGGAAATCGTCCGCAAACTGGCGCTGGAGGCCGACATCATCGTTGAGAATTTTCGTCCAGGCACGCTGGAGAAATGGAACCTCGGCTTTGAAACGCTGGCGAAGGAAAATCCGAAATTGATCATGGTGCGACTGTCCGGATACGGCCAGACGGGCCCGTACAAGGACCGTGTCGGCTTTGGTGCCATCGGCGAATCGATGGGCGGCATGCGCTACCTCACCGGCTATCCGGATCGCGCGCCGGTGCGTGTCGGCATTTCCATCGGTGATTCGCTGGCGGCCATGTACGGCGCAATGGGTGCCTTGGTCGCGCTGCATCAACGCGGCAAGACCGGTCGCGGCCAAGTAGTTGATGTGGCGCTATACGAAGCAGTGTTTTCGATGATGGAATCGATGCTGCCGGAATTCGGCATGACCGGTTTCGTACGCGAACGCAGCGGCGCGAGTCTTCCGGGTATCGTGCCGTCCAACACGTACCTGTGCGGCGATGGCCAATATGTGGTCATCGGCGCCAATGGCGATTCAATATTCAAACGCATGATGCTGGCGATAGGCCGTGCGGATCTGGCCAATGATCCGACGCTCGCCGATAACGCGGGCCGCACCAGGCGAACAGAGGAACTCGATACCGCCATTGGCGCGTGGACCGGCGCGAACACACTCGATCATGTGCTGGAAATACTCGACAAAGCTGATGTGCCGTCAGGCCGTATCTATTCCATTGCCGACATTGTGACCGACATGCAGTATCAGGCGCGCGGCATGATTGAGAAACACAAACTCGGGGATAATGAAGAGGTGTGGCTGCCGGGAATTGTGCCAAAGCTTTCTGAGACACCCGGTGCAACGAAATGGCTCGGACCGAAACTGGGAGCACATACGGCAGAGGTACTGGGTGCCATTGGCTATGATACGAACGCACAGGCGGAACTGAAAAGGCGCGGAATAATTTAGGCACTGGACCTCTCACCGCCGCGATACGCCGGTCTCTCCAGGGGTGAGGTTCGATTTAGCCCTTCTCCCCCGGGAGAAGGGTTGGGATGAGGGGGTAGCGCGACCCCACGAAGGAAATCATGAAACAACGCATCTACATTAACGACGTCGCCGTGCGCGACGGTTTCCAGATCGAAAAAAACATTATTCCGACGGAAACCAAAATCGCGCTCATCGATGCGCTCTCCGAAACCGGCATCGCCAAAATCGAAGCCACCTCGTTCGTGCACCCCAGGCTGGTGCCGAACATGGCCGACGCGGTCGAGGTTCTGGCCAATATTAAACGTGCCGCCGGTGTAACCTACAGCGTGCTGGTGCCGAACCTGAAGGGCATGGAACGCGCCGTCGAGACGCACAAGACGCGTTGCAGGATTGATGAAGTCAATGTGTTCATGTCGGCGTCCGAAACCCACAATCGCGCCAACGTCAATCGCTCGTGCGATGAATCCTTCGCTGATTTCGCGGTGATGATCAAGATGGCCAAGGAAGCCGGTATTCGCATGAATGGCTCGGTATCGACTTCTTTTGGATGCCCGTTTGAAGGTGTTGTTCCGGAAGCGCGCGTCCTCGGTTTTGCGCGACGCTTTGTCGATCTGGGCTTTAACGGCGTGTCACTGGCGGACACCACCGGCATGGCCAATCCCGCACAGGTTGAGCGGCTATCTGCCGAGGCCGTGCAGCGGTTCCCGGGCACCGAACTCACGCTGCACTTTCACAACACGCGTGGCATGGGCCTCGCTAACGTTGTCGCCGGCATCCGCGCCGGCATCGTTCACTACGATGGCTCGCTCGCCGGCCTCGGCGGTTGCCCGTTTGCCCCTGGCGCCACCGGCAATATTTGCACCGAGGATATGGTGAACATGCTGGAGGACATGGGTTATGACACCGGCGTGGATTTGGACCAATTGCTGGCGGTTGCGGTGAAGATGCCGATGGTGGTTGGGCACGATGTGGCCGGGCAGGTGATGCGCGCCGGCAAGACCCTGCATCTGCATCCGGTGCCGGACAAGCTCTATACAAAATGAATGTCGCAACCAAAAGGAATCGCATGAATCGTTTGAAAGTATCCATCGCGGCACTGGCCACACTCACCTGCACGGTTTCTACCGGCAGTCTTGCGGGGAATCTGGATCAGATCGGCACGCTCGCGCAAAGCCAGTTCCTGAGTCTTTCCACCGACCTGGCCGCTGCTGCGTCCTACAAGGGCGTGACGCCTGCCACGCCTTTGGGTGTGAGCGGATTCGATGTTGGCCTGGAAGTAACGCAGACCCAGCTTGAAAGCACTGTCGTCTTCCGGCAAGCCGGCGCGGGCGACGTCAGCAACCTGTACGTGCCAAAAATCCATATTTACAAAGGCCTGCCATTCGGGGTCGACATCGGCGCGTTTGTGAGCAAGGTGTCTGGCGTCGATGGCTCGCTGGTTGGCGCGGAACTGCGCTACGCCGTGCTCGACGATGGCATTGCCATGCCCGCGCTGGGCGTGCGACTGTCAGGTACCAAACTTTTCGGCGTGAATGAGCTGAGCCTCTCCACAGTGGCGCTGGACGCGATGCTTTCCAAGAAACTTGCCATTGTCACGCCTTACATCGGCGCCGGCACCGTACGCACGCAAAGCCGGGCGAACGTTGCAGGACTGCGCGAAGAGACGTTCAACAAGTCGCGCGTGTTCGTCGGTCTGAATGTCAATATCCTGATTACAAACGTCGCGGTGGAAGCCGAAAAAATGGGTGACAACACCAGCTTGTCGGCAAAGGTCGGACTCCGGTTTTAGCATTTGGCAAATCACAAATAACGAGGACAAATCATGTTGAAGAAAATTCTGGGTGCCGCGCTCGCACTGGTAACCACATTGGCAATGGGCAATGTACATTCGCAGACACTGGAAAAGAAGAAGCTCACCATTGCCGTCGGCGGCAAAAATCTTTTCTATTACCTTCCCCTGACGATCGCGGAGCGTCAGGGCTACTTCAAGGATGAAGGCCTCGAAGTAGAGATTCCCGATTTTGCGGGCGGCGCGAAAGCGTTGCAGGCGTTGGTCGGCGGCAGCGCAGACATGGTCTCGGGTGCCTTCGAGCACACCATCAACATGCAGGCCAAGAAGCAACCCATTCGCGCGGTGGTATTGCAGGCGAGCTACTCCTCGATTGTGCTGGTGATGCCCAAGGACAAGGCCGCGAAATACCAATCGTCGAAGGATTTGAAGGGCCTGAAGATCGGTGTGACCGCGCCGGGTTCATCGACCAACATGTTTGTCAACAATCTGCTTGCGAAGGATGGCCTGAAGCCGAATGACGTGGCGATTGTCGGGGTCGGCGCCTCATCTGGCGCGGTAGCCGCGATGGAAAAGGGCGAACTCGACGGCATGTCGAATCTGGACCCGGTGATCACCCAGCTCGAATCGACCGGCAAGTACGTCGCGGTGGCGGATAGCCGCACCGAAAAAGGCATGAAGGACATCTACGGCGGCGATTACCTCGCCTCCTGCATCTACACCAATGAAGATTTTGTGAAGAAAAATCCCAACACCACGCAAGCCGTGGTGAACGCGATGGTGCGCGCCAATCGCTGGATCGCCAAGGCCACGCCGGAGCAGATCATGGCGGTGGTGCCGGAAGGCTACATGGCGGGCAACCGTTCGGTTTACAAAGCGGCGTTGCTGAAAAACATGGTCGGCTATTCCGTCGACGGCCAGATGAGCATGAAGGCCGCGCAGAATGTGTACAACGTGCTGAAGCAGTTCGAGCCGTCGGTGATTGCGGCGGGTAGCAGCATCAATCTGGCGGCGACGTTTGACAATTCGTTCGCGGTGAAGGCAGGTGCGAAGTACAAGTGATGAACCTGGCCAAGTATCTCTGATGACCGGAAAGTGTTATGAAACACAAGAACTGGTGCGGCTTGCGGGGCTGTTTTGGCTTGGAAGCCGCACCAGTGCTGGAGGTTGAGCGGGGGTTTCGATCCGCATGCGGATCGCCCGCGAGACGGCTGCCCCCTGCATGGGGCATGCGCGACCTGCAAGGTTGACGAATGATTCCCGCGCTATCCTTCGACAAGATCACTGTCACCTTCTCCGGCAAATCCGGTGGCCCCGGCTACTGCGCGGTGAAGGACACCACGCTCAACATCGCCGACGGCGAATTCGTCTCGGTTGTCGGCCCGACCGGCTGCGGCAAATCGACATTGCTCAATATCGGCGCAGGCTTGCTGAAGGCATCAAGCGGCGTCGTGAAAGTGTTTGGTGAACCGCTGGTCGGCTTGAACGCGAGGGCGGGCTACATGTTTCAGGCCGAGTCGCTGATGCCGTGGCGCTCGGCGCTGGACAATGTCACGGCCGGATTGCAGTTTCGCGGCATTGACGCGGTGCAGGCGGCACGCCAAGGTGAAGAATGGCTGGAGCGCGTCGGTCTCGCCGGCTTCGGCAATCGCTATCCACACGAACTCTCCGGCGGCATGCGCAAACGCTGCGCCCTCGCGCAGATGCTGATCCTCGATCCGAAAATCATGCTGATGGATGAACCCTTTTCCGCGCTCGATATCCAGACCCGGCAATTGATGGAAAACGAACTGCTGGAGCTCTGGAGCGCCAACAAAAAGTCGGTGCTGTTTATCACCCATGATCTGGAAGAGGCGATTTCCCTGTCCGACAGAGTAATCGTGCTCGCGGCGGGTCCCGCCACGCATCCGATCGGCGAATTCAAAATCGATCTGCCACGTCCGCGCGATGTGGCGGAGATTCGCATGACCCCGCATTTCCTTGAGCTGCACGAGAAGATCTGGCATGCGATGAAGGCTGAAGTATTGAAGGGATACGCGCAGACACGGAACAAGGTGGTGGTGTGAAAAAAGTCCCCATCTGGCTCTGGCAAATCGGTCTGCTCATCGCTATATTCGCCATCTGGCATCTTCTCACCGTGCCCGGCCTCATCCCGCCGATTTTTTTTGACAATGAAAACAAGGCGTCTTTTTTCTTCGGCGAGCCACTGAAGATTTTCAGTGCAATCTACGTCTGGTTCACCGAAGGCGAAATCTACGTGCATCTGTGGGTGACGCTGCAGGAGACCGCGCTCGCATTCATCATCGGTACGCTACTCGGCCTCGGCATCGGACTGTGGCTGGGGTTATCGAACACGGCGTCGGCCATACTCGACCCTTACATCAAAGCCATGAACGCCATGCCGCGCGTGATCCTCGCGCCGATCTTCATGGTCTGGTTCGGGCTCGGCATCTGGTCAAAGGTGGCACTCGGCGTGACGCTGGTGTTCTTCATTGTCTTCTTCAACGTCTATCAGGGCGTGAAGGAAGTCTCGCCGGTGGTGCTGAATAACGCACGCATGCTCGGCGCCAACGCATCGCAACTACTGCGCTATGTGTACATGCCGTCGGCGACCTCGTGGGTTTTCTCCAGTCTGCACACGTCCGTCGGCATGGCGTTTGTGGGTGCGGTGGTGGGCGAATATCTGGGCAGCGCCAAAGGCGTGGGCTACCTCATTCATCAGGCCGAGGGCTCTTTTGATATCAACACCGTGTTCGCCGGGATTCTGGTGCTGACGATGTTTGCGCTATTGCTGGATTACGTTGTGACGGTGGCGGAAAACAAGTTGCTCAAGTGGCGACCGCAGCAGGCGGAAACGGAGACGACGTAATTCAAGAGACGCAACGGATTTCCCAGCACACGAGCACGAAGATCGTCATTCGGCGCGCCTCGCCAAACGGAGTTGACCGGACAGTCGCACCGGTGCATGCGTTTATCAAGCGGCCAGTTACTCCGGCGCAGCCTCCAGCCCCAGTTCCTGAATCTTCCGCGTCAGCGTATTCCTTCCAATCCCCAACAACGTGGCCGCTTCAATTCGCCGGCCGCCCGTGTGCTCAAGTGCCTTGGCAATCAGCGCCGCTTCAAACGCCCGATTCAAGCCGTCAAAGATACCCTTCTCGCCACGCCCCAGCGACGCGGTGACTTCGCGTTCCAGCGCGCGCTTCCAGTTGCTGTCGAATGCCGCCGGTTTTTCTCCGCCGTTTGTGCCACGCACGTCGGGGGGCAAATCGGCCACTTCCACCATCTGTGCCGGTGCCATGACGGTGATCCAGTGGCAGAGATTTTCGAGCTGGCGCACATTGCCGGGAAAGTCCTGCTGCGCGAGGAAATTGAGCGCATTCTCGGTGAGCCGCTTGGGATCGACGCTGAGATCGCGCGCGCTCTTGGCGAGGAAGTGCCTGGCCAGCAGCGGAATGTCATCGCGACGCTCGCGCAGTGACGGCAGGCGCAGGCGAATAACGTTTAGCCGGTGATACAGGTCTTCGCGGAACAAGCCCTGTTTGACGCGCTGGTCTAGGTCCTGATGGGTGGCGGCGATCACGCGCACATTGGCGGTGATGGGCGTGTGGCCGCCGACGCGATAGAACTGGCCGTCGGACAATACGCGCAGCAATCGCGTCTGCAAATCCGGCGGCATGTCGCCGATCTCATCCAGGAATAGCGTGCCGCCATCGGCCTGCTCAAAGCGGCCGCGGCGCATGGTGGCTGCACCGGTGAATGCGCCACGTTCGTGACCGAACAACTCGCTCTCCAGCAAGTCCTTCGGAATCGCAGCCGTGTTGATGGCAATAAACGGCTTGGTGGCGCGCGGACTATGGCGATGCAAGGCATGCGCAACCAGTTCCTTGCCGGTGCCGGACTCGCCGGTGATCAGCACCGTTGCATGTGACTGTGACAGGCGGCCGATGGCGCGAAACACTTCCTGCATGGTTGGCGCGGAGCCGAGAATTTCCGGCGCGTCGGCGGCGATTTCTTCCTCGGGAACCTCGCGCATCGATTCATCCAGCGCACGCCGAATCAACTCCACCGCATGATCGACGTCGAATGGTTTCGGCAGATACTCGAACGCGCCGCCCTGGAAAGCGGCCACTGCACTTTCAAGATCCGAATAGGCCGTCATGATGATGATCGGAATGGTGGGCAGTTGGGCTTTCAGTTGCTGCATGAAATCCAGTCCGGAGGCGCCCGGCATGCGGATATCGCTGATCACCACCTGTGGCGGGCCCTTTGGCAAGGCATCCAGGGCGTCCTGCGCGGCTGCAAATGACTGGTAGCCGATTCCCTCCCGAGTCAGGGCTTTTTCGATGACCCAGCGTATCGATTTGTCGTCGTCAATTATCCAGACAGGCCGCATGAATCAGCTTTCAATGTGAGTGTGAATGAGGGTTGAAGGATTGGCTTTCGCGCACCGGCAGCAATACTGAAAAGCAGGTGTTGCCCGGCGCGCTCTCGAATTCGATGATGCCGTGATGCTGGCTGACAAAATTTTGCGCCAGCGACAAGCCGAGCCCAGTGCCGCCATCGCGACCTGACACTAGCGGAAAAAATATCTTGTCTTGCAACGTCGCAGGCACGCCCGGGCCGTTGTCGATAATCTGCACCTGGATGGCGTGACGGTAGCGCTGCTTGGCGAGTGTGACCTGGCGGGCGATGCGCGTGACCAGCCGGATCTGCCCGCGCCCATGCATCGCCTGCGCGGCGTTTCGGGTGATATTGAGCAAGGCCTGGATCAGCGGCTCCTTGTCGGCAATGAACTCCGGCAGGCTGGTATCGTAATCACGTATCACCGTCACGCCCGACGGAAATTCCGCCAGCACCAGGGAGCGCACCCTTTCCAGTACCTCATGAATATTCAGCCGCGCCATTTGCGGCAGGCGGTGCGGTGTCAGCAGCCGGTCCATCAGCGTGTGCAGGCGATCTGCCTCATTGACGATGACTTGCGTGTATTCCTTGAGGTCAGCCTCATTGGCCAGACCCTTCAATTCGCGCTCCAGCAGTTGTGCCGAGCCGCGGATGCCGCCCAGCGGATTCTTGATTTCATGGGCGAGATTGCGGATCAACTCGCGATTCAGTTCCTGACGCTCAAGAATCTTGGCCTCGCGTGCAATCTTGATCTGCTGATCGAGGGCGTGAAATTCCAGCACCACCCGCTCGCCATCCACGGGCGACGCGACACACGACGAATGCAGGGTATGCATGGTGGCGGACTCAAGTGTCAGCTCATTTTCATTGAAGCCCGCATCGTTTTTCACCACCTGGTCTAGCATGGCGAACAGCGCACGATTGCCGGCATGTCCCGCCGTAAACAGCCGCGCGAATGGCTGGCCAGTGGCGTTCTTCAGGCTGAATGCAAACAGGTTTTCGGCGGCGGGATTGGCGTACATCAGCACAAATGACCGGTTGATGATGACTACAGCAGTCGAGAGCAAGTCCAGACCGGCGTAGGTGGCATGGGAAGGATGGGGGGAAGGGTTCTGGTATTTCGGCATCGATTCGTCTTAGTCAAAAAGCAATTTCTGCGCCACACATCTCGCGCGGCATGAGTTGCAGCATAAACCTGAATGCACTGGCAAAAAAAAACGCCGGAAGTTCTTCACTTCCGGCGTTCAAGGTATCGATCGGCAACCCGATCGAAAGGAGACGTAAGTTCCCGAGCGCTATTTCAGCGCATTTAACTGCTCGCGAAGGGACTGCAAGTGGTTTTCGTGCATGGCGACCTGATCCTGCAGATTGCGCACACGCTCAAAATGACGTTCGATTTCGGCACGCTTTTCGGGATCGACCAGTGGCTTCTGGGGAGCGACCGCGTCAGATGTGGCAACGAACGAGGCACGCATCGCGCGAACATCGTTCGACGCTTTTTGTTCTTCCTCCCAGTTTCGATCTGGCCGCAGCCAGCAACTGCTCTTCGGTCTGCAATTCACCTTCCAGCAGACGACGCCTCGTATCCGCGCGACGTTGCTCGGTCAATCGATTAATGGTTTCAAGCGAGGCCAAGACAGTATTGTCTGGCGCAGGTGCGACGGGTTTCGCAAGGGCCAACTGTGCCTGATTGCTCAATGGAAAAACGGAAGCTACCTGAACAACCGGTTTGACGGGTTGTATTGCCGGTGTGGATTTGGCGGCAGGTGTTGGCGCGATAGCCCGGGAGACGACTTGCGCATTGGCAGGGTTAAGGGATCCGCTGGGCGTGGAAGGAATCACGGTCAGCGGTTCCAGTTCGACTCGCGCACCGCCTTTGATCGGTGCATTCGCGTACGTTACGCGGCCATTCTCGTCGATGTGTTTGAAGATGATGGTTTCGGCACGTGGCGCGCTTGCATTGGCGATCGCACTTGGCTGCGCATGGCCGATTGCCGGCACGAGCCACAACGGGCACAAACAAAAACAAACGATTTTCGCGGGTCGATCCATGGTCATTCGCCGATGCTGGAAATCGCTTTGACGGGTCTTCCAGCATACGACTCGGAAAATTCTTTTTCAACTCAAGGAGTTGTGGAAATCACATGCGCCGGACACTATGGGTAGTTCCGGGGACAAAAAAGCGTCCATTTATTGGCGTCAGCGGTACTTTTTCGCAAACTGAAACGTTGCGTCGAACAAATCAAAAAGGGCGGTGCAGTTGCCCGCGCCGCCCTTTCCCGCGATGCCTGAAAACTTATGAGGAATAGTACATATCGAATTCGAGCGGGTGGGTTGTCATGCGGAAACGCGTGACATCCTGCATCTTGAGTTCGATATACGCATCGATCATTTCGTTGGAGAACACTCCGCCTCGGGTGAGGAACTCGCGATCCTTATCCAGATATTCCAGCGCCTGATCCAGCGAGGAACAAACGGTTGGGATCTTTGCATCCTCTTCCGGCGGCAGGTCATACAGGTTCTTGTCGGCCGGATCGCCTGGGTGGATTTTGTTCTGGATGCCATCAAGACCGGCCATCATCATTGCCGCGAAGGCGAGATACGGGTTTGCGGTGGGATCTGGAAAGCGCACTTCGATGCGACGTGCTTTGTCCGACTGTACATATGGCACACGAATGGACGCAGAACGGTTACGGGCGGAGTACGCCAGTTTCACCGGTGCTTCGAAGCCCGGCACCAGGCGCTTGTACGAGTTGGTGCCCGGGTTGGTGATCGCGTTCAGCGCGCGTGCATGCTTGATGATGCCGCCGATGTAATACAGCGCGAGTTCAGAAAGGCCTGCGTAACCATTGCCGGCGAACAGGTTCTTGCCGTTTTTCCAGATCGACTGATGAACGTGCATGCCGGAACCGTTGTCGCCGACGACCGGCTTCGGCATAAAGGTCGCGGTTTTTCCATAGCTGTGCGCGACATTATGGATTACATATTTCATGCGCTGATTCCAGTCGGCGCGCTTCACCAGCGTTTCAAACTTGGTGCCAATCTCGCATTGGCCAGGGGCCGCCACTTCGTGGTGATGCACTTCAACTTCGACACCGACATCTTCCAATGCCAGGCACATAGCGGAACGCATGTCCTGAAAAGAATCGACTGGGGGCACGGGGAAATATCCGCCCTTGACCGGGGGACGATGACCGAGATTGCCGCCTTCGAATTTGGTGCCGGTCGACCAGGGGGCTTCTTCAGAGTAGATCTTCACGGCGCTGCCGGACATGTCGACATTCCACTCAACGGCGTCGAAAATGAAGAATTCCGGTTCAGGTCCGAAATAAGCAACGTCGCCGATGCCGCTCGATTTCAAATACGCTTCGGCGCGGCGGGCGAGTGAGCGCGGGTCGCGGTCGTAGCCCTTGCCGGTCGATGGTTCGATGACGTCACAGGAAAGCACCAGCGTTGATTCGTCGAAAAAGGGGTCAATGAATGCCGAATCCGGATCGGGCATCAGAATCATGTCCGACGCTTCAATGCCCTTCCAGCCAGCGATGGAAGAACCGTCGAATGCATGCCCCTCGGTAAACTTATCTTCGCCAAAAGCTTTGGCTGGAACGGTTACATGCTGTTCCTTACCCTTGGTATCGGTGAAACGAAAGTCCACAAACTTGACCTCGTTGTCCTTTGCCATTTTCAATACATCTGCCACTGCCATGATTTTCTCCTGAGTTGAAACGAAAATGAGCCTAAATGCGTACAGAAATGCGAAACGACTATTCTATTGATCCGGCACGATGATGTCTTCTCTCATCGAACCGAGGTTCTTACCCTTTCCTGCCAGAAGGATGGGGGTTATGCTGAAACCGGCATAAGAAGATTTCGTGCCGATTCAACCATCAGAAACATAAATAGCAGAAAACATGCCACCTCAAAGAACTCAGTAAGCCATTGAATTATTTTCTGAAAATCACAACTGACGCGACCGGCCGCACCGTGATGGGGCATAACTGTAAATTGCGCACCACTTTAGTGCAAAGAGAGGCGACGACAGATGGGATCAACCGGATGACATTTTTTTAAATTGAACATATAAGTATATGACAGACCGCTACGCCGTAATCGGCCACCCCGTTGCACATTCCCGATCACCTGAAATTCACGCGGCTTTTGCGCGTCAGACCGGACAGGTGATGAGCTATGAACGTATGCTCGCGCCGCTTGACGGATTTCAAGCCACAATTGAAACGTTCAGGACCGGTGGGGGTTGCGGCGCGAACGTTACCCTGCCATTCAAGATGGAGGCGTATCAATATGCGAACGAGTTGACACCGCGCGCGCGGCAAGCCGCTGCCGTCAACACGCTGAAGTTTCAGGGCGCCCAAATACTGGGTGACAACACTGACGGCGTAGGGCTATGCAGGGACATAATAGACAATCTGAATGTGCCGCTTGTCGATGCGCGCATCCTGGTGGTTGGTGCGGGCGGTGCGGCGCACGGCGTGATTGGACCATTGCTTTCTGCCAGGCCACAAATGGTCGCAATCACCAACCGCACATTTTCCAAGGCCGTCGAGCTTGCAGACTATTTTTCTGATCTTGGCCCGATTGCCGCAATTTCAGCCGGCGACCTGCATGTGCAGAAGTTCGACATCATCATTAACGCCACCTCCGCGAGCCTCGCCGGCAGCGTGCCAATGGTAGTAGCGTCGATTTTCAAACCAGGCGCCTTGGCCTACGACATGATGTACGGAAAAGGCCAGACACCATTCATGGCGTTGGCTGAAAGTGAGGGTGCGAGGACCGCTGATGGCCTCGGCATGTTGGTGGAGCAGGCGGCCGAAGCGTTTTTTTTATGGCGAGGCGTGCGCCCGGCAACGGCCGTGGTCATCGCGCAAATGCGTGGCGCATGATCCGGAAGTTCTTCAGCTATTTCGCCGCGCTGGCCGGGGTCGTCCTTATCATCTTCGTCGCGTACCAGGGCTATGTACTGGTGAAACTCTGGTGGTGGAATGACCACAATCCGTCATCAACTGCGTTCATGGAGGCCCGTCTCGGCGTCATGCAACAGAAAAATCCTGCGGCGAAACTGCAAAATCAGTGGGTACCCTACTCGAAGATCTCCAACAATCTGAAACGTGCAATTCTGGTGGCCGAAGACGACAAGTTCGTTGATCATGAAGGTTTCGATTGGGAAGGCATGCAAAAGGCACTGGAGAAGAATCAGAAAAAAGGAAGAGTAGTGGCCGGTGGATCAACCATCTCACAGCAACTCGCAAAGAACCTGTTCCTGTCCGGCGAACGCAGCCTGATTCGCAAAGGCGAAGAAGCTATCATCACCTACATGATGGAATGGATGATGGATAAGGAACGGATCCTAGAGATATATTTGAATGTCATCGAATGGGGCGACGGTGTGTTTGGCGTGGAAGCCGCCGCACGCCACTATTTTGGTGTTGGCGCCGCTCAACTGTCGCCCGAGCAGTCCGCCAAACTTGCGGCAATGGTGCCGCGCCCACGTTTCTACGACCACAACCGCAACGCGCCGTGGCTGCAGAAGAAAACCCAGATCATCCTTGAACGTATGCCGCGTGCGCAGTTACCCTGACGCGATGGAGATCTTCAACTGGCTATTTTTTGGACCCGCAAAACTGATCGCGCTGTGGCCTTATGCAGGTGTAGTCATTGCCGGCGCACTGATCACCCTGCAGGTGTGGCTGATCTGGCGGGCGCAAAAAACCTTCGACATCGGGTTCTTCCGTGAAGCGCCGGTGTTTGCCGGTTTGCTTTGGATTATCTTCAATGCCTTCGAATTGCAAATGTCCGCTGTTACCGCGCTCAGCAAAAAGCCGGAAAGCGGAATGCTACGACTTGATTTGATCGTCCTGGTGCCGATTCTATATGTGCTGACTGTCGCCGCCGTGTTGTCGCTGGCGAAGCAGCTACATGCGCGGGTCGATCAGCGCGATCACGATGCATGAACGGCAGGCACCCCGCATTGGTCGGGACTAAATACCAGGCGCGTAACCGGACGCAGAAAAGCGCGCGGGTCTAGCGGCAGGGCCGATCATGCCGCGGACGCGGAATGTTACGCGGGCGGGATGAAGAGCGTTTGTGAGGATGTGTGGACATGGTATTGAATAATCCGATCCGGCGGGGTGGCACGGCAAAGTAAGTACACCATTGCCAAACCAACCCGCAGGACCGGAATCCTTCTGCCTTACCGCTTAGCCCATTGGCTTGATGAGCGGGGTGATCACCGGGGTGACCATTGGGGCTGGCTTTGCGGCCATTGGTTTTGCAGCAGCTTTCTTCTTGGGCGCAGCCTTTTTCTTGGCTGGCTTTTTCTTTGCGGCAGGCTTTTTAGCAGCAGGTTTCTTGGCTGCTTTCTTGGCCGCCGGTTTCTTGGCTACCTTCTTTTTCGCAGCGGGTTTCTTCGCAGCTTTTTTAGCAGCAGGCTTCTTTGCGGCTTTTTTAGCGGCGGGTTTCTTCGCGGCGGGTTTCTTTGCGGCTTTCTTAGCAGCGGGTTTCTTTGCTGCCGGCTTCTTTACTGCTTTTTTAGCAGCGGGTTTCTTTGCTGCCGGCTTTTTAGCAGCGGGTTTCTTTGCTGCCGGCTTTTTCTTGGCTGTTGCCATGGTGTAACTCCTTTCGATGGTTGGACCGAATTGCTTTATTAGCAGGCGGCGGTGTTTTGCCAACCTACCAAGCATCAGTTCTGTCGAACGATTGAGTTATGGCTAACTGCAGCAGACAAACTTCAGTAGCAGAGCAACCTCACTCAACCCGGTCACGTCAGCACACTAAAAACAAAAAATGAAACAAGTGAGCTTCTACAACACGGGCACTTGGTGAAACGGATTCTATTACAGAAGTTTTTTTGAACACCAGTTTTAGTACGTGTCAAGAGCGATTATTTGCACACGCGATTTGTGCATTAGTATCGCCTCGATACCAATGGCATTTGGATTGCGCGCCTTGCACGCGATTTTGCGGATCACCAACTCGATTGACACCGGCATTGAGGTGATCGGCAACCGGCATCCGCCGCATCACGCAAGGGGTAATACGCACAAAAAGCTGGTGCCACAATCGCATTAAACGAAACCTGATGCGTCAGATATCTTCTCCGGCGACCAGCGTCTCGAATGTTTCACGCGCGCGCACTTGCCGCATAGTGGCGCCGGTGATCATCACCTCGGGAGCGCGTGGCCGCGAGTTGTAATTTGAAGCCATCACAAAGCTGTATGCGCCCGCGGACAGAATCGCCAGAAGGTCACCCTCCACCGCTTGTAGTGAGCGTTCGTGGGCGAGCACGTCGGTGCTCTCGCAGATTGGGCCGACGACGTCGTAGACCCGCTCGGGGGCATTGCTGGCTTGCGCCGCAACAACCTCGTGATAAGCCTGATAAAGCGGTGGACGAATCAGATCGTTCATGGCGGCATCGACCACCAGGAAATTCTTTGCCTCGGTGGGCTTGACGTATTCCACACGCGTGAGCAACACGCCTGCGTTGCCGACCAGCATGCGCCCGGGCTCAAGCAGCAACTCCACGTCGCGATCACCCAGGCTCGCCTGCAATGCCTGGGCATAGTCATCGAGCGATATGGTTGCCTCATCCTTGTACGTGATGCCGATGCCGCCACCCGGACAGATGTGGTGAACGGGAATCCCCTCGTCCTTGAGCAGATCCGCCAGCGCAACGATTCGGCTCATCGCCTCGCGCAATGGCGCATCGTCCGTCAGTTGAGAGCCAATGTGACAATCGACACCTGCAATGTCGATATGCGCGAGCGAAGCGGCCTTTCGATACACCGCCATCGCGCGATCGAATGCCACGCCAAACTTGTTGTTCTTGAGTCCGGTAGAAATATAAGGATGGGTCCTGGCGTCGACATCCGGATTGACGCGCAGGCTGATTTTCGCGCGCTTGCCCAGCGCGGCAGCCACCGCATTCAGCCTTTCCAGCTCCGGCTCACTCTCGATATTGAAGCACTTGATGCCCGCCTCCAGCGCCATCCGCATTTCTGACGCGGACTTGCCGAGACCGGAGAACACCACCTTGCGCGCGTCGCCGCCAGCCTTCAGTACACGCTGTAACTCGCCGCCCGAGACGATATCGAATCCCGCCCCCAATCGTGCAAACAGATTCAAGACGGCGAGATTGGAGTTGGCCTTCACCGCATAACAAATGAGATACGGCCGCTCACCGCGCGCCGCTTTCATGGCGCTGTCGAGTAGCCGGAATGCACCGGTCAACGCGGATTCCGAATAGACAAAGCACGGCGTGCCAAAGCGTTCGGCGACGGCGGTCAGCGGGACATTCTCCATCATCAATTCGCCTGAAGGCAGCGCGCGCGAAACCCCAAAATTTGAGAGGGGCACGGTCATGATGTGCTCGCAACAGTCTGGGTCTTGGGAGTATCGGGCGGCAATTTGAGCGGGCCCTTTTGTCCGCACGCGGCGGCGCCAAGGCATACGAGCAAAGCGAATAGAATGAGAGGAGAGCGGCGCATGAGAGGTCGTGATCAGTAGAGTTGAAAGGATGGTATCACGGGTATGAACAGCCCTATTCGTCTGGAAGAAAGCGACTTTCACGAGCGCGTTGATGACGTTTTGACCTCGATCGAAAACTCGCTCGAGTCGGCGGACGCCGATATCGACAGTGACATCAACTCGGGCATCCTCACGCTCGAATTCGCCAACCGCAGCAAGGTGATCGTCAATCGGCAGGCGCCAACGCGCGAGATCTGGGTCGCCGCAAAATCCGGCGGCTTCCATTTCTTTTTCGACGGCGCGGTTTGGCGCGATACGCGCAGCAATGAATCGCTCGAATCACTCCTGTCACGCGTGATTTCCGAGCAGAGTGGCGATGTGATGCCAATCACACTTTGATGAAGAATGGAACAGGCGCAGTACCAATTACGCGAACAAACGTCAGACTTGAAAATTATCCTGCCCCAGTTTAGTATCGCCTCAACACCAAAAAAACTTGGTTGAAAATCAGCCTGATGCAGTATCGAGTCGAAACTATTATTTGTACGCGGCCCGCCAAGGCAATAGAAATGGACAGCATGAACCTTGATATCAATCGACATCGCCAAAGGCGCCGCGGGCGGTTCTCAGACGGGAACGAAAGTGGCGCCGCGGCAAAATTACCTCGCGAACTTCCCTGATCAATCAAAATGGATAAGAGCCCGCAAGTACTCCTCGAACTGGTCGAACGCCTCGGCAACCTGATGCGCGCCGAGTTCCGCCGCGCCGGATCAGACGAGCAACTGCAACCTGTCCACGTTCATGCCCTGGTGTACCTGGCCCGCGCGAACCGATACTCGAATACGCCCCAGGCAATGGCAGAATACCTCGGCCTCACTAAAGGCACCATGTCGCAAAGTCTGCTGTTGCTGGATCGCCGTGGGCTGATCGAGCGCTATCAAGACGATCTCGACCGGCGGGTGGTGCGCTTGAGGCTCTCCGCTTCAGGTGATCAGTTTCTCGCTGAAGTCCAGCCGCAGCTCGCCTGGCAGCAAGCCACACGCAACATCAGCCCCAACCGCATCCGCAATGCCGTGTCGGCACTTCGGGAGACACTGACAACCTTTCAGGCGGACAACGAAGGGCAGCCATTTGGCGCGTGTCATGGTTGCCGGCATTTTGAAAGATTGTCCGCGCGGGCCTACCGGTGCGGGTTGATGGGGGATCGCCTTTCCGGGCCGGAGACCAGGCGTATTTGCTGGTTGTACGAAGAGAAAGGATCCGGGGTCGAGGAGGAGGACGAGGAATAGCGCGCCATCTGTATATGGCGTCTCCCAGATGCGCGTTGCTCCGAGTCGAAGCGAATCCAGGATATTGCAACTGGCAGGCCGGGCGAGATTTTTGGGTTCGAATGCCGGGCGCAGTCGGGCGGCTACCCGGTTTTCCTGCTTCGCTGGGAAAGGTGGCAGAGCGACCCGATAACCGACGCCGCTGAAAAATCGCTTATGCCAACCGCTTCCTTGCCCGCTCCACCGCCAACCTCACCTGCGCCGGTGCCGTCCCGCCAACATGATTCCGGCTCGCCACCGACCCTTCGGGCGACAGCACCAAATACACATCCTCGCTCACCAGCGCGGAATATCCGCGCAGCGTATCCAAGGGAAGCTCTGCCAAATCCTTGCCCAACTTCTCGGCATCCCGCACCGCCCGCGCCACCACTTCATGTGCATCGCGGAAGGCCAGCCCCTTCTTGACGAGATAATCCGCGAGATCCGTCGCCGTGGCGAAACCCCGCAGCACGGCAGCCCGCATCCGCTCCGGCCTGACCTCGATCGCCGCCGCCAGATCTGCCATGATGGTCAGCGAATCTCGCACGGTATCGACCGTATCGAACAACGGCTCCTTGTCTTCCTGGTTATCCTTGTTGTAGGCCAGTGGCTGACCTTTCATAAGCGTCAGGAGCGCAACCAGGTGTCCATTTACCCGCCCGGTTTTGCCCCGAATAAGTTCCGGCACGTCGGGGTTCTTCTTCTGCGGCATGATGGAGCTGGAGTAGCAGAACCGATCTGGCAGGTTGATAAAGCCGACGCTTTGGCTCATCCAGATGATCAGTTCTTCCGAAAAGCGCGAGAGGTGCGTCATCACCAGCGCGGCGGCGGAAACGAATTCGATGGCGAAATCGCGGTCGGACACGGCATCCAGCGAGTTCTCGCAGACGCCATCGAAGCCCAATTCCTTGGCCACGAATTCGCGGTCGATCGGGTAGCTGGTTCCGGCCAGCGCGGCCGCGCCTAGCGGCAGGCGATTCACCCGCTTGCGACAATCGCTCATTCTCGCTTCATCGCGCGCGAGCATTTCCACGTACGCCATTAGGTGATGTCCGAAGGTCACCGGCTGGGCCACCTGCAGATGTGTAAAGCCGGGCATGATGGTGTCAGCATGTTTTTCCGCCAAACCGACCAGCGCCCGTTGCGTCGCGCGCAGCAGTGCAACAAGGCCGTCAATCTCGACGCGCAGCCACAGGCGAATATCAGTGGCGATCTGGTCATTGCGGGAGCGACCGGTATGCAGGCGCTTGCCGGCATCACCGATGGCCGCGATCAGCCGTGACTCGATATTCATGTGCACGTCTTCGAGATCGACGCGCCACTCGAACTTCCCCGCTTGAATCTCGGCCTCAATGGCGGCCATCCCGCGCTCGATGTCAAACAGGTCTTGCGCCGTGATCACCCCCTGTTTCGCGAGCATTTTGGCGTGGGCCAGCGAGCCCAGGATGTCGACTGCAGCCAAGCGCTGGTCGAAAGTGACGGACGCGGTGAAACGTTTGACGAGTTCGCTGACCGGCTCGGAAAAGCGGCCGGAAAAGTGCCCGGATGAGGAACCGGATGAATGGATTGCAGCGGATAATGGGTCGTTTTTTTCTGACATGTGGCGTTGTCTTTATGCGGGTTTATCGCTCACAATCGAGCCATGGTGAGTACAAAGTGAGTATAAAGCATCCCTCCAATGGCCCTCCTTCGGGGTTTTCCGCCACGCCCGCAAACCTGATGCCGGCGGCGCGGCTGCCGAATTTCTGCAATCTCGGCATCATGTTGCGCTTGTTGATTATCGTGAACCTGCTCAGCATTGCCGCCGCGGTGGTACGCAGCAACGGACGTGACGGCTGGGAGCAATTCCTGATGATTTCGGCAGTCGCGCAGCCGGTGATTATTCTCTCGCTGCTGGCATTCTGTGCGCTCCGACAACCACTGAACAAACTCACGTACTGGCGCGGCGTCGCGGCCATTTTTGCCCTGGAAGCCTTGATCGGCGGAGGGTTCTGGTTTTTGCTGGAGTCCATGCTGCCGTTTTCCCAGCCGATTGCGCTCTGGCAATACGTGTTCTTTTTTGCTTTCGCAACCGCTGTGGTGCTGCTGTATTTCGATCTGCGCGCGCGTTCGCTGTCGCCGGCGTTGACGGAGGCACGGTTGCAGGCGCTGCAGGCCCGTATCCGCCCACACTTTCTGTTCAATACCATCAATGCAGTGCTGTCGCTGATCCGCGCCGAGCCCAAGCGCGCCGAGCGCATGCTCGAAGACCTGTCGGACCTGTTCCGCGTGCTGATGGCGGACAACCGTAAACTGGTGCCGCTTGCCGATGAAATCACGCTGTGCCGGAAATATCTCGAGATCGAACACATCCGTCTGGGCGACCGGTTGATCGCCACCTGGCACATCGACGACCTGCCCAAGGGCGCGATGGTGCCACCGCTGATTCTGCAACCACTGGTGGAAAACGCCGTTTATCACGGCATTGAGCCACTTGAAGGCATCGGTGAAGTCGTCATCGATATTGAGCGCACGGGCAAACAATTTCTCATCCGCCTCACCAATCCATACGCCAGCGGTTCCACCCACGTTACCGGCAATCGCATGGCGATCAATAACATCCGCGAACGCCTGCAATTGCACTTCGATGCCGAAGCCAGCCTGAAAGCCGACGTGATCAAGGACAAGTACGTGGTCACCATCGTCATGCCCGTGGAAAAACTGGAGGATTAGCAAATGCCAGCCGCCCGAATCCTGATTGTCGATGACGAGGCGCCCGCGCGACGCCGCCTGCGGGATCTGCTCGATGATTGCCGAGAACAGTTCCCATTGGTGATCGCCGATGAAGCCGCGAACGGCGTGGAAGCCATCGACATCATCAACCGGGGTGGCATAGAAATTGTATTGACCGATATCCGCATGCCGGCCATGGACGGGCTGGAGGTCGCGCGGCACGTCGCCAAACTCGACACGCCACCCAAGCTGATCTTCACCACCGCCTACGACGAATACGCGGTGAAGGCCTTCGAACTCAATGCCATTGACTACCTGTTAAAGCCGATCCGCCAGGAACGGCTGCTGATGGCGCTGACCAAGGCGGTCGCCATTCGGCCCGCGCTGGCGGATGCCGTCGCCGAGGCCGCGCAATCCCGGCGCAAGCATTTGTCGATTCATGAACGCGGTCGAATCGTGCTGGTGCCGATAGACGACATTCTTTATCTGAAGGCGGAACTGAAATACGTGACCGTGCGCACCGCGCAGAAGGAATATCTGCTGGAAGAATCGCTGACGCGGCTGGAGGAGGAATTTCCCGGGATGTTCACGCGCTTGCATCGCAATACGCTGGTGACCACCTCCGCAGTGACAGGGTTTGAAAAGGTTGCCGGCGGTGGCGGTGGCGATGACGATGACAGCGACGGTGGTAATAGCCCGGGTGGCGTGCACTGGGTGGCGGTGATTCGCGGTGTGCCGGAAAAATTGCCGGTGAGCAGGCGGCAGCAGTACGTGGTCAAGGAGTTTTGATTAGTACAAGGTATCGACACACCACATCGGCGCCTCAGGCACGCTCTTTCAACTTCGCAAACGCCGCTGCCATCGTCCCGCCCGTCGGTGCCGAGGTCGAGGTCGCCATTTGACGCGGGTTTCCAGCCGTTTTCGCCCTGGAATCCGCACCCGTGCTTGAGTTTGTCCCTCTTTCCCTCGGCGCCGCGGTATCGTTCAGCCGCATGGTTAGCGCAATCCGCTTGCGCTTCTCATCAACTTCCATCACCTTCACCTTGACCACGTCGCCCGCCTTCACCACATCGCGCGGGTCTTTCACGTATTTCTCGGCGAGCGCGGAGATATGCACCAGCCCATCCTGATGCACGCCGATATCCACGAACGCGCCGAACGCAGCGACATTGGTAATCACGCCCTCAAGGATCATCCCGGGCTGCAGGTCGCGCAGTTGTTCCACGCCGTCCTGAAACGTCGCCGTCTTGAATTCGGGGCGGGGATCGCGACCGGGTTTTTCCAGCTCTTTCAGGATATCGGCCACAGTTGGCAGACCGAAGCGATCATCAGCGTATTTCTCAGCGTGGAGCGATTTCAGCAGCTTGCCGTCGCCCATCACCGCCTTCACGTCTTTCCGAATGTCGGCGAGGATTTTTTCGACCAGGGGATAGGCTTCCGGATGAACCGATGAGGCATCGAGCGGATTGTCGCCGTCGCGGATGCGCAGGAATCCCGCCGCCTGCTCGAAGGCCTTGTCACCCAGACGCGGCACCGTTTTCAGTGCTGCGCGCGATTTGAATGCGCCGTGGGCATTGCGATGTGCGACGATATTCGCGGCCACTGAACTGCTGAGTCCCGATACCCGCGCCAGCAACGCGGCGGACGCGGTATTGACGTCCACGCCCACGGCGTTCACGCAATCTTCCACCACCGCCTCCAGCGAGCGCGCCAGCTGCGATTGGTTGACGTCGTGCTGGTATTGGCCGACGCCGATCGATTTCGGGTCGATCTTCACCAATTCCGCGAGTGGATCCTGCAATCGCCGCGCAATCGATACCGCGCCGCGCAACGATACATCCATGTCCGGCAATTCCTTCGACGCAAACTCGGACGCTGAATACACCGAGGCACCGGCTTCCGAGACCACAATCTTGGTCATCTTCTGTTCCGGCAGAAGCTTGATGAGGTCCGCCGCCAGTTTGTCGGTCTCGCGAGAGGCAGTCCCGTTGCCGATCGAAATCAGATCGACATGATGCTTTTTCGCCAGCGCTGTCAGCGTGTGCAAGGTGCCATCCCAATCGCGGCGCGGCTCGTGCGGGTACACGGTCGCGGTCTCCAGCACTTGCCCGGTGTGATCCACTACCGCGATCTTGCAACCAGTGCGAATGCCCGGGTCGATGCCCATTGTGGCGCGCGGCCCGGCGGGCGCGGCCAGTAGCAGGTCTTTCAGGTTGCTTGCGAAGACATGGATCGCGTCGCGCTCTGCTTTCTCGCGCAGGCTGCCCATCAATTCGGTTTCCATGTGCAGCGAAATCTTGATGCGCCAGGTCCAGCGCACGACTTCCGTCAGCCATTTGTCGGCCGGGCGGTTCTTGTTGATGATCTTGCCGTGACCGGCGATCATGTCTTCGCAGGCGTTGAACGGTGAACTCCAGGTGGGCTTTTCTTCGCCCGCTTCCGAATCCAGTATCAGCTTCGAGGTCAGGAAGCCTTCGTTGCGGCCACGGAAGATCGCCAGCGCGCGATGCGAGGGAATCGTCTTCCAGGTTTCGCTGTAATTGAAATAGTCCGCGAACTTGGCGCCCGCTTCCTGCTGTCCTTCAATCACGCCCGATTCCACCACGCTGTGCACTGACAAGTAATCGCGCACGCGTGCCAGCAAGCCCGCGTCCTCGGCAAAGCGTTCCATCAGGATTTGTTTCGCACCTTCCAGTGCGGTTTTGACATCCGGCACGACCGTATCTTTCTCATCCGGCTTGACTGGCTCCGCGCGCAGATACTTTTGCGCCTCGTCTTCCGGCACCAGCATTGGATTGGCGAGCAGCGCATCTGCCAGCGGCTCAAGCCCCGCTTCCCGGGCAATCATCGCCTTAGTGCGACGCTTCGGTTTGTACGGCAGATACAAGTCTTCCAGCGTGGTCTTGTCTTCCGCGGCGCTGATGCGCGTCTTCAATTCATCGGTAAGTTTGCCCTGCGATTCGATGCTCTCCAGTATCGCTACGCGCCGCTCTTCCAGTTCACGCAAATAACGCAGCCGGTCTTCCAGCAAGCGCAGTTGAATGTCGTCGAGGCCGCCGGTGGCTTCCTTGCGATAGCGGGCAATGAACGGCACCGTCGCGCCTTCGTCCAGGAGGGCGATCGCCGCAGCCACCTGCTGTGGTTTCGCGGAAAGTTCAGTAGCAAGGCGGGATTGAATCGAAGGCAGCATGCGATACCAAGTCAGATTGAAAATGAAGGGCGAATTCTACGCCAATGCGCCAGGCCAGTGCATAACGCTAACGCATACAACATGCCAATTCGTACTTTGCGCGCTCGAACGAATTCCGTCAGACTGCTTAGTTCCCAACTGATGTTTCCGGAGGTCCGCATGAAAGCTCAATCCATCCTCGACACGATCGGCGACACGCCGCACATTCGCATTAACCGCCTGTTTGGCAACACCCATCAGGTCTGGATCAAATCCGAGCGCGGCAATCCGGGCGGATCGATCAAGGATCGCATTGCGCTCGCGATGATCGAGGACGCCGAAAAATCCGGCGTGCTCAAATCGGGAGGTGTCATCATCGAGCCGACATCGGGGAACACCGGCATCGGGCTAGCCATGGTGGCGGCCGTTAAGGGATACAAACTCGTGCTGGTGATGCCTGACAGCATGTCCATTGAGCGCCGCCGGCTGATGCTGGCATACGGCGCCAGCTTCGAACTGACGCCGCGCGAAAAAGGCATGAAGGGCGCAATCGCCCGCGCGCAGGAACTCGCGGCGGCCACGCCGGGTGCGTGGATTCCCCAGCAGTTTGAGAATCCCGCCAATATTGAAGTGCATGCCCGTACCACCGCGCAGGAAATCATCGCTGATTTTTCGGCGGGTGTGGACGTGTTGATCACCGGCGTCGGTACCGGCGGCCATATCACCGGCTGCGCAAGGGTACTGAAGGCGAAGTGGCCGAAGCTAAAGGTGTACGCAGTGGAACCGACCGCCTCTCCCGTGATATCCGGCGGGCAACCCTCGCCGCATCCGATTCAGGGTATTGGCGCCGGTTTTATTCCGAAAAATCTCGACACGTCCTTGCTCGACGGTGTCATTCAGGTGGATGCGGAACCCGCGCGCGAGATGGCGCGCCGCGCCGCGCGCGAAGAGGGCACGCTGGTGGGCATTTCCTCAGGCGCGACACTGGCCGCCATCGCGCAAAAACTCCCCGAGATTCCCGCCGGTGCGACGGTGCTGGGATTCAATTACGATACGGGTGAGCGCTATTTGTCCATCGAAGGGTTTTTGCCGGTGTGATTCAACCGGTCGCCTTGGTCAACGAGTGCAGAACGCCATTTGGCGACGCGTTCGGAGCGAAAATGCCTGGCGAGCCGCGCCGGCGCTAGAGTATAGGCAATAATGCGATCGGGAATACGCCGACCCGAAACCCCTTTCAAAATGAAGACCCCACTATTCATATCCGCGATTTGTCTTGTTCTCGCTGCCTGTCAAAGCGTTCCAGAATTGCCAGCGCGCGGATCGGGCACCGATTCTGGCGCGCCACTTCATGTCACACCCGTTCGAGGGCCAGCGCCGCCGCCAGCTGTGTATCGAGGCGAAACCTGTTTCGCGCAAAGCACCCGTGCGTGTGAAGGATGCTCGGTGACTTGTCCGTCAAACCGGCAAGCCACGTGCAATCAAGGCAAAGATGCCGAGCCCGTCACTGGAGCCAACGCGCCGCCCGTATGTGCCAAGCAGCCCGTCTGCCGATGTGAATAACCGTCCTTGGCAAACCGGGCGTGCGTTACCATCGGGGCAATCGCTTAACCCGGTCGACTCCCAAATGTCCAAGCCCACCATTTTCCGACGTGCCGCGTGTGTCTCGGCATTCCTGGTTGTCGCAAGTATTACCATCTGCGTAAACGCCAAGACCCTGCGTTATGCCACCCAGGACGAGCCACAAACACTCGATCCGCATTCTGCCAGCCTCGCCGTTACCACCCGCTTCCTGTCCAATGTTTACGAGCCGCTGGTCGGTCGCGACAAGGATTTCAAGCTCGTCCCCTGGCTCGCGGAATCGTGGTCGCAGCGTGATGCCCTGACTTGGAGATTCAAGTTGCGGCCGAACGTGAAATTTCACGATGGCTCACCATTTGCGGCTGATGACGTGGTGTTCTCGCTGGAGCGGGTACTGTCGCCGAATTCGCAAATGAAATCCACTGTGCAGGGTGTCGCGCTGGCAAAAAAGATCGATGCACTCACGGTCGACCTGATCATGAAGGAATCGAATCCGGTATTGCTGAATCACCTGTTCAGCTTCCGCATCATGAACAAGGCGTGGGCTATCAAGAACAATTCGCGCTACCCGCAGAATTATCGCGACAAGGAAGACACTTTTTCCTCTCGCAATGCCAATGGCACCGGGCCGTTCATGATCAAGGAGCGCCAGACCGATGTTCGCACCGTGCTGGTCGCCAACCCGCACTGGTGGAATAATGCCAGCCCGGAAAGAGGCAACGTCACCGAAGTGATCCTGCTGCCGATAAAATCGAACGCCACGCGCGCCGCCGCACTACTTTCCGGCGAAGTGGATTTTGTGAACGACCCGCCCCCGCAGGATATCGCCCGTCTCAAATCCGGGGCCGACGTGAAGGTCGTCGAAAGTCCCGAGCAGCGCGTGCAGTACCTGGTGTTCGATGTCCATCGCGACGAGCTGTTGTACTCAAGCGTGAAGAAGAAAAACCCGTTCAAGGATGTACGCGTCCGCCGTGCCATTGCTCACGCTATCGACGTCGAGGCAATCCGTGTCAAGGTGATGCGCAAACTCTCTTTGCCGATCGGTTCCCTCGTCACCTCGACCGAGCAAGGCTATTCGAAGGACGCTGATGTCCGCTTGTCACTGGATCGCGAGAAAGCCAAGGCGCTGCTGGCCGATGCCGGTTACCCGAACGGATTCGATATCACGCTGGATTGCGGCAACAACCAGCCCGCCGCCGACATTTGCCAGGCGATTCCGCCGATGCTCGCGCAGATCGGCATCAAGGTCACACCGAATATCGTCCCCACCACCAATTATTTCAGCAAATTGCAGCGGCTCGACACCAGCTTTTACCTGCTGAGCTGGGGCACGCCGACGGCGGATGCGATTTCAAGTTTGCAGTTCACGCTGCATACCCCGCGCGCCGATAGCAGTGGCGACGGTGACGGCAATTATGGCCGCTACACCGACGCCCGATTCGACGCGCTGGTCGACAAGGCTAAGATCGAAAACGACCTTGTGAAACGCGATACGCTGATCCGCGATGCCCTGCTGATCCTGAAAAATGATCTTCCCATCGTGCCGCTGCATCAATCGATCATCCCGTGGGCAATGCGCAAGAATGTGACGGCGGTTTTCCCGCCAAACAGCGTGCCGTATTTTTTCCGGTTCCGGGTGGATTAGCTGGACAGGGATAACGTCACAAAGCGTCGCGGGCTATTTCATCCGGGACGGCAACTTGACGGTCTCGCCCGCGACCATGAATGCGCCCTTGCCGCGATGGTGAATGGTGCGCGGATCTTTGTGCGATGGGTCGATCCAGGCCTTCAACACTTCCAGGATGAAGAAGTTGTATTTGTTGATCAGCTTCCCGTCGACAATCTTGCACTCGAGGTTGGCCTGACATTCATCGATGAGCGGCGCCTTCACGCATGCGGCCGCCGCCGGTGTCAAACCGAAGCGGCTGAACTTGTCGACGGTTCTGCCCGACGTATTCCCGCAGCCGACAACTTGTTTGGCGAGTTCCACCGTCGGAATGTTGATCACGCATTCCCGGCTCGACTTGAGGAGCTCAAACGAATAATTGCGGTTGCTTATCACGCAGCCCACCAGCGGCGGCTCGAAATCGAGCATCGTGTGCCACGACATGGTCATGATGTTTGCCTCGCCTTTTCTAGCCGTGGTGACCAGCACGACCGGGCCGGGTTCAAGAAGGCCGTAGACCTTCGACAAGGGGTACGATTTCTTTTTGCTCATGGCGGGTTTCCTTTTCATCAATGCACCAATCATGCGCCTGTCCTGAGCCTGCCGACGGACCCACCCTGCGACGGTTACATAGCTGACATTGTCGTTAGCGCCTAATATGAGCGTCGTGTAACGGATCCACCTTCCAAGATCGGAGGCGCAAATGAAAAATCCCCCAAAAGGCTGGCCGCGAATTTCATCCGGAATTTACTACCGTGAAGCCGGCAAGATGATCGACTGGTTGTGCAATGCCTTCGATTTTGAAGTGAAGCTGAGGGTCGAAGGCGACAATGGCCGCATCGAACACAGCGAGCTTTCTTACGGTGACGGCGTGGTCATGGTGAGCGAAGAACGAATCGGCGCGACCTCCAAATGGGGCGTTGATCTGAAGAGCCCGCTATCGGCAGGCGGCGCGAACACGCAAGGCATGATGCTGTATGTCGATGACGTCGACGCACATTGCGCGAAGGCGCGCGCGGCTGGAGCCAGGATTGTCGATGAACCCGCCGTACACGATTATGGTGAAGACTATTGGGCCGACCGCAGTTATGGCGCCGTCGATCCCGAGGGACATTTCTGGTGGTTTACACAGCGCATTCGCGGCGACTGACTACGCGGCTGTCACGTATTCGTCATCTGAGTTGACCAACAGCGACGCCATCGACCGCGCCCACCCCGAGCCGCCACCTACGTAAAGGCCTATGGCACAAGCGCGGTTTGTGTATGCATGCGCATTTCGATAGGCTCACGCGGCGCTGAGCATGCGGTCAATTGCCGTCTCCAGGTCCTTGACGCGAAGAACTTCCCGCCCGAACAAGTTAAGCGCCCGTCGCGCCTCTTGTTCGGCGACTGACAAGGCAGGAACGTCCTTGGGGATAAACGCCGCTGTGCAGACAATGTCGTAGCGCGGGGATAGTCGGCAATCATCGGAACCCGGATGGGTGTACAGCAAGCCGAAATTTTTCAGATGTAATTCGCGCCGGCGACTTTTTACAGTGGCTCCGGCACAGGATCGTGGATGGATCTGGTTATCGCAGAGAATTTGGCGAAGGGAAAATAGTCTATCCCGGCGCAGTGGATTTTCCGCACGCCCGCGTGTACCTGCCGGATCTGGCGCGTACTTTTGTGGCGGTTGCCGGCGCGCGGGCGGTACCGACCGATGTGGCGCGAACTGCTGGAGATGCGCTACCTGTGGGATGAGGCGCATTCGCTGGACGACAGTCACCTTATGGAATTGCTTGGGGAGGTTTCCCGGACGCCGCTCGACGCAGCGATGGATCAAACCTTCGAAACTTGGTGCGAATGGACGGATCAATCATAGACCAGCGAGAAGAAAGCGACGTAAACAAAATGGACAACTAATGCTTACAACTTCTCGCTGAAGAATTGAGCTAGTAACATATACTAGTGCCACAAATAACCGCGAGTAACACGCCGCTAACGTGATGCGCCAAGTAGAACCGCAGCGAAAAGAGGTGCCACCATCTCCCCCGGCTTCACTCGTGACGGTTGTGATTCGAAGTCTCGGGCGACCGCACCTGGCGAGTGCGCTTGCGTCTGTCGCGCGGCAAACGCACCGCGAGATCGAGGTGCTGATGGTCGATGCAACAGGCGGCAAGCATCCATCGATGGCGGATCGTTGCGGAGACTTCCCGCTTCGTTTCGTTTCCGGATCAAGAACTCTGAACCGGCCCGAGGCGGCTAACCGTGGTCTGGATTACGCACGCGGTGCATGGATCATCTTTCTCGATGACGACGATTTTTTTGAGCCCGGCCACATTGCCTCACTACTCAAGGCGGCCAAGGAAAACCAGACGGTCGTCGCCTACGCGGGAACGCGCATGCTCGATGGGAATGACCAGGCCATCGGCGAACTCAACGAGCGTTACAGCCGCCTCAAACTGTGTGCCGGGAACTTCATGCAGATGGGCGCGGTATTGTTTCACCGCAATCTGCTGCAACAAGGTTGCCGATTTGATGAGCGCATGCTGCTTTATCAGGACTGGGACTTTTGGTTGCAGCTATCCAGATTCAGTCATTTTGCGCACGCCGCGGAGATCACCAATAACTGGCGCATTCACACCGGCGAGTCCGGCGCGGGCGCCGGCGAAAATGCCAATCTGGTTTTGCAGGCCGAATTCACCGCGAAGGTTAAAGACAAGTGGCAACCGCACCACGACCGGCTCATCGAATTCGTCCACAATACGGTCCGCCGATCCAACCAACAGATTTCGACAGGCAGGGCCAATCGTGCGGTGAAATGGCTGCGGCGGGCATTGACGGCAATGCCCAACGATCCGACGCTGACCAATTTGCTCGGTCTCGCCAAATATAAGGCGGGCGACTTGACCGGCGCATGGCACGCGCTGGATGATGCGCATGCACTCCTGCCGGAAAACGACGCGATCGGTCGGAACCTGGTGCAGGTTGAAAAACTGCGGCGCACGCGTCGATCGAAATAAAGCTGCAAAATGTCGCCCCAATCATGTCGAACAATGCGCTTGGCCACGGTCATGATGCGATGTCGCCGGATGATCAATAACCCAAATCAAGAGAAGGATCAAATGAACAGAGCGGCACTATTTTTGCGCGTTGCATCGTCTTTGTTATTGTTGTGCGTTGCCGCGGGCTCCGCAGTGGCACAGACGGATTTGGAGAAGTTATTCAAGAATGCACAATTCGCTTCGGCCACGCTTTCGCCCAACGGAAAATATCTCGCGACGACCGCGAACATCAATGGGCGCTTCCATTTGGCGGTCGTGGAAATCGAGACGGGCGCCGCGAAAAATCTTGCCGGCTATGAGGCGGTCGATATTTACCAAATCAACTGGATCAGCGACGAGCGCATTGTCTTCAATATCATCGATCGCGAAGAAAAACAAAATTCCTCGTATAGCGGCCTCCACTCCATCGATCGCGAAGGAAGCCGGCTCACCAACCTTGGCAGGCCGATGGACGGGGGCCCAGCGACGATCGGCTGGACGGGGAAGCCGTACCACATGGAAATAGCGGGGATTGTCCGCAGCGATCCCGACAGCATCATCGCGCTGGGGCATTTTTATAATCGGGATGTACTGCCGTACCGCATCGAGAGCACGACCGGCAGGCGAAAGGAAATCGCCTACAACGTCAACGGGCTGCCGCGAGGTTTTGTATTCGACGCGAAGAGCCAGTTGCGCGTGGTGGTCACCGCCAATGCCATCGAAAGCGAATTGACGATATGGCATGCCGATCAGACCGGGCAAGAGTGGAAGAAGCTGTCGACGCATAGTCGCCTGGACCCTAAATTTACCGCGCTCGCTTTTGATGCGGACAACACCACGATGCTCGTTTCCGCGCCGACCGCCGAGGGGCGGCTGGGCATTTACAAGTACGACTTCGTCAACAACAAACCCGGCGAATTGCTGGCTGCGGATAAATCCGTTGATGTGGGGAGCGGTCTCGTATTCGGCCCAGACACGAAAAAAATTGCTCGGCGTGAGAATGCAGACCGAGCCACCCCAAACCATTTGGCTCGACAAGGCTCGCCAGTCTGCAAGCCGGCATCGACAAGGCCTACCCCGGCATGGTCAATGTCATTCATCCGGGCAACGCCGGAGCCGCATTGCTGATCCATTCCTACTCGTCGACCCATCCAGGCAACTATGCGCTCTACTACCCGGACAAAAGAAGCTGCAGAATCTGCTGGCCACGCGCCCATGGATTGATCCGACGAAAATGTCACCGCAACTGGTGTATGACTACGTCGCGCGCGATGGCCTGCCGATAGTTTCCTACCTGACGCTGCCGAAAGGGCGTGAGGCAAGGGATTTGCCGCTGGTGGTGAATGTTCACGGCGGCCCGTGGGTACGCGACCGCTGGGGCTTCAGCCGTGAAGTGCAATTCCTGGCGGGTTTGGGTTACGCCGTGCTGCAGCCGCAATTTCGCGGCTCGACCGGGTTTGGCGATGCACATTTCAAGAAATCCTTCGGTCAGTGGGGCCTCGCGATGCAGGACGATATCACTGACGGGATCAACAGCCTGGTGAAGCAAGGCGTCGTGGACCCGAAACGAATTTGCATCATGGGGGCCAGCTATGGCGGATACGCCGCAATGATGGGCCTGGTCAAGGACCCGGATCTGTATCGGTGCGGCGTCAACCTGCTGGGCGTGACTGATATCGGCTACTTATTTACGGAAGGTGCATGGCGGAACGACCGCGTGGCGGGCTACGCTTTCAAGGAAATGGTTGGCGATCCTGATGCACTGCGCGCGCAGTTCGTCGCTACGTCTCCGTCGAAGCAGGCAGACAAAATTCGCGCCCCGGTATTCATGGCTTACGGTGAGCATGATCTGCGTGTCCCACTGATCCATGGTGAAGAGATGCGCGACGCGCTGAAGAAACACAAAAAAGTGTACGAATACATGGAGCTGGAAAAAGAAGAACATGGCTTCGCTGCGGAGAAAACCCGATACCGGGTCTATGGCGCGATCGAGAATTTTCTGAAGACCTACAACCCAGCGAAATAGCGGGGCAGTTGTTTTCGTGATCTGGCGAAATGGGAATTTCCCGCCGCGCCAAAATGTGTAGAGTGCCATTTGACGGGGCGTTCACGGCAAAAATGGCTGCGCAGGCGCCACAGTGCTTGAGTTTGACGCGGCGGTGCGGTGAACCCAGGTAGGGTGCGCAAAAAAGAAAAGCGGCCGTGACGGCCGCTTTTCCATTACCGGGTTTGAAACAAATTACTGCCGTGGTTCGCCCCGGCTATTAACCGCGATCGTCCTGCCGGGCGGCGCGCTCATTTCTATCCGGTGCTCGACGCCGCGAAAGACGTAGGTCACGATCCAGAATTCGGGCCGGCCACTTGCGACCGTTTTGCAGCGTTGCACGTCCCTGTCGTACGCTACCGCGCCGTCGCCACGTCCGCCCCCAATGACCGCACCCGCCACTGCGCCCGCGGCGGTCGCCGCATCCTTGCCCCGTCCGCCGCCGACCTGATGGCCGAGCACGCCGCCAATGATCGCGCCAAGCAGCGCGCCACCGGCGTCGCCGGACGGTCCTTCAACGACTTGCTGACGCTCGACCCAGCAGCGTTGTTCCGGCGGTCCCACGACCGCGCGTACCGAGCTCACCGGCACTTCATAGATGCGCTCACCGGGGCGTTGACGATATTCATAGATCGGTGCGGGTGGCGGCGGAGGTGCCTCGTTTTCATAGCGCGCACGCTCACTCACCGGGCGCGCCGAGGACACTCGTCCGTCCAGGCCCATTCTGCCGAGTGAATCGTAACTGCCGCGGCGAAGTACGACGCAACGGCCCTGAAAGCGCGCGTCCGTACATATTTCCCAGCTACCACGATCGACGACCACCGATGAGGCGCGATCATTGAATCCGTAACGCTCGAAGTTCTGCACCGGTTTGTTGGCTGTGAAGGCACGTCCACGGAATCCATCTCCCTGGTAGAAGGTAATCTGTGCCGCTGCCTGGGCAGCGAAAGCGAGGGCGGTTGCGCCCAGCGCAGTCTTGAATTTCCATTTCATGGTTGAATCTCCAAATTGTATCCGCGCAAAATGCGCACTTGCAGTGACTCCCTCGGCAGCTAACGCGGCGGGGCAGGCATTCGTTGTCATGCAATGCACCGAAACGCGACATGTTTCGGTTTCACGCCTGACAATATTCATCCGCCGCTGCCGCTACCTTGCGTTCTCCGAATCTCGTGTTCAATTCACGGTCTGCGCCGCTCACTTGCCGGACCACCAATTTTCCGCGTGCCTCAGCGTCCCCTCAAGGGATCGAGCAGCGATGATAGCCCGTTATGGTCGATCTCAAGCATCAGCGCCATCAGACGGCCGATTTCACCTTTTGGGAAACCCTTGCGTGCAAACCAGCTCAGGTAATTGCCGGGCAAATCGGCGATGATGCGCCCCTGATATTTTCCATAGGGCATTTGTCGTGTCACCAGCAACTGCAGATCTTCGGCGTCCACGTTTCGGCTAGCCCCCGGCCCGCTTGACGATCATGCCCAGCTTGCGGATAACATCCATGGCCGCATCGCATCGGTCACCCTGCAATTCAATGGTGCCGTCTTTCACCGTCCCCCCCGTGCCGCAGGAAGTCTTCAGTTGCTTGCATAGTTGCGACAGCGCGTCGGTATCCAGCGCCAATCCACTGATCAGCGTCACGGCCTTTCCGCCACGTCCTTTTGTTTCGCGGGAAACGCGCACCACGCCATCTGAAGCAGGCGGCGATGTCTTCTTTCCGCATGCGCACACCGCGACCGGCCTGCGGCATGCCGGGCACATCCTGCCGGATTCGGTCGAATAGACAAGGCCGCCACTTGTGTTGCGTTTCATCGCGGTGTACGTCTCTGATAGTTCGCGAGAACGGGTGGATGCGCGTGAACGTCATGCATTAAGTAAATCTCCCGGAAAACCTTCGCAAGCCATAGCTTATCTGACTACAAACTTGCCGTGCACGGGTGTTTCCAATAACCTGTTTCGCTTGACAGTCTTTGAGCGAACTCATGATAAGTAATTCGCGTGTCCTGCTTGTATTGGCGCTTTGCCTGGCGGCACCTTTCGCCGCTGCCGCGCCGGACGTGGCGATTGTCGGCGCCACGCTGATCGATGGCAACGGCGGGCCGGCGCAAGCGGATTCAGCCATCGTCGTCAGCGGTGCGCGCATCAGCGCGATCGGCCCGCGCAACTCGGTGCGCATTCCCGACGGCTCGACGGTGATCGATGCGACGGGGCGCTACGTGGTGCCCGGCTTCATCGACACCAACGTCCACTTATCGTTGTACGGCGGATCACGCGACCGCTACGAGACCCTGGCCAAATATCACTCGCGCCAGAACGACATCGTCCTCGAAGCCGCGCAGATCGATTTGCGCCACGGCGTGACCACCGTTCGCGACAGTTACGGCCTGCTGATACCGCTGACGCAAGTGCGCGACGCGATTGCGCGCGGCGAAGCCACTGGCGCGCGGATTCTGGCGGCGGGGAACATTGTCGGATGGGGCGGTCCCTACTCGGTTTCATTCAGCCTCACGCCACAGAAGGATCTCACGCGTTTTCAGGAAGAAATGAATGATGCCGTTGCGCAAGGCGCGGGCGAGGACCTCGCCGACCTGACGCCCGACGAATTGCGCGCCGCCATCAACAAGTATCTCGACAAGGGCCCGGACTTTCTCAAGTTCGGTGGCACCAGCCACTTCGCCCAACCGGCGTATATCGGTTTCTCACCGGACGCGCAGAAGGTGCTGGTCGAGGAAGCACACAGGCGCGGAAAGGTGGCCGAAACGCATTCGACCACCATCGACGGACTCAAGTTGTCACTGCAGGCGGGGATCGATCTGATCCAGCATCCCGAAGTGATGACGCCACGGCAGTTGCCCGACGATCTCGTGAGTCTGATCCGTCAGCGCAATGTGATTTGCTCCATGCTGGTGAACACCATCACCGGCGACGCGTGGCAGAAGCACCTCAAGACCAAGGCCGACGCGGAAAAGAAATTTCTGGAGGCGGACAAGAAAGGCCCCCTGCCGAGAACGCTGGTCGAGGAACGCCGGCGCGCGGACGCGCTCGAAACGGACATGGATACGCGCCGCGACAATGCGCAGAAACTGATCCGCGCCGGTTGCACTGTCACCGTCGGCACCGACAGCTACTGGGCCGCCGCGCAGGAATTCGCGATGGCACCCAAGCCGGACAGCCAGAGCCACGGCATCGGCACCATCATGGCCATTGAAGGATTGGTGGAACTCGGCATGACACCGCTGCAAGCCATCACCGCCGGCACACGCAATGGCGCGATGGCCAGCCGCAAATTGGCCGAACTCGGTACGCTGGAAAAAGGGAAGCTTGCGGATCTGGTCATTCTCGATGCCGATCCGCTCAAGGACATTCGCCACATCCGCAAGGTGCGATCGGTGATGCAGGGCGGCCGCCTGCTGGATCCGGGCGCGTTCCCCGAAAAGCCGGTGCTTTCCAAAAAGGTCCTGCTGCTGACGCCGGACTCGCCGCTCATGACCCGACAGGCGCCTGCAAGTTTTCGTGTGAAGTTTGAAACCAGCCGCGGCGACATGCTGCTGGAGTTCAATCGCGAGTGGGCGCCGATGGGTGTCGATCGTTTTTTCAATCTGGTGCGTAATGGTTATTACGATGGCAACCGTTTTTTTCGCGTCGTAAAGGATCGCTGGGCACAGACCGGCATCAACGGTGATCCGGCGATTGCAGCCCTATGGCGTACGCGCACGATCGCAGATGACCCGCGCCGTGAATCCAATGTTCGCGGCACCATTGCGTTTGCTTTCGCCGTGCAGAATGGACGCAGCACGCAGATCTTCATCAACACCCGCGACAACGCCGGGACGCACGACAAGGAACCGTTCGTGCCGATTGGCAAGGTGATTGAAGGCATGGACGTGGCCGATGCGCTTTACGCGGAATATGGCGAAGCCTCGGGGAGCGGAATCCGTGCCGGCAAGCAGGGGCCGTTGTTCGCCGGGGGCAATGCGTATCTAAGCCGCGACTTTCCACGGCTGGACTGGATTCAGCGGGCGACGGTGGTGGAAGCGCCGTAGCCTGCATCGAGTGGATGGACAAACGCAAGCGCTGGCGGGGCTCTCAGGGCGATAATGCCTGAAACGCCGCACCAGTGCTTGTGATACACCTGCCAGATTGTGCCTGCAGTGGGTAACAAAACCGGCAAGGTCAACTGCGACTGCGTTGATGGTTGATTTGAAAAACTCAGATGCGCCCGTCGTAATAGGACCGCGCCGTCGACATCTCCACGGCCATGTCGATGTAGCGGCGCGTCGCGGCGCAAAGGTGCATGACGGTGGCCACCGCATGTCGCGCGGCGCAGGCTTCATAGGCGCGCTCCAGCGCGTCGTCAGCTTGTCGCCACTCGGGCGTGGACAAGTCGTTGTCGTCAAATTGATCACGTGACGATTCAAAAAACTGTTGCAGTGCTTGCAGCAACTGCGTTCGCATATCGATGCGAACACGCGAAATGGGCAACCATGGCGGGTGTTTGACCGGCGGCACGTGCGATTGAAAATTGCGGCTTCCCATGGTGGCATTCTCCTTGGCGAAATCGTTGTGTGGCGCGGGTCCGCATACGCTTGCGGTGTGGCGCGATAACCACAGCATGCGCGCAGCCGCGCCGGGACCATCCGGAAATAAGATGGCAAAACCCACGTCAATTCCGCGGTGCCGCCTGTGAAGCGGTGAAAAGAACCGCATTTATCCTTGAATTCATGACCACGAACGTCGCTGCCACGTGGCAACATAGGGTCTGGTGAAGCGGCATAGAAAACCATTGCGCATCGCAGGTGTCGGCACTTCCGTGCGGCCGGTGAGTTACGCTAACGTTTCAAGTGATACAAGTAATACAAAAGGCGAATATTGAACGTACACATGCTTTGTCGGGGTTTGGTGGCATTGCTGGCGGCACTGGCCGGGATGGTGGCCATCGTGCCCGGCTCGGCCCAGGCGCAAGCCATTGTCGTCAACGGTGCGTCTTGCCCGGCGGCCTCGGTTCAATTTTCACCGGCCGGAATGGTGGCCATCCTCCCCGTGGGTTGTTCGGGAAACGGCAATCCCTGTGATAGCGCCCTCGTCACGTTTTCGTCCGCCGGTATTTCCATTCAGGCGCCGCCAGCGTGTCTGACCGCACCATCTGTACCGTCGCCGATGGCGCTGCAGTCGGTTCTGGTCAACGGCAATATCTGCAATGGCGCGACGGTGACGCATTCCGCTGGCGCCATCGCGATCGATGCGACGCCCGCATGCCTCGCGGCCACGCCGCTGCTGCCCGCGATCTCCCAAATCAGTCCGGCCTCCGCCTATGCCGGCCAACCCGTTACCATCACCGGCAGCAACTTTTTTGCGGGAGCCAGCGTCACCGTGGGGGGTATCGCGGCGAACATACTCGTTTCGACCGGTACCACGTCCCTCACCATCGGCATCCCCACCATTGGACTCGGAATGCAGCCGGTGATCGTCACCTCCGCCGGACTATCCTCGGCCGCCTTCCAGATGAACATCATCGCGGTCCCGGTGCCGGTGAAACTGGTGGCGTCAAATCGCGCAAAGTTCATGGTACCGCGGGTACGTTTGACCTCGCCATTGATACCACGCCCGCCATCGGTGGGAGTGTCAGCGTGGAGCCACGCAGCATCGGCGCGGGTCACACCGTCGTGTTCCAGTTTGACGGCGCAATCACGACTCCCGGGGTCGTCACCGCGGTCGATTCAACCGGTGCCCCGGTCAGCCTCAATGTGCCGGCGTTGTTGCCGGGCAACGAAATCCTCGTGACCCTGCCGAACGTCGCCGACAACCGGCGCGTCACGATATCGCTCGCGGGTATCAATGGCGTGAGTAACGCGCATGCCTCAATGGGTTTCCTGTTGGGGGACGTCAATAATTCGCGTGCAGTCGACGCCACTGACCTTGCCGCGGTGAAAGCCTACTCTAGGCAAGCATCTGGATGCGACCAACTTCCGAATGACCTGGAAAATAACCGGCAGCATCAATGCCGCCGACATCGCAGCTATCAAGGCGCGTCAGGGCGACGCTGGCGCCTTGAGTCGTTCACCTGCCTGCTACTATTTGCCTCGTCACTTTACGGCGAGAGTCTGATGCAGTCGGGACCCGAATCCAACATTGAAGCGCTGGGCATTTCGCGTGCGTCGCTAAGCGCGCGCGGCCTGTGCGAGCACGAAGAAGCCGGCACGCTGGTTTTGGCGGAGATCGGCGCGGATGGACGCGAGTATCTTCTGGTGCCCGCCGCCGCTGCCTGGCGCGATCTCAAGGCCGCTGCCGGTAACGACGGCAGCACGATTTTTCTGGCTTCGGCATTTCGCAGTGTGGCCCGTCAAAGCGAAATCATTCGTGAAAAACTCGATGCGGGAATGGGAATTGGCGAGATCCTCACGGTTTGCGCGCCACCGGGATTCAGCGAACATCACACCGGGCGCGCCGTGGACATTGTTTGCCCGGATATGCCGGATCTTGAAATCGAGTTCGAGGAAACCGAGGCGTTTCAGTGGCTCGTCCGCCACGCGCGCCGTTTCGGTTTCACGCTTTCTATCCGCGCGGCAATGCGGACGGCTATCAATACGAACCCGTGGCACTGGTGTTTTCGTCGCGCGGAGTCGGCATGTCCGCGTAGTTTGTCACCTGCCGGTCGCGGCGGCAATGCCGATCAGCAGCGCTCGGGAGTTTATACTTTCGTCAGCAAGTTCGAGGCGAAGGAGAATTTTCATGATGCCCACAGTGTCCCTTTTTCGGCTGAGCGGGCTGCTTTGGCGTGGACTGTACCGCATGCTCTACGTCGCCGTCGCGTTGGCGAGTGTTCCGTCGGTGGTCCACGCCGTGGGCGAATCAACGAATGGTTTCCCCAACTGGGAAGAGCGCGTCATTCACACCTGGATCAACCGCGCGCGCAGCGATCCGCAATTCGAGATGAACGCCTGCACCGCCGGCAACTGCGGGGAGAAAGCCTGTTACACGGCGATGGCGCCGCTGAGCTACAGCCTGGCACTGAATCGCGCGGCGCGTTTCCATTCGGACGAGATGTTGCGTCAGGGGTACTTTGCGCACGATTCAATTTGTACCATTGTCAGCGACATCAATTCAAAATATCCGGGTAGCTGCAACGGTGCTGCTTCATGCGCCTGCGTAGGCGGGACAGCGACTTGTTCACCAAGTGGCTGCACTGCCACGTTTTCACGCATGCCGCTGTTTGGCACCAGTGGAACCGGCGAGATCATCGCTTCGCCAACTGATCCCAATCAGGCTTTTTACCTGTGGCTTTTCGAACCATCTTCAAGTACAACGTGTACGTTCTCACAGGCCAATGGGCATCGCTGGCTGATCCTCAAATCGACCAGCGCTGTTGGCGCGGGCGTGTCGGTGCCGTCGGGATATTCCGTTGGTGATTTTGGTCCCGGCGTCGCACCCGCCAAGATTCCATCCGGCTCACACTATCCGCGCCAGTCCGCATCGGTGGACGTATGGGCCAACTGGTTTGACACAGCCGGGCCTACGACAGCGCGCGTAAACGTCGATGGCACCTGTACCCCCATGACGCTCGGCCGCGGCACCATGCAGAACGGCGCGTACAAAGCCACGCTCACGAACGTCGCGACGGGCTGTCATCGTTACTACTTCGAATTCAAGGATTCCTCCAACCAGGCTGTCACCTACCCGACCACCGGGTCGCTCGGTATTGGCGCCGCGGGCACATGCCCGGACTGGGAAGTAGCCCGCCCGGCAACCTGTGACGCACCGCCGCAATTCGTATTGAGTGTGGTGCTCGCGGGCTCCGGTGGTGGCGCAGTCACCTCGGGGCCCGTGGGAATCAGTTGCGGCATGGACTGCGGCGAGCTTTTCAACGCCGGTACGATGGTCACGTTGACCGCCATGCCGGCCGGTGGGTCGCTCTTCAATGGCTGGTCAGGCGGCGGGTGCAGCGGCAATGGCACGTGTGTGGTGACCGTCAACGCAGCGACAAGTGTCACCGCGACCTTTACCGCCATCACCGTGCCCGACGCGCCGATCATTCTCTCGGCCACACCCGGCAACGGCCAGGTGTCCGTGTCCTTTTCGCCTCCTGCTTTTGACGGTGGCAGTCCGGTCACCGGATACACCGCCCAATGTGCCGGCGCACAGACCGCATCCAACACCGGCGCGGGATCACCCGTCACGGTCACGGGCATGATCAACGGCCAGTCCTATTCCTGTGGCGTCATTGCGTCGAACGTGATCGGCGATAGTCCCGTGTCGGGACGGATTCTGGTCACCCCCAACACCGGCACACCGTTAGCACTTCTCGGTGTGAAGTCCCGCAAGATCCATTTTGCGCCGCCGCCATTCGATTTGCCGATCGACTACACAGTACCCGTCGGCAGCAAGGTGACGGTGGAACCACGCAACATCGGCGCCGGACATGCCATCGTTTTCCAGTTCAACAGCACGATTTCCTCGACGGGAATCGTGAGCGCCATCGACACCGTTTCCGGCGCGATCACCGGCGTGCTCGCGATTTCTGCTGGCAGCGAAATAATCGTTACGCTTCCAGGCGTTCCAGACAAGCGGCGTGTAACGGTGTCACTGACGAACGTCAATGGGGCAGGCGTCAATGCTGCGGCAACGATCGGCTTCCTGGTAGGCGATGTGAACAGCACTGGCGTTGTCAATGCCAGCGACATTGCGGGTGTCAAGGCGCGATCACTGCAATCCGCGAATACGGACAATTTCAAGTTCGACCTCGATACCTCGGGCACGATCAATGCCACCGACGTTTCTGCAGCGAAGGCGCGGTCAGGGCGAGTGCTGCCCTGAGATCTTCAGATGGCTCTTCACCTTCGTCACGGCAGGATGCTGTGGGGCCGTTCATTTGAGTTGGCGGCAACGTTCTATCGGTGATCTTTTGAGAGGCGATGTTCTGCGACGTCTGCGAGCAATATCGCGTCTGCAATGTCTAATCTGGATTAATTCGTTTCCTTGACGAATGACCCTATTGGGTGACGTGAATATTCGCGTTTCGATACACTTCGGAATTACAATTTTCTCGGAAGCATACATTCGACCAACGACTGATTTCGAGAACCGCGACCGGCTGGTAACGTTAAGGTTTGTACGATGCCTGCCCTCACGCGATGAACGGTGAGCACGAGTCAGTGCCGGTGGGCAGGCGTTGTACAAGCCTCGAAGGAGGAAACCGCGGAATGCAGCGACACGGCTTGTTGACGCGACAGCGTCTATGGGGATTTGAATGTCCGCGGCTGGGGTGGCGCAGCAGAATGGCTACGGAGTCGGATGGCACTGTTCCCAGATTGCATCGATGTGACGCTTCCTGGCCAGTTTGTTCGGCGATGATTTAGATGCAATACGTCGGTTTTGCGGCCGATGGCCAAAGCGTCTCCTATCGGCGCTTCACATCGAAGAGCAGACGGTCGGTGTTCTGGTTGATTAGCCGAGGGGGTCATGGTGGCTGTCGCAACCGGGGCGGTGCCCGGATCGGTTGAGCGCGCGCCAGGGTTTCAATGACGATCATTGCCGCCCCGCAGTCTGGACAGACGAACGTCGGTGGAACGATGGCACCGGATGGGGCCGTTCGGTTCGCATCAGGCAAGCTGACTTTGATGGCCGCTGGCTCAGGTTGCAGAAGTTCAAGCATACGTGCCAGATTGGCCTTGCGCGCCGCATTGGCGATCAAGCCAAAGTAACGGATGCGGTGAAAGCCGCCCGGCAACACATGCAGCAGAAAACGGCGCATGAACTCCTCGGGCTTGAGCGTCATCGTCTTGTGTCGCGTCCTCCCCTTGGCCCGATAATCCTTCCATCCGAACGTGATGCCTTGCTCATTCATGCTGATCAGTCGCTGGTTGGAAATGGCCACGCGGTGGGTATACCGCGACAGATACGCCAGGACGGCGGCCGGACCGGCAAAAGGACGCTTGGCATAGACCACCCATTCGCACGTTCGCAACGGTGCCAGCCAATCGTCGAATGCCGTCGGATCGGCCAGATGCGCGAAGTCACCGAAGCACTGCAACCGGCCGGCGCGCTGTGCGGCGCCAAGCTCCTCCAGAAAGCGCCGCCGAAACAGTCGCGAGAGCACGCGCACGGGCAGGAAGAAACCCGGCTTGCAGCGGATCCAGCGTTGGCCATCAGGCGACAAACCCCCGCCAGGCACAATGCCATGCACGTGAGGATGATGCGTCAGTGCCGAGCCCCAGGTATGCAGTACCAGGGTCACGCCGATCTGGGCACCCAGATGCCTGGGGTCGGCGGCGATGGTGCGCAGGACCTCGGCGGCGACTTCAAACAACAGACCATAGATCACCGTCTTGTTGTAATAGGCGATCGCGCTAATCGGTGCGGGCAAGGTGAAGACGACGTGGTAATAATCCACCGGTAGCAGTTCAGCCTGACGGGCATCGAGCCAGCGGCGCGCGGCGCGGGCCTGGCATTTCGGACAATGCCGGTTGCGGCAGGAGTTGTAGGCAATCTCGAGTTGTTCGCAGCGCGGGCAGCGCAATACATGTCCCCCCAGCGCAGCACGGCGACACTGTTCGATGGCCGACATGACCTTGAGTTGACCCAGACTCAGATGCGCGCGCTCACGCAGACGCCAGGCTGTCCCGTGGGCACGAAAGATATCGGCGACCTCCAGGGCCGAACGCCCCATGATCGACCCCTACGTGGGGTGCAGCATCTCCAGCGGACTGATGACTTCACGCAGAATGTCGGTGGCGACTTGGGTATAGAGGGCTGTCGTTTCCAGTTTCTTGTGTCCGAGCAGGACCTGGATCACACGAATGTCGACCTTCTGTTCGAGCAGGTGGGTGGCGAAGCTGTGACGCAAGGTGTGCATCGACACCCGCTTGTCGATCTTGGCCACCTCCGCGGCGGCATGGATGGCCCGATTGAGCTGACGCGCGGTGAGCGATTTGATCGGGTCCAACCCGGGAAACAGCCAGCCGCCGTCGAGCATCTTGCCTTGTGCGCGGGCCACCCGCCACCAGTGGCGCAAGCGTTCGAGCAATATGGGCGAGAGCATGGCGTAGCGATCCTTGCTGCCTTTACCTTGCTCCACCCGCAGGATCATGCGGTTGCTGTCGATGTCGCCGATCTTGAGTGAGACCACTTCGCTCACCCGCAAGCCGGTACCGTAGGCAACGGCCAGTGCGGTCTGGTGTTTGAGGTTGCGGGTCGCGGCGATCAGGCGGCTCACCTCTTCGCGGCTCAGTATCACCGGCAGCGTCCGGGGAACCCGCACCGGTTGCATCTTGCCCATCAACTCGGTATCGCCGACGGTGATCTCGAAGAAGAACTTCAGACCGGTGATGGTGGCATTAAGTGAGACCGGTGAGATGCCGTGATCGACCAGATACAGCTGATAGTTGCGCAACTCTTCATCAGTCGCTGTATCCGGTGAACGATGAAGATAGCTGGCGAACTTCCGCACTGCGCGGACGTACTGGGTCTGGGTCTTGTCGGTAAACTTACGCATGCGCATGTCGTCGATCATGCGTTGACGTAACTCACTGTTGGCTGCTGTCGATTGGCTCATGGCGCGGCTCCTGTCGAAAAGCGAGGCGGATTGCCTCACCAATCAACATAAACAGAACCACAATCCCTGTCTCTCAAAGACCCACCGACCTCTGATCGAAGTGCCAATACCGCGCGAGCGGTTTAGT